>JAYYZW010000127.1:0-15446 GCA_036339995.1 Pseudomonadota bacterium
ACTGGCTCATGAAGAGCATTACCGCAGGCACGAAAAAGACGTAGTTGATCCGGTGGCGGGAAATGAAATCGACGATGAGGCCCGGGTCGACCTCCTTCATGACAACGTTGGTGGTCCCCTGCGCAATGGACAGCACACCCATGTTGACGCCGGCTATGTGAAACACTGGCATGCAGGCCAGCGCCGCGTCGCCCGCTTCGAAAACTCCCCATTGAGCCGCTTCTGTCGCCTCGAACAGTGCGAGAAAGTTTGCGTTGGTCAGCTGTACGCCCTTGGGCTGACCCGTCGTGCCGCTCGTATAAAGCTGGATTGCGTCGTCGTCCGCCGCGATCGTTACGTGCACCTCGTCCGGCATGCAGGTTTCACGCCACACTTCGAATGCCGGCCACTCGCGATGCGCACCATCCATCGCTACCATCGTCGAAATTCCGGGGCAGTGCGCAGCAATCTGCGCGGCCGCGTCGTAATACTCGGCGCCAACGAACAGCACCTTGCAATCGGCGTCGTTCAGAATGTATTCGATCTCCGGGGCCGACAGCCGCCAGTTCACCCCCACGACGACGGTATTCGATTTGAAGGCGCCGAAAAGCAGTTCGAAATAACGGTCGGAATTCTTGCCCAGGTAGCCGACGCGTGATTGCGGCTCGAAGTCCAGCTCGAGCAGGGCGTGCGCCACCTGATTCGTGCGCTGATCGAATTCGGCGAACGTCGTCCTGCGACCTTCGAATATCTGTGCCGTGCCATCCGGCCGGAGATGTGCCTGTAAGCGCGGAATATCCGCCAAGCAGCGCATTTGCGTGAGTTCGAACACGTGACTACCACCTTGATTTTGCCCCTCAGCATAGTTTAAGCGCGGGCGGTTGTGCGAATCAGCTCGCGAACCCGATCCGAATCGGGAAGCGCTCTCCCATCGAACTCCGGGAGATCCATCGCTACGGTTTCCTCGAGGTGCGAGCCCGTTACAACGGTATCGCCTCTCGCGTAAACTCGCGATATGAACAATGCAGCTGAAATTGGCCACTCGATGAAGCAGGGCAGGTGCGCGATTTCGCGCAGCGAGAAATTTCGCTGCGTCAAGGATCGGGCGAGCCGCGTGTCGTCTGTTCTCGTGATTCTTTTTTTATCGGCTTGCTCGCCCGGGCCGCAAGGTCCGGTTGCATCCGAACACCCCTGGTACCGCGCACCGCATCAGTTCGGCGAGGATTCGATCGCACTGGCGCCCTGGCAGGTCTACCCGGTCGAGCCAGCGGTTGTCGATGAAGCGATCGCGGAGCTCGAAAACGTATCCTATGTCCAGATCAGTCCCGCGATAGCTTCCCGCTACGCCCAGCGTGAAATGCGGTTGCCGCCCGTCGCGCGTCCTTTCCTCGTTCGCGCGCTCGACGCTGGAAACTCCGAGTTTACCGTGATGCAGTCGGCGTCGGCGCTGTGGGTGCGCGCGAGCGCGGGCGACGGCAGTTCACTTCGCCGCCAGCCGCTGGTCGTCCTGCTGGATCCGACGCCGGTCGGGATATTCGTGACGGTCGACGACAGGGACTGAGCAGTGCCCTGGCGTGAGGCAGTTAGGCGGGGTACCCGTATCCACCCGCCGCGCGGCCATAGAACCGCGTTTTCGACATCCTGTTAGAATTCCCGGTCCACCGCCGGTACATCCGATCGAGGAGAAAGGTCTTGAGTATTGAACCCGGAAGCATGGCAGCCAGGGATCTCGCCAGCGTTTTGCACCCGCAAACCCATCTTGCGCAACACCACAAGACGGGTCCCATGATGTTGCAGCGCGCCGCAGGCGTCTACATGTACGACGACCAGGGCAATCAGTATCTCGAAGGTCTCGCCGGCCTGTGGTGTACCGCGCTCGGTTACGGCAACGAAGAGCTGGCCCAGGCCGCCTACGATCAGATAAAAGAGCTTTCCTATGCTCAGCTCTTTGCCAGCAGGAGCCACGCAGTCGGAATCGAACTCGCCGAGAAACTCAAAGCGATGGTGCCTTTGAACGAATCGAAGGTGTTTTTCGGGAACTCCGGCTCCGACGCCAACGACACCCAGATCAAGCTGGTCTGGTATTACAACAATGTCATCGGCCGGCCCGAGAAGAAAAAGATCATCGGCCGGCTCAAGGGATACCATGGCATTACCCTTGCCGCGGGTAGCCTCACGGGCTTGCCGCTCTCGCACAAAGGATTCGATCTGCCGCTAGAAGGCAACCGTTTTCTGCATACCGACATGCCGCATTACTGGCGTTTAGCCGAGCCTGGCGAGTCGGAAGAAGACTATTCATCGAGGTTGGCGGCAAATCTCGAAAAGCTGATCCTCGACGAAGGCCCCGAGACCGTTGCAGCCTTTATTGCGGAACCCGTGATGGGTGCGGGCGGGGTGCTCACCCCGCCTGCAACTTATTTCGAGAAAATCCAGGCGGTACTCCAGAAATACGACGTATTGTTCATCGATGACGAGGTGATTTGCGGATTCGGACGCACCGGCAATCCCTTCGGCGCCGACACCTACGATCTTAAACCGGATTCAATCTCGCTGGCGAAAGCGCTGACCAGCGCGTATCAACCCTTGAGCGCCGTGATCATCAAGGACGAAATCTACCAGGCCTTCCTCGATGCGGCCGACGACATGGGCATGTTCGGTCACGGCTTTACCTACAGCGGGCATCCCGTCGCCTGTGCCGTCGGCCTGAAGACACTCGAGATCTACGAACGCGATAAGTTATTCGATCACGCCGCCGCGCTTGCGCCCCAGTTCCAGGAGCGCGTGCAGCGATTCGCCGATCACCCACTGGTCGGCGAGGCGCGTGGCGTAGGGCTGATCTGCGCGGTCGAACTGGTTGCGGACAAGGTGTCGAAGACGGCGTTCGATCCGCCCGGTAAGGTCGGTGCGGAATGCCTGAGCCATTGTCACGCCAACGGTCTGATCTGCCGCGCGATTGGCGACGTGATGGCGTTTTGTCCGCCGCTCATCATCACTTCCGAGCAGGTCGATGAAATGTTCGACAAGTTCGAAAAAGCCATGGCGGCGACCCTGGACTGGGCCAACGGCGAAGGTCTTCTCGCGGCCTGATCGCCGGAAGGATCCGCGGGTAGATGGCCGAGACCGGATTCATTTCGGTCGCGGATTTGTCGCTCGAATACGAGCGACTCCCCGGCCGCCGTCGCGGACCGACCCTCGTACTGCTGCACGAGGGCCTGGGCTGTGTGGCGAGGTGGAAAAATTTTCCTGCGCGGCTTAACGAAAGTACCGGGCTGGCGGTCTTCACGTATTCCCGCGCGGGCTACGGGGGGTCCTCCGCCATCGATTTGCCTCGCCCGCTCGATTTCCACACACGCGATGCCCTGGAGGTACTCCCTCACGTACTCGACGTGGCGTCGCTCGAAGACAGTATCTTGCTGGGCCACAGCGACGGCGCATCGATTGCTATCGTCTACGCCGGCGCGCGGCGCGATCCGCGTATCCGTGCGCTCATACTGATGGCGCCGCACGTGCTGACCGAAGACAAGGGCGTGGAGACGATCGCGACGGTCGCACGCGACTACGAATCGACCGATTTACGCTCGCAGCTGATCCGCTACCACGGCGACAACGTCGATTGTGCCTTTCGCGGCTGGTGCGATACATGGCTCGATCCCGGTTTTAGGAGCTGGAACATCGAGCAGCATCTCGCGAATATCGATATACCCGTGTTGACCCTGCGTGGCGACGATGATCCTTATTCGACCTCGATCCACGTCGAGCGCATCGCAGCGGGAGTGTATGGCCCCGTGGAGACTGTCAATCTGGCCGGCTGCAGACATGCGCCGCATGTGGAGCGGGTAGACGCCACCCTCGGTCACATCGTGGATTTTCTCGCGCGCGCAATCGACCGCAGCTAGCAGTCTTACTCGACCGTAATGCGTATCGCACCGCTCGTGACCGGCGAATTGTGCGGAATGTGCAGATGATTACCGAGCACGAGTTGCAAGGTGTAGGCGCCGGGTTCGAGGTCTATTTCGGCCTCAGTCTGTCCCTTGCCGAAATGCCGCACCTGCGCGCTGCTCGGCAGCGGCTGCGTGAGATCGGGTATCGGATCGGCGTTGATCAACAGGTGATGGTGTCCCGTGTTCGGCACATCTACGCCCGCAGGGGCGACGCCCATGCCCTTCAAGCCGAATTTGACCGTGAAATGGCGTTCAAGGCGCGCGCCATTCATCGGACTGATGAAATAAACTTCCGCACCTTCCGGCGAGGGTGAGGGGTCGAGAGCCCAGCTCGCGGCTGCGGGTAATGCCAGCATCAAGGTGATAGTGAGGATCTGTCCAACAGTTGTAATCGATTGCTTCATGATGGGTCCTGCAGTCCTTTGGAACTGGTCATGCCGTTCTCGATCAGTGTCCCCGACCGCGGCGCCGAGAACAAGCTTCGGAGTCTTTGTGGCGCCTTCGGGCCACCGGGGCCGCTAGCGGCCTGCCGCCTTTTCAAGGATCCGTCCTTATCCCACCCA
The DNA here is from genome assembly GCA_036339995.1 of Pseudomonadota bacterium. Classification (GTDB taxonomy): domain Bacteria; phylum Pseudomonadota; class Gammaproteobacteria; genus JAYYZW01. Next base: position 4,484 of record JAYYZW010000127.1, read on the forward strand.
AATCACTACGGTTCGCCAGGCCCTACAGGCTGTTAGCGCGGAGCAAAGAGGGTAAAATGCGCAATTGATCGATCTCGTCTCGATTTTTAAGGAGCTGTGACAATGGGCTGGCACGGAAAATTACTGCGCGTGAATCTCACTGCAGACACCTGCGTGTCCGAAGACCTCAATATGGAATGGGCCCAGTCGTATCTGGGGCAGCGCGGTCTCGGCACCAAGTACTTTAGTGCGGAGGTCGACCCCAAGGTCGATCCCATGTCGCCGGACAACAAGCTGATCATCGCGACCGGCCCTCTTACCGGGACCATGGCGCCCACGGGCGGACGTTGGTCGGTCATCACCAAGGGTGCGTTGACGGGTGCCATCGCCTGTTCGAACTCCGGCGGGCAATTCGGCGGCGAACTCAAGATGGCGGGTTGGGACATGATCATCTTCGAGGGCCGTGCTTCGGAACCCGTCTATCTCTACATCGAAAACGAAAAAGCCCGACTCGTCCGGGCCGGCGACCTCTGGGGCAAGAGCGTGTGGGATCTCGAACCCGCGATCAAGAATGCTCACGGCGACCCGCTGATCCGCGTCGCCTCCATCGGCCCGGCGGGAGAATCGGGCTGCCACTTCGCGTGCATAGTCAACGACTTGCATCGGGCAGCGGGACGTTCCGGCGTCGGCGCGGTGATGGGCTCCAAGCAACTCAAGGCCATCGCCGTACGTGGCACCAAGGGTGTCGGGGTCCGCGATTTCAAGGCGTTCGACGTTGCGATCAAAGAATTCCGTGAGGTACTCGCCGAGTCCAAGGAGCGGATCGGTTTGAGTCGCCACGGCACGATTTCGATGATGGATACGACCGGTACCTACGGCGCCCTGCCGACGCGTAATAATCGCGAGGTCCAGTTCGAAGGCCACGAGAAGCTCAACGCCAAGGCGATGCAATCGCCGAACGAGAACGGCCACGTTAATTTGATCACGGTCAGCGCGTGCTTCGCCTGTACCATCGGCTGCGGGCGCTTGAGCCACGTCGATCCGAGTCATTTTTCCGTCGAGGACCAGCCACGCTACCAGGTACCGTCAGGCGGTCTCGAATACGAAACGGCTTACGCCCTCGGCGCTGCGGTCGGTGTCGACGATATGGACGCCGCGACCTACGTTGGATTCCTCTGCAATGATTACGGTATGGATCCGATCTCGCTGGGCGGCTCCATCGCGGCCGCGATGGAGCTTTACGATATCGGCGCCATCACCGAGGAGGACACGGGCGGCCTCAAGCTCGAATTCGGTTCGGCCGAGGCCTTGTGCCGGGTGGCCGAAATGATCGCCAAGGGCGAGGGGATCGGGGTGGACATCGGCACGGGTTCAAAGCGTTTATGCGAGAAATACGGGCACCCGGAACTGTCGATGGCGGTCAAAGGCCAGGAATTCGCCGCGTACGACGGTCGCAGCATGCAGGGCATGGGCCTGGCTTATGCCACCAGTAACCGCGGCGCCTGCCACTTGCGGGCAAGTCCCTATGTGCATGATTTCACGACGTTAGAAATCGAAGAGAAGCCGGCGATGGTCAAAGAATCACAGGATTTTATCGCGGCCATCGATTCGACGGGCCTGTGTCTTTTCCCGACACATGTGGGCGGCGAAATGGTCCATTACGCGGCTCAGATCGATGCCGCCTGCGAAGGAGGATGGGACGTCGATCGCCTGCTGCTTATGGGCGAGCGCATCTGGAACATGGAACGACAGTTCAATACGGCGGCGGGCTTGTCCAAAGCGGACGATACGCTGCCCAAGCGCATTCTCGAGGAACCCGCGCCGAGTGGTGCCGCCAAGGGCATGGTGTGCAAGCTCGACGAGATGCTGCCCAAGTACTACGAAGTTCGTGGCTGGACGGCTGACGGCGTACCGACGGCGGATACGCTGAGTCGCTTGGGGCTCTAGTTTCTAACGGCGGTGCAGGTTTCGATCAATCTTATCGGTATCCTGCAAGAGTACTATCCCGATGCGGTCGACACGGCGGCTGGTCCGCTCGCGTGCGAGGCCGCAGCGGGAACGACGGTTAAGGCACTGATATCGGAACTCGGTGTCCCGAACGAAGACGAGTATTTCATCATGCTCAACGGCGACCGCCTGGATGACGCGACGGCCAGCGCCCGCGTACTCGAGGAAAACGACGCCATCGTACTGGTGCCCGTGATCAAGGGTGGTTGAATATGCGGGGGCCGTCGTTCGCCTGGAGTATGCTGAGCAGGCTAGACACCCACGGTTGAACACATCCATTGGACCATGCGCGCCCATGAGGCGCGGCGGCTAAGCGGGTTCGATGACGTATCCGATTTTAGGAAAATGCACGTGTACCTGGCCCACGTCCGGGTCATCGCGCCGAATCGTTACCGTGCGTACCGTCGTTGCGACCAGTTCGCCGATAACGTCGACCTCGGCGTAGTCCGACGGCGATACTCGGACGGTGGTTTCCGGACTAATGCCTAAGGCATCGTTCGGATCGATACCTGTCGCCGGTTCGGGCGTGGCGTCACGGGCAATTTCGAGCGCCCGCTTAGGATCCATCTCGCTGCGTTTACCCTGACCGACCGCCGCGAGGCGTTTCTCCCATTGCTCAATGGCGGGAAATCTGTCGTAGGCGCGGCTCGCTTCGGCGGGCGCGAAACGGCGTAGAAACCACGGGTCCCACATCGCGTGCAGATCAACCAGGCCCGGTTTGTCACCGGTTAAAAAGGTGCGACCGTCGGCCAACTGCATATTGATGAAGTCTGTGTGTGCATCCAGTTGCGCGCGATAGCCTGCGAGCTTGGGTCCAAGCTGATCGGTGTCGAACTGAGTCTTCCACATCTTCTTGCGATCTTCGAAAAAATGCCGCGGCAGCGAGACGTCGCCGGCGAACGGATCCTCCGCTCCCATGTAGATCGCCACCGAAGAGACTACATAAGGGCCGTGTGCCCAACTGCCGAGTGCATAAGCCAGGCCGGCGTTACCATCCGGAAAAATCGTCGGCTCCGGATAAAGCGCTTCGAGTTCCGCGGCGATCAATTGTGTGTCGCAATAGATATCCGCCCCTACTTGGAACACGGGTGTTCTGCGATATCCGCCGGTCAGCGGCACGAGATCCGGCTTGGGTAAGGCCGATGGCTGAATGACGGAATGCCATGCTAGGTCTTTGATGCCGAAGATAAGCCGAATTTTTTCGGCGAATGGCGCTTCATCGTAATGGTGGAGAACAAGCTCGGGCATTGTTGTCATTGTTGTTATGGGAGCAGGTATTTCATTGACACATCATGAACCCATGGCATTTGCATAAGTAGGCATGTCGAAATAGTGGCGCCATACTTTTATCTCACTGGCGTCCATTTCAAAAACGCCCACGCACGGTAGATCGACGTCGCCCGCCGTGCTTTTCGCCTTATCCAGTCGTTCCACAATCACGACGTTCCCCGATGCGACAATATTAGAACCCAGTCCGTTTGGGTCCATGTCGCCAGGAATCCGTCAATAAATTCGCGAATATTTTCACGTCCGGCCACGGGGTCTAATGGCATATTATGGTAGCAGCTGTCTTCAGCGAAATAGCTGGCCAATTTTTCGGAATTGAGCGTTGACTAGGTTTCGATAAATTCCTTGATGATCTGGATGTTGTCGTTCATACGTTCTGCAAATTATGGAATTTCTCATCGAACGGGAATTGAATGTCGGGAATCTCGAAAGCGACGATAGTCACTGATCGAACTTCGGATTACCGATCTCGGCCCGCTGCGCGCGTTCGACCAGTGCGTCGATCGATTCACTCGTAAGGCTTCGCAGAAAAGACGCCAGATCCGCGCGCTCTGCATTCGTCAGACCCAGCGGTCGGATCAGTGGATCGAGTAAGTCGTTGGGGATGCCACCGTCGTTATAAAACGCGATCACGTCCTCGAGTGTGGACAGTGATCCGTTGTGCATATAGGGGGGCGTCAGTGACGCGTTTCTCAAGCTGGGCGTGCGAAACTTCCAGCGGTCATCCGGATCTTCAGTAATCTCGTAGCGGCCGAGGTCGTTGGGTGGCGTTTCCGATGAATCTGCGACGGCCGTAAGCTCGTATTCGAGTGAAGTTCCAGGAGCGACCTCCATGCTGCGTCGCCCATCGTCTGGCGTCATCGAGGCGAGAAAGCCGAGGCCGGTATTATGCAACGCCTGATCCGTGAACAGGGCGTACTCATCGTTAAAAGTGTGGCAGGTCGCGCACCCGCCCTTGCCGCGAAAAATCGCGAAGCCGCGCTTGGCGGCATCGCTCAAGGCGGACGGATCCTTGGCGTAATAGAACCGGTCGAAGGCGCTGCCACCGGCGATCAGGGTGCGTTCGTATGACGCGAGCGCGCGGCCCACGGTTTCCATACTCGGTTCCGCCCCGAAAGCTTCGTTGAAGCGGCCGCGGTATTCGGGCCAGCGCTTGAGGTTGTCGAGCACATAGCCGATCGAGGGGTTCGCCATTTCGTTATGCGCCAGCAGGGGGCCCCACACCTGTTGTTCAAGCCGGTTCTCGCGTCCGTCGTGAAAGAGCATATTTAAAAACGCGACGTTGAGTAGGGTTGGCGCGTTGCGCTTCACCGTGCGTCCTTCGATCCCCACGGCTGTCGCTAGCGAGTTGACCGCAAACCCTTGTGGCGGAATGTGGCACATGGCGCAGGAGATGGTGCGATTGAGCGACAGGCGGCGATCGAAAAAAAGCTGTTCGCCGAGCGCGGCCTGCGCCGCGGTAGGCACCGGGCCGTTCATTGCCTGCGGCGGTGGCAGGCCCAGGTGCGGATCCGCTGCGGGCGTGCTCGATTGATCCGCCTTTGTCGAGAGGCCGGTGTGACCGCCACCGGACTCGATATCTCCCTGTTCGAGCAGCACGGTCTTGATGTCGGCGGCGAGGGTATCGGCGTGCAGGAAGGCGGTGCTGTAAATATTCCGAATGCGTAGGTCTGAGTCGACCAGAAACACGCGCAGGATATGCGCGAACGCATGCCCCTCGGATTGCTGGACCGATTGCTGGTAGGCGGCGAGAGTGCGGGTCAGCGAAGCACGATCTGGTGCGGTGACGAAATCCCAGCTCGCGCCCTGTGGACGGAAGGACTGTGCATATCGCTCGAGAGCGGTTGGTGTGTCCTTGTCGATGTCGAAACTGAAACTGACCAGCCTGAGGCGCTTGCGGATCTGCGGATCGGCCTGCAGGCGCCGCGCCATCTGCCCCATGACGAACGTGGCGAGCGGACAGCCGTTAACGTCGTCGCATTGCGTGTAGATGAAGCTGATGACCGTCACGCGATCGCGGAACAGATCGTGCAGTTCACCCGCGGCAGCCTGCGAATCGAGGTAGCGGCCGTTTGCCGCTGGTCCAAGCGCAGGCAGCGCGTAAGTGCCGGCAACCGGTGCCGCGTATTCGAGCGCAGCGTAGCCGGGAGCGAGGACGGTCGGCCTCTCGGAGGCTTTCTTGGGGGCGCCGGCCGGCGCGGCGATCAGCGCCGCCAGCAGTGCGATGATACCGGGCGCGCGCAGGCGCGCCCGATGCAGGCGGCTCACGCGTTTCGAGGCGTGCTTACGGGTGGGTTGCGACGGCAGGCCCCGATGGTAGCGGCAGGCTGTTGGCATACAAGGCATGTGCGCCGAATCGCATTTGGTGCGGGCGCCCTAGTTTCGCTTTTTCGAAATCAATCGAGAACTTGTGCGTCAATTGCTCGCCGTCCCAGGTATAGGCCTTGAAGTACTGAACGTCGCCCGGGGCGCCTTCCTTCTTGTCCCAGTTGCCGAGCAGCGACGACGTATAGTATATCCGTTTGCCGTCCCAGCTTTGTGACAGCATGTTGACCTGGCCGCCGATCTTGTTCGTAAAGATCTCCTTCGGGGCATGCGGATCGGAGATATCAAACAGGCGTGTCATACCGTCGTTCCAGGTATTAACCCACAGCAGCGAATCGTCGGCGGCGATGGAAATATCCACCGGCAGCGGAATCTTGCTCGCATCGGCGATGTCGGCGACGTCCTTGGCATGCCATTCGCCGGCGTTATCTTCGTATATGAGCCAGATCTTCGACGTCAGCGCTGTCGTGGTGAAGCAGTAGTTGTGTTGGGAGCCCCAGGCGCAGCGCACTTCGAGCGGCGCACCCGGTACATCGAGGATCTTTCTGGGCTTGCGGGTATGCAGGTCCCAGATCACGACGGTGTTGCCGAATTGCTTCATCGCCTCGGCGTCCGCCATCATCTTTCCGAGGTCCATCATGTAGTTGTTCCAACCCGTGAACGAGGAAGTCACGAGCACATTGCGGCGCGGCAAGGCCCTCACGTCGTATCCGAAGCCGTCGGCGAATTCTCCGGATTTGACCGCGCCCTGCAGATCGCCATCCTTGGGCATCCAGTAAGTGGTGATATATTCGCCCGCGTTGGTGTATTCCACCATGCCCGTGACACCGCCATGGTCTTTGTGATTTGACAGACCCGTGACCAGCATGCGCCCGGGCATCGCGTAGCTCGTATGCGGGCCGACGACGCCGCCGCTCTTCTCGACAAAATCCGTAACAGTCCGGTGCAGCTTCGGCTTCGCCGGGTCGCTGTGGATGTCGATGATGAAGATTTTGTTCGTGTCCAGACCGGTCGCCCAGAGGTACCGACGATCATCGGTCAATCCGGAGTGATGCGCTTCATTACGACCACCGAGCGACAGGGAGTGAACGATCTTGCCGTAGCTCTTGGAAGCGGGGTTGACGTCGATCGTAACGATCTTGTCCTGCTCGTCCCCTAGCCCTTCGACGCCCATGGTCCACACATAGACATAGTCTTCCTGGCCGACGATCTTGGCCATGTAGGGCGACATGCAAGTTTCGTCCGCCGTCACTGCTGCAATGAAGGCGGTGAGGGCGAGCCCCAAGGTGAAGCGCAGGAATCGATTGGTGCGCGAATGCTTACAATGATCGGATGTCATGGCGGTCTCCTCGTCTTTGCTCGTTGTCTTTATCCGGCGGGAATTAACCTAGTACACAAAATAATTATAAGCAAATAACCGAATGTTATATGCAAGGGTATCCGTAGGATCCCGCCCCGGGGAGCGCCGGGAACGTGCGGGTCTGGGACACCATAAAAAGCCCATCTGGTGCCGCCATCAAGACGACGCGAACGGACGCCACATGAGTATCAGCTTGGGCATCAGGGTCAGGGCCGCCAGCAGGGCCACGATCATGGCTACGGCCGTCAACATCCCGAACAGGACCGTCGGGATGAAGTTCGACATGATTAGAATCGAAAAACCAACCGTGATCGTCAAGGTTGTGTAAAACGCCGCCTTGGCAATGTTGGCGTGGCAGTAGTGCATGGTTTCGATCGGATCACCGATGCGTGGGAATTCGGCTTTATAGCGGTAGAGGTAGTGAATGCAGTCGTCGACCGCGATGCCGATCGTGATCGCGGCGATGGTGATCGTCATGATGTCGAGCGGGATGTTCATCCATCCCATAAAGCCCAGGATGCAAGTCGCCGCGAGGATATTCGGAATGATGCCGACCAGCGCGACCACAGGCGATCGAAAGAGGATGGTCAACATGATCACTATGCCGACCATGACCGCGCCGAGCGTCAGGATCTGTGAGCGAAACAGACTCTGCAGAAAGTTGTTGTACAGCACGAGCAAGCCCGTAATTTCGTATTCGTGCGCCTCAAGTCCGAACTTTTCGCGCAGGTCGGCGTCGATTTGCTCGAGCAGTTCCTTGCGGCGGAGGTCCGGCATGGAATCGATGATGCGGACCGCGATTCGCGCCTCGTCGTTGTCGATGGAAATATAGGGATCGAGCATCGCCGCGCGCACCGGCGCGGGCACGCGTTTATACATGATGTTCAATTCGAATGCCGTGAATTCGATGCCGCCGTTGATTTTTTCCGCGACGCGTATCGCCGAGGCGAGCGACAACACCTTGCCGATGGCGGGCAGACTATCCAGGTAATCGTGGACCTCTTTAATGCGATCGAGTTTCTCTGGCGTGAACCAGGAATCCGATTTTTTGCTTTCGCTCTCGACCTCGTCGAACAGGGCCGCGAGATCGTCATCGAGCGCGCCGTTGTCGGGGCGTTCGTCCTTGGGAAATTTCAACACGATGTCCATCGGTGTCGTGCCGCCCAGGGTCTCGTCGATGAGCTTCAGGCCCTGGTAAATCTCCGTGTCTTCGTGGAAATACGAAATGAAGCTGTTCTCGACTTGCAATCGGTGTATGCCCGCGGCGCCCGCGGCGCCGATGACGACGGCAAGCACGAGTATGAGTGAGCCGTGACGTTCGGTCAGGCGGCCCAGGAATGCGGTAAAGGGATAGGTGTCGCCTTCGGCCCGGGTCAGCGGCTTGCGTTTGGTCAGCAGCAATAGCGTCGGAAAGAGCAGGAAAGAAGTTCCGAACACGACGGCCAGGCCGATGGTCATCATCCAGCCGAAATCGATGACCGGCTTGATGTCGCTCACCACGAGAGACGCGAACGCGATGATCGTGGTCAAGGCCGTGTAAAAACAAGGCTGCACCATGTGGCGGGTGGTCAGTTTAACGAGTTCGAACTGGTCCGCACCGGGATAATCTCGAAACAGCTCGCGATATCGCACCACCAGGTGAATGTTCATCGACATCGTGATGATGAGCATGAGCGCGACGAAATTCGACGAAATGACAGTGACGTTCCACTCGATAATACCGAGCAGCCCGATCATGACCGTGCTGCCGTAAAAGCAACTGGCGAGCGGGAGCAGAACCCAGCGCGGTTCGCGGAATATGATGGTCAGCATGACGACGAGAAAGACGAATACACCCGTACCGAAATTGACCAAGTCGTTACCGATGAAAGTAATCACATCGTCCTCGATCATCGGTACGCCACCGAGGTAAAGCCGCATATCCCCCTGGTAGCGAACGATGATGGCGCGGATGTCGGCGATCGCTTTGCGGGTCGCCGCCCCGGCTTCGTTTTTGGCCTTCTCATAGTCGGGTCGCAGGTTCTCCAGGTTCGACGCCTCCTGCGGATCGAGATCCTCGTAGGCCTTCTTGTAGAGAAGTTGATCCCGCAAGCGGCTCAGGCGGGGCAGTTCGGCATGGGGTTTGAGGAACACCTGCAAGGCCGTGACCTTGCCGTCGGCGCTGGCCACGAGGTCCTGGTAAATCGGGCTCTGCGTCAGCTCCTCCCGCGCGCGTTTGAGGTTCACGTCGTCCGAACGCAAAGTGCGGAAATTGGTCGCGATGTCGGCGACCGAGCCCGGTACATTGGTTACCAGGGGTACGTCGAGCAACGAGACGATATCGAGCACCTCGGGGAGGGCGGCGATCTCGTCGCGCAGGGACCCGACCCGTTCGAGCGTGGCGTCCGACAGGATATCGTCCGGCGGGACGACCGCAATGAAGAGAAACTCGCGCGTCTTGTAGCGCATTGACAGTTGGCGGAAGGCCCGCAGATCCTTGTCATTCTCTAGGAGCAGCGCATCGGTAGAGGCATCGAGATTAAAATCCCGCGTGCCCGATGCGAACACCAAGCCGATCAGCGCGAGTATCGTCAGTACGATGACCGGACGCCGCAGTATCAGGCGTTCGTACAGCGCGGCGATGAATTCATTCATGATCGGATGTGCTTGTAGGGCGAGGGACGACAGTCTGTGGCGGCCGATCCCGCGCGACGGTTCCGTCTGGAGATTGCGAGGTCCTAATCGTTCTCTGTTGCTTTCTGATGGTTATCGTCGGTGTGAGTTCATAGTGCCGGCGTCGGCCTCGATCATACCGTGATCACGGCACTACAACACCGTTGGCCGCGCCTTTCGGCCGCCGCAGTTGGAAAATGCCGTGCCCGGTGCGATGATGCCGCGGCGCGCGGCTCTAAGGTTCCGGTATGTCGAGCATTGATCAAGAAACCGTATGGACGTTTTTCGAGGAACTCGCCGCCGCTGCGGCGCGAGAAACCCTGCCGCGTTTTCGTGCCCCACTGGTGGTGGAGAACAAGGCCGTTGTCGACGGTTTCGATCCCGTCACGGGGGCGGATCGTGCAGTGGAAGAAGCATTAAGGCGATTGATCGAGGCGCGTTTCCCGGCACACGGCATCGTGGGTGAGGAGGCTGCCGAGAAGCCCGGAACGAGCGAGTTCACGTGGATTATCGACCCCATCGACGGCACTCGGTCTTTCATGAGCGGCATGCCGACCTGGGGTACGCTGGTCGGACTGCTCGAGCACGGCGTGCCGCGTTTCGGCATGATGAGTCAACCCTACGTTGGCGATCGTTTCGTCGGCGGCGACGGCCGGTCCGAACTCATCACGGCCGCGGGTGCAACACCGTTGCGTTGCCGTGCGGCGCCCGCACTCGAAGCGGCGACCCTGTTCGCCACTTCACCGGACATGTTCAAGCCTGGCCGCGAAGCAGAAGCCTTTAACCGACTGGCTGGACAGACGCGGCTGACGCGATTCGGCGCAGATTGCTACGGTTATTGTCTGCTGGCCGCCGGCCATATCGACCTGGTGGTCGAAGCCCAGCTTTCCTATTACGACATCGCGCCGCTGATCCCGATCGTCGAATCGGCGGGAGGCGTCGTCACTGACTGGTCGGGCGCGGTGATTCGCGGCGGCGGCCGTGCGGTCGCGGCGGCCGACGGCGCCTTGCACGAAGCTGCCCTAAAGGTACTCGGCGTTCACGTCTAAGGAACCTCTGAATAAGTCATGGCGCGTCATGAATTGTTCATGAAATGGTGCAGATCAAGGCACGAAGCGCAGGCAATAGCGGGGACTATTGACAAGGTTCGAAATGTAAGGCTCTGCGATTTCATGAGCAAGGCAGATGTGCCATGACTTATTCAGAGGTTCCCTAAAGGTGCCAAGCTTCGACACCATCGCCGTCTGCGCACGTTTTCGGCCGCCGCAACGCCCTCACCTCGAAGCGATCGAATGGTCCTTGTCGCAGGCGCGCTGTGTGATCGTCGTGTGCTTTGGATCGAACGAGTCGCGC
>JAYYZW010000128.1:0-7761 GCA_036339995.1 Pseudomonadota bacterium
ACTACCTGCTCGATCCGCAATAGTCTTGTTGACGCCGTCGCCTGCCCGGGATGGGCTTAATTGCGTCCTGTGGATCCTGAGAACGGGTGCGCGCTGTAACGTGTCTGCTCCAGAGTAACAATTCTTCCTAATTTGGCGACATATGAGTTTTTACTCTGACCCCGATTTTTCAAATGGATCGAACAACTCTAGATCTCGCATCCCACCTTTAATCCTTCGAGCACAGCCTCTTCGGCCGTGCGCGGTGACAGCGCATCGCCGATGACACGAACTTCGAGGTCGCTGTTCTCAACACTGTTGCATAGCGCCATTTCGCTTTCGTGGCCGTAGGCGAGCACTAAAGTATCGCATTCGAAATCCATCATATGCCCGCCACTCGCATGAACGAAATAGGCAGCGCTTTCGTCCGCACCGGCGAGACGGGCGTAATGGGTAAACTGGACACCGAGTCGATCGATCTCGGCGATCATCGGATCGCGGGTATAGAATTGAAGGTTCACCCCAGCGCAATTCGCGACCGTCGCCAAGCGAACCTGATGTCCGGCTTTTATCAGTTTCATGGCTAAACCGAGGCCCACCCAGTCGCCGCGCCAATCGGCAATAACGACCCGAGAGCCGCATTCAACTTCATCATTGATGACTTGCCATGCCGTAACGACATGAGCGCTGTCGGTGGTTTCGATTTCGGGAATGTGCGGCGTCGCGCCGCACGCGAGTATCACGACATCGGCGCCGCTTGATCGAATCAGTTCGCCGTTCATTTCGACGCTGGTTTTGATGTCGACCCCCGCGTTACGTGCTTCCCGCTCCAGATTCGTAACAATCCCGCCAAATTCGCTGCGCTGGGGTAACAGTTGTGCGAGCAGCGCTTGACCGCCGAGTCGCGCACTCTTTTCGTACAAGGTGACACGGTGGCCACGTTCGGCGGCGACGGCAGCAGCTTTTAAACCCGCCGGACCGCCGCCAACGACCAATACATCACGCGAGACGCTCGCCGCACTGCGTTCGCCATATTGCAGTTCGCGTCCAGACTCGGGGAATTGTATACACGATATTGGTGCACCGAGCGCGTAGTGCCCAATACAGGCCTGATTACAGGCGATGCACACGCGGATCTCGTCTGCCTGTTGATTGAATGTTTTGCGCGCCATGTCTGGATCGCAGATCTGTGCGCGCGTCATACCGATCATGTCCGCCTGCCCTGCCTCAAGCGCGATTTCGGCGTCCTGCGGCCGGCGGAATCGTCCGGTCACAAGAATGGCGCGGCTGGTGGCGCGTTTAACGCGCTCAGCGTAGGGCGCAACATAGGCCGGTTCGATCGACATCGGTGGCACGATATGCACCGCGCCTTCGGTGGTAGCAGACGAGCCCAAGGTGATGTTGAAGTAATCGAAGCGATCTGCGGAATCGAGCGCACCCAATACTTCGAGCGCCTCGTCTTCACTGAATCCTTCAGCCATCCGATCGCCGGCGGAAATTCGTAAACCAATGACGACGTCCGTACCGATTTTTGCGCGTATCGTGTCGTGCACTTCGTTCAGGAAGCGCAGGCGCTTCTCGAAACTGCCGCCATAGTCGTCGGTGCGGTGATTGACCCGGGGATTGCAGAACTGGATCGGCAGGTAACCATGGCTTGCGAGTACTTCAACACCATCGAGCCCTGCGGTAACCATGCGCGCGGCAGTGTCACCGTAGCCTTCGATTACGTCGCGGATCATTGATACCGGCATCGGACGGGCAGTCACGAGATAGCGCTCTTGCTGATGTATCGAAGGCGCCCACGCTACGGGACGGCTGCCGTCATCAAGGATTGCTGCGACTTCGGCGCCGGGATGGAAGAGTTGCCCGATCAGTCCACAATCATGTCCATGAACGACCTCCGCGAGTTGGCGAAAACCGGGGATCGACTCGTCGAGAAAACCAGACGGCACGTATTCATTGAAATACGCGGATTCGTGAGCAGAGACGGCCTCGGTAATGATGAGGCCGGCACCGCCGCGGGCGCGTGCTTCGTGATAGGCGACGAATGCATCGGTGATCAGGCCCCCGCGCGCGAGCAGGGTCTGGTGGCCGGACGAGAAGATGCGGTTACGAAAGGTCCGACTTCTGAGCGTAATCGGTGAGATCAGGTGGTCAAACATGGCGGTAGAGCCATACCACGTAGGTCATAGGCAGCGCCATTTCGTTTCTGACCAAGCGACCCCATCGCTGGACATGCCGTTCTGGCGCGCCATGATCAAAATTTGGCCGGCGTAAAAACAGCAACGACGTCGTTGGGCCCCTCGGTCACCTTATAGCCGTATGTCTGACCGCGCGGAATGTAGATCGCCTTGCCCTTGCCGAGCGATTGCGTTTGTCCATCAAAGGTGAATTCGACCGTCCCGGTAAGGATATAGACGACTTCATCGTGCTCCGGGTAGGCGACCGCCGGATCGTCATAGCCTTCGTGCAAGGTCGAGATGTTAAACGACATGCTTTCGGCGCCGTGTTCCTTGCGGATCACCCGGCGGCTGACGAGCGTTGGCTCTTCGTACACTTCGGCTTCGCTAACATCGACCACTTTGATTCCGCTCATACGCAATTATCTCCCAACGTTGTGATACCTCGTCCGTTAACGTGCCCTCGCGCGCTGTAAGGCGGAGCACTCAAACCACGGCGCGCACAAGCTCGTCGACAGTCTCCCGAATGGCGTCAACGATGATGTCGATGTCATTGCGTTCGATGACGTAGGGCGGGCACACCGCGATGCCAGACACGCCGATTGCGCGGGCGATGACGCCTTTGTCGAGGAGCTTGTGGAAAATCCTGAGCGGCATCTTCAACTCCGGGTCGAAGGTGCCGCGGCTGTTTCTGTCTTTGACGACCTCGATCGCACCGATCATGCCGAGCCCGCGGACTTCACCCACGTGGGGATGGTCGGCAAACTCCGCGCGCAGTCGTTGCTGCAGGTACACGCCGGTCTCCGCCGCGCGTTCGAACAGCGACTCGCGTTCCATGATGTCGAGATTCGCGAGCGCCGCGGCGGTACTGATGGGATGCCCACTGTAGGTCTGGCCGTGATTGAACTGGGGGATCTCGGCCTCGTGGTCCGCGATCACCGACCAAATACGCTCGGAAATGAGCGATGCCGACAAGGGTGCATAACCACTCGTGAGACCTTTCGCGATCGTCACGAGATCCGGCTCGATGCCGAGGGCAAGACTTCCCCAGGGTGTACCGAGCCGACCGAAGCCACAGATCACTTCATCGGCGATGAAAAGGATGTCGTGGCGTCGCAGCACCTCCTGCATCGCCGGATAGTATCCCTCGGGCGGCACGATCACGCCGCCCGCACCCATCACGGGCTCGGCGATGAACGCAGCGATAGTGTCTGCACCTTCGCGTTCGATAGTCGCCTCCAGCTCGCCGACCAATTTCACGACGAAGTCGGCTTCACTCATTCCCGGCTCGGCCTCGCGGTAATAGTGCGGCGTCGACAGGTGTAGGAATCCGGGGAGCGGCAGATTCATGTAAGCGTGCACCGCGGGTAGCCCCGTCATGCTAGATGCGCCCAGCGTGATGCCGTGATAACCCATATGGTGCGAGAGGATTTTTGTCTTCTCCGGTTTACCCCGAAGCTGGTTGTAAAGCCACACGAGCTTGATCTGCGTGTCGTTTGCGTCGGAACCCGATAGCCCAAAGAAAACCCGCGCCATGGACCAGGGCATGAGCCGCTTGAGACGATCAGCTAGACGGATCGTTGGCTCGGTCGCCATACCGAAAAACGAGTGGAAAAACGCGAGCCGACGTGCCTGTTCGGCAATCGCCTCAGCGATCTCCAGGCGGCCGTAGCCGACATCACAGCACCACAGTCCGGACATCGCGTCGATGTATTCGCGACCTTTAAGATCGCGCACACGTACACCCTGCGCGTCGTTCATGATCAACGGCCCGCGTTCGGCGATATCAGCAAAGTTGGTATAAGGATGAAGGTGGGACTCGAGATCGATACCTTGGAGGTCGGTGAGCATTGCGAGAACTCCTGTGTCGGTAGCGCCCAGGCAACGCGGGCTAGAGAGCGATGGTCAGCAGCGAACTACCATCCGCTTGAACGACCAGGATGTCGTCGGGGTTGACGACGATAGTCGTGGTTGCGAATTCGACAATGGCCGGACCGGTGATGCGATCCCCCGCTGCCAGCGCATCGCCCTGCCAGATATCAGTCGCTACTTCGGCATTCACCGCGGCCATGTATGCCGTGCGTCGTCCGGACGGCTTAGATCTGCCGTCGGATTGCCGCGCCAGGCGTCCTTGGGGCGCCGGTCGGCTGCCGGTCGCCACGAGCCGCCAGTGCAGGCATTCGACCGGTTGATCGCGCATCGAGTAAGTAAATCGCTTGTCGTGTTCGGCATGGAAATCCGCTTCCAGGCGGCGCAGAAACGCATCGTCGATGGGGCCGTCGGGCAGCGGCACGGTGAGATTATGGACCTGTCCCGGGTAGCGTCCTTCGAGATGGCGCGAGAAGCGAATTTCGTCCGATTTGAAACCGTCGGACTCCAGATGCGCGCTGCCCTCGGCCACCAAGCTGTCGAACACGCCGCTGATGCGAGCAGCTACCCCCGGTGCGTTCGAGTAACAATGTGCGAGGCGAACGTAATCGTGTCTCACCGGTGTCACGGCCATACCGAAGGCACACAGTCCGCCCGCCGATCTCGGGATCAACACCTCGCCGATGCCAAGCATGCGCGCCAGTTCCGCGGCGTGAAGTCCGCCGGCGCCGCCTCCGGCTACCATGACATAGTCACGCGGGTCTATGCCGCGTTCGATCGAGACGGCGCGAATGGCGGTGGCCATATTTGAATTTACAATGGTCAGGATCCCGGCTGCCGCGGTATTAATGTCCAGGCCCATCGGCGTTGCGAGATGCGTGGCTATCGCCTTGATTGCAAGATCCATATCGAGTGAGCGGCGACCGCCCAGGAACGCGCCGGCCGCCATGCGTCCAACGACCAGGTTGGCATCAGTGACGGCAGGCTCAGTGCCGCCGCGTCCGTAGCAGGCCGGTCCTGGCTGGGAGCCGGCACTGCGCGGCCCAACCCTGAGCGAGTTGCCGCTATCGAGCCACGCCACGGAGCCGCCGCCGGCACCCACGGACAGGACCTCTACCCCGTTAACACCGATGGGCTGATCGGCAACCTTGATATCGCTCGACATCACCGGTTCACCATCGCGCAGCAAGCAGACATCGAAACTGGTACCGCCCATGTCGATCACGATTAGGCGATCCGGGGCTTTCGTGCTCGACGCGTAGTATGCGGCCGCGGCAGGACCCGCCGCCGGTCCTGAAGCGATCGCGTTAACCGGGCGCGCCAACAGATCGGGAACGGCCGCGCAGCCGCCATTTACCTGCATGATGAGCGGCCGATGGGGCATCCCACCTTTTTCCATCTCGGTTTCGAACGCACGCAGGTAGTCGCCGATGATAGGCGCGATATACGCGCTCAGGACGGTCGACGAAGTACGTTCCCACTCGCGGATCTCCGGCAGAATATCGGATGAACACAAGACGTCGACGCCGGGCAGTTCTTCCTGGACGATTTCGGCCGTGCGCTTTTCATGTGTCGCATCGAGAATCGACCAAAGGTAGGCGATGGCGACCGCCTTGACTCCGTGCTTGTCAAATGTGCGCGCTGCCTCGCGTACGGCGTCTTCGTCCAGCGGTTTGACTTCGGAACCGTCGGCGGCGGTGCGCTCAGGAACGCCGAGGCGCAGATAGCGCGGAATAAGGTCTTCGGATTTTTGCAGATGCACGTTAAAACGCTCCGGCTTGGAGCCGCGGCCAAGATGAACGACGTCGCGGAACCCCTCCGTACAGAGCAAACCGACGACGGGACCGTTGCGCTGAATCAGCGCATTGGTGGCCATGGTCTGGCCGTGGACCAGAAACTCGGTAGATTGCAGCAGCGCCTCGACACTCGTGTCCACTTCCGCGGCAATCCCGGCAAGCCCGGCCGTGATCGCATGCAGCGGTTCGTCGGGGGTTGAATCTTCTTTGTAAACCAGGAACTGCCCGTTATCCTGCAGCAATACGACATCGGTGAACGTGCCACCGATATCGATTCCAATCCGATTTGTCATCGCTACGACTCGGCGTCCGAATTGCTAAAGTGTTCCGCAATCGTCGGCGCTTCGATAAATCGATCGCCGGGGCGCATGTTTTGCTCTATCCACTTGCCGGCAGCCGGCTCGGTGGGATCCACCATCGGACGCTTGAAAGCACGAAGCTCACTGCGTAGCTTTTCCGTCGCTGAGGTATCGAGTGTTCTTTCGAAGTCGTCGTTTAATACCACACCAAAAATAGCGCGCGCGGACTCTTCGCTGATCCAACCATCACGAAGATTACGGCGGACTAATTCTGCATCGCGGTCAACGGGATTGCCCCAGCCGCCGCCGCCGGACGAATAGCCAGTCCATGACTCACCTTCGCGGACCAGTGTTTGGCCGGCCACCGAGGTGAAGGTACGGGCGCCGTCTTCATGTTCAACGTAGATGCCGCCGCCCGCGCTCCTGGTCCCGCCATTTACCCCGTGAGGAGGATTCTTCGAGCCTTCTCCGAATGAGACCGCCTCCATATGGCCGGCAATCGGGCGAAAGCGCGTGCGCAGCCCAGCCCCCCCGATCCACTGGCCCATGCCCATGGAGTCCGTTTCGATCTCGTTGAAATCGATGTGCAGCGGATAGAGCAGTTCAACTTCTTCGACAGAGGCGGACGTCAATCCTCCCATGCCTGCAATTGTCCCTATCATCGGCCAGCCGTCCGCGTCCTTAGCAGCACCCGAACCGCCCATGCCGTTGAACAGCATGCAGCCCCACTCCTTGTCATTTCGTTTGTCGATACCGTTGAAATTCGGCATGTGTCCCGCATGGCATGAGCCGGCCGGTACGCGTTCGGGGATGGCCTCGGCCATCGCGATGTTGATCACTTCGTGCATGGGATCGGCGGGGTTCGTCGTCGCACCACCGACGGCGGCCGGCCATTTGGCCATGCAGATCGTGCCTTCTACCGCGTCGGCCGTGATGTGCTGGAGAACGCCATGATTGTGCGGAATGTCCGAATCGATGTAATACAGAAACGGGATTGTGGACGTCGCCATCATCACTGCGTAGGTTGCGTTGAACGAGCCGGTCGAGGGCGGACCGCCATCGTAATGGACGTGAATATCGGCGCCGTTCTTGGTGATCGTGACTTTGATCGGAATGTCGACCGCACCATTGCCGTCGGTATCAGTCCAGGTCAGGCCCTCGAAAACGCCATCGGGGATACGGCGAAACTCTTCGGTCGCCCGATGATCGGCGTAGTCCATCAGCCCGTCGCTATAGCGCATCACCTCATCACGGCCGTATTGCTCGCAAAGTTCTATGAGCCCTTTACGCGCTACGCCGCATGCGCCGAGCTGCGCCCGCAGGTCGCCGTGCAAGGCGTCACGGTAGCGGACGTTCGCGAGGTATAGCTCGACGATGTCGTGCCGTTCATTCCCGCGGTCGACGAGTTTAGTCGGCGGGATCACGATACCTTCCTGAAAGACAGAGCGCGCTGCGGGAACTATGCTGCACGCCTCGGCAGCACCGCAGTCAAGCTGGTGTCCGCGCGCCACCGTCCAGAACACATGCTTACCCTCCACGAATACCGGCTGCGCCGTGACGAGATCCGGAATGTGGGTGTTGCCCCGGTAGGGATCGTTCGCCATGTAGATGTCACCGTCATGGATGTCGCCTTCGAAA
>JAYYZW010000129.1:0-7898 GCA_036339995.1 Pseudomonadota bacterium
CATGTCGACGGGCGGCGAAATATTGCTGATAGAGGACCACCGCGATATCGCGGAGATGGTGTTCGATTACCTCGAAAATCAAGGGTATAAGGTCGATTACGCGGCAGACGGTGTGACGGGGCTCCATCTCGGGATCCAGAACGACTACGACGCTGTGGTTCTGGATCTAATGCTGCCCGGCATCGACGGCCTCGATGTCTGCCGGCGATTGCGTAGGGACGCACACGTCGACGCGCCGGTATTGATGTTGACCGCCCGCGATACGCTCGAAGACAAGCTTTTGGGATTTGACAGCGGTGCGGACGATTACCTGGTCAAGCCCTTTGATCTGGAAGAATTGGAAGCCCGGATCTGCTCGCTCATCCGTCGCCGGCGAGGCGATGTCGCCCGCGAGGTACTGCGGGTGGGAGAATTAACACTGGATCTCCAGACCCTGAAGGTCATGCGCGAGGAGCGCGAAATAACGGTATCGCCGATCGGCATGAAAATCCTGAAGGTCCTCATGCAACAATCGCCAAAAGTCGTCGACAGATGGGCCGTAGAGCGCGCGATATGGGGCGACCTGCCGCCAGACAGCGACGCGCTGCGCAGCCATATGTACAACCTGCGCAAGGTCGTCGACAAGCCCTTTACCGGGCGCATGATTCATACGGTACACAATGCCGGCTTCAGGATTATCGCCGATGAATGAGCGCAAGCCGCGCCTTAACGCACGCTTGTGGCGAGCGTTCATACTACAGATCGTATTGATCAGCGCGACGGCGGTCGCCGGCGTGTTCCTCGCGGAATTCGCGATTCGCGAACTCTTGATCGTATCCGCCCTCGAGAGAGAAGCCGGCTATTTCTGGTCACGCTACAACATCACCCGCGACACCCCGGCCCCGAATACCAATACCTTCATCGGGTACGTATTCGGTCGCGGAGCGCCGGACACGCCAGAGGAATTCCAGGATCTCGGTCTTGGCATTCACGATTTGACGATGCAGGTCGGCAAGGGCGTCGTACACGTCAGTGAGTCGCAAGACATGCGTTTGTATTTGATATTCGACGCCAACAACGTCGATAAGCTTGCTACCTATTTCGGCATCATGCCGTTGGCATTGATGCTGATCGTGCTTTACTGCTCGGCGTGGGTCGCCTACGGCATCGCACGCCGCGCCGTATCACCGGTTGTACGTCTTGCCCGTGCGGTACGGGATATCGACGTAGAAACTGCCGATCTGGAGGCATTCGAAGCGGCGAATCAGGGGCAGGGACACGATGTGGAAATCTATTCCCTGTCCAACGCGCTCCGTCACCTGATGGCACGCGTCGACCGGTTCGTCGAACGCGAAAGAACGTTCACACGCGAGACTAGCCACGAATTGAGAAGCCCTCTGACCGTTATACGCATGGCCAGTGATGCCTTGCTGAATCGTGAAACGCTGGGGGACGGGGCTCGCTCCTTGATCGCGAAGATCAAGCGATCCGCGCAGGACATGGAAGAGCTGACCGAGGCCTTGCTCGCGCTGGCGCGGGATTTCGAAGGCACAGGCAGGCGAGAAAGCGTTTCGATCAATGAGGTAATCGAGGACGAGCTCGGGCGATGCCGAATTATCTACCACGACGCCCCGGTAACACTGGATTTGGACGAGACTGTCCGGCTTGTGGTCGACAGCCCGCCCAAGATCGCGGGCATCGTTTTTGGAAACCTGATTCGAAACGCGTGTGCCTACACCGATAAAGGCACCGTTATCGTTACCGTGCATGCCGCCGGCGTCACCATACATGACAGCGGGATCGGCATGAGCAAAGAACACCTCGGACGGTTATTCACGCCTTATTTCAGAGCGTCGAATTCTCGAGGAAGCGGGCACGGTGTCGGCTTGAGCATGGTCAAGCGACTCACCGATCGCCTCGGATGGTCCGTAGACATTCAGAGTGAGCCCAACCGCGGTACGCTGGTGGAAGTAACCATCCCGGATGCACATGTGGATCCGCTGGAAACGTCCGGCTCGCGGGTCGCTACCGGGGGCTAGCGCGGAATCAAGCACTGCGCGAAGCGGGTTGAGACCTACCCGCATCCGCATGAAGTTTCAATCCCGCGGTTTGATCAGCACATCGACGCGCATCGGTGCTTCGAAATAGGCACCGCTCGGTGTTGGGTGACGGGCGAACTTCGTCCGGACTTCTTCATACACCTTCCTCGAAAGCCGATGATCGGTGTGGGTTGCGCGGATAATGCGCTCTTCAAAATCGGTGAAGTCCTTGAACGACACGGGTGCGCGAAAAAAGATCTCCGATTCCAGTTCGAATAGGCCGCGTTCGACCGCGATTCTTACGGCGTCAAACGCGGCTTCGCGGACAGCTTGTTCGTCGTGAAACAGCCTGATGATGTCGTTAAAGGCCCCCGCGAAAATGGGCTCTGAAATATACGCGTGGCCGCTGGGTTTGAGTACGCGGGCAATTTCCTCCAGAGCTCGCGGCATCGACCCGATGGGAATGTGGTGTAATGACTTGAACATGAACACTGCATCTGCACTCGCGTCGTCGCAATCGATTGCTTCGGCGCCACCATAGCGAAACGCAACGTTGGATGGCCGTTCGCTGGCCAGATTCTTCGCGTGTTGAATTGCGTCGACTTCAAACGCGATGATGGTTCGGTCCATGCCTCCGGCTGCAATTGCGCGTGTGTGATCGGCTGCGCCGCACCCGAGTTCAATCAAATACTTGCCATCGAGATCGAGCACTTCTTCGTAGATCTCGCGGTCGCTGCAGACGCGCGTGATGGATTGGCTTGCGAGTTGCATAGCCAGGCTGGTGTGCTATTTCGTAACGAGGGCTTGGATGCCGCTGTCATCCTCTTCGAGATCCTTCTCGAGCTGCTCGAAATCAATCGCTTTCGGAACCGCGATGCCGCGCTGGCAGGCCGGCCTGGCTTCGAGCCGCTCCAGCCAGGCATTGAGGTTGCCGAGGCCGTCGATATTAGTGCCGCCCCAGAAATAAATCCTCACCCAGCACCAGTTGGCGATGTCGGCGATGCTGTATTCGTCACACAGGTAGTCACGCCCGTCGAGTTGACGATCCAGCACTTCGTACAAGCGCCGGCATTCGTTGTGATAGCGCTCGATCGCGGCGGGCAGCTTTTCCGGAAAATAGCGGTAGAAGACGTTGGCCTGCCCCATCATCGGTCCGATACCGGCCATCTGGAACATGAGCCACTGGGTAACGCGGGATTCGCCTTTGTCATCCCGGGGCATCAACTGTCCGGATTTTTTCGCGAGGTAGAGCATGATCGCGCCCGATTCGAAAATTGAAAAATCATCGTTGTCGCGGTCGACGATAGCCGGAATTCGCCCGTTGGGGCAGAGCTTTAGGAACCAGTTTTCCTTTTGCGCACCGGTCATGATGTCGACGTGATGGGTGGTGTATTCCATGCCGATCTCCTCGAGCATGACGGATACTTTCCAACCATTGGGCGTTGAATCGGTGTATAGATCGATCATCAATTTCCCCTTGAACCACGCGAAAATCGCTCCCGGTTCGCACGTGGATAATTTTGAGATAGATTCTAAGAGCGCCACAGTTTAGCCCAAGATCGGCGGGGGGCACATCCGGGATCGGACGGGGTCGAGTAAGGCCGTACGAATTGCGGGACGGTTCGTATAAACTGCTCGGAACGCTCATGCAAGTGGAGAAATATCCGTCATGAACAAGCCCGAAACCGTGCCGGTCGCCTATGAAATGGACCCGGTATTGATGGCGGTGCTGGCCAACCGCATGAATGCCATCGTCCGTGAAATGACGAATACGCTGCTAAGGACAGCGCGTTCCGCCGTGCTCGCGGTCGTGCGTGATTTTTCATGTTCCATCGTTACTGCGGACAACCGGTTGCTGTGTCCGGGGGAAGGCGTACCGGTGCACATCTTCGGCAGCAGCCTGCAAACGCAGGCCATGTGCGACATCCACGACGACCTGGCGCCGGGCGATGCGTTTCTGCATAACGATCCGTATCTCGGCAATACGCATGCGGCCGATCACATGTACATGGTGCCGGTGTTCGTCGACGGTGTTCACCTGTTTACCACCTGCGCGAAGGCCCACCAGGCGGACTGCGGTAATTCGATTCCGAGTACCTACCACGCTTATGCCCGCGACATCTATGAAGAGGGAGCGCTGATCTTCCCCTGTGTGCGGGTGCAGAAGAACTACGAAGAGGTCGACGACATCATCCGCATGTGTCGGCGCCGCATACGCGTACCGGAGCAGTGGTACGGGGATTATCTCGCCACCATGGGTTCTGCCCGCATCGGTGAGCGGCGCTTGATGGAACTGGTGGAGCGCTATGGAGCCGATACCATCGATCAATTCATCAAGGAC
Organism: Pseudomonadota bacterium; assembly: GCA_036339995.1. Classification (GTDB taxonomy): domain Bacteria; phylum Pseudomonadota; class Gammaproteobacteria; genus JAYYZW01. The sequence goes on from JAYYZW010000129.1 coordinate 4,360, forward strand.
TGGTTCGTTTATTCCGAGCGCCGCATGATAGAAGCCATCAGTAAATTGCCCAAAAGCCGGCTCGAGAACGTGAGTGTCTACGATCCCCTTCCCCCGGTGTTGCCCGCAGGTCTGCCGATCAAGGTGGTCGTCGAGATCGACCCCGACGAGGCCCGTATCACAGTCGATTTGACCGATAACGAAAACAATAAGGACTTTGGCCTCAACGAGTCCGTGGCCTGTGCGACGAGCAACGCCATGTGCGGGGTGTTCAATTGCATCGATCCTGAAATTCCGCACAACGCGGGCAGCTTCGAGCGTATCTCCGTCAAGTTGCGAAAGGGGTGCCTCGCGGGTATTCCACAGTTTCCACACAGTTGTTCGATGGCGACGACCAATATCGCCGATCGCATCGTCAACGCAACACAAGCCGCGTTTGCACAGATTGGTGATGGCCACGGTCTGGCCGAGGGTGCCATGGGCATGGGCGCCGGCGCGGGCGTGATTTCGGGCAAGGACTGGCGCTTCGGCGATTCACCCTACATCAATCAGGAATGGCTGATCGCGAACGGGGGGCCGGGCACGCCATCTACAGACGGCTGGTTGAATTACGGGCTGCCCGTCGCCGGCGGTCTCATTTATCGGGGCAGTGTCGAAGTCGAGGAGTCCAAGCATCCGATCCTGATCAAGCATCTGCGCGTGATCCCGGGCGGCGGCGGCGCGGGCCGATTTCGTGGGGCGCCCGGTGCCGACGTCGTCTACGGTCCGCGTCATGATCCGATGACCGTGGTCGCTTCGTGCGATGCGCAGCATAATCCTCCGCAGGGAGTACGCGGCGGCAAGGCCGGTCCGCCGGCGCAAACCTACAAGATCGACAAGGACGGTACGAAGGAGAAATTGCCGGGCGTCGTCGAATGCCACCTCGACCCGGGAGAATGGATTCGAGGTATCGATGCCGGCGGCGGCGGGTATGGCGATCCGCTGGAGCGGGATCCCGAGCGCGTTCTGAACGATGTGCTCGAACGCTGGGAAACGCTCGAGCGGGCCGAAAAGATCTACGGTGTCGTTTTCACCGGAACACCTCTCGAAGAGACACTCGCGGTAGATGCCGCCGCGACCATCCAACGGCGCGCGCAATTGAACTCGACCTGAGATTCCGCGGTATCACGCGTCGCTGGGCGCAAGCGGCTCAATTGTCACCGGTCAAGGGGACGAACCGTACCGGCAGGACGCTGCGACGATCGACCGAGCCGTCCTCGCCTTTATCGATGACAACAAGTTCCTGTTGTCCGGGCGCGATGTCGATGGGAATCACCATGCGCCCACCCGGTTTGAGCTGTTCGATCAACGCCGCCGGGACGCGTCCCGCCGCGGTGACGACGATCGCGTCGAACGGCGCTGCGCCGGGCCAGCCGAGGTTGCCGTCGCCGGTGCGCACGGTCACGTTGTCATAACCCAGTTTGTTCAACCGGGTCCGTGCACGCTCGGCGAGCGGGGCGACGATCTCAATGGTGTAGACCTGGCTTACCAGCTTTGCCAGAACGGCCGCCTGGTAGCCGGAGCCGGTGCCGATCTCGAGCACCCGGTCGTCTCGTTCGGCGTCGATCAACTCGGTCATCAGGGCGACGATGAAGGGCTGCGAAATGGTCTGACCGTGGCCGATCGACAACGGTCGATTGATGTAGGCCACATCACGACTCGAAGGCTCGACGAAGTCGTGGCGGGGCACGGCGCGCATGGCTGCTTTTACCGCCGGGGACATGCGATCTCGGCGGGTCAGGGATCCGGTATCGCGAAAATCCGATTCAATTTCGCGGATCAGCCGTTCCTGCGACTCGCCGTGATGATCGGCGGCAAGCTCGGACATCGTGGTGAGCGTCATCAGCAGGCACGCGAAAAAGTGCCGCGGAAAACGGCGACTCGGACGACGTGTCTGAAAGGATTCATTCAGTTGCACGCGTTACGGTCCGGCTTGCGACAAAGCGACGGGATCTCCTTGATTTTCGGAAGGTCGGATCCTCGACGTCCGTCATTCCAGCGCAAGAACGACCCTCGCGTCAATCCGCCGCCCCGGGGTTACAGTCCTTACGCATAGATCGGAGGGGGAAGCGGAGGAGAGAGGGGGCGCTCCAAAGCGTGTCCTTTGCAATCGCATAGCGCGCGTCGAGCGCAGAGTCGAAATTGGCCTGCATCACCCGCACCAGAAGATCCTCGCTTACAACTTCGGCCGCGGTAACGGGCACGATGATGCGCATGCGATCCGCGTTTTCGTCGGTGATGACCATCACGTTGCGGCCATCGAGGACCAGGCGCCAGAAGCCGGCACCACCGCTTAGGTCAAGGTTCAGATTGGCGAGGAGTTCGCCAATCCGTTGATTGTTCATGCCGTCCGGCGTTTCGCCGTCGGCCGAGACCATCAAGGGCAGGACGAGCAAAAGAATCGAACAAAAAGCGCGGGAGAGCGTCATTGCTTGCTCCGGGTCGGGAGGGATCCGGTAGTTATGCTGGAAACGCCGCGCCCGTACCCGATTAACGGTTAAACTCCGGGGCCTGTGTACAACACCCGATCCGGGGACGACCATGGCTAAGCAAACTACCGTCGCGGGTGGCGGCGATCTGAAACTCAATGTGCTGGAATGGGGTGATCCCAAAGGATTCCCAATCCTTTTCATTCACGGTTGGTCGCAGAGCTATCTCTGCTGGATGAAACAGATTGAAAGTAACCTGACCCGCGATTTTCGTTTAGTCGCCTTTGACAATCGCGGCCACGGTATGTCGGAAGCGCCAACAGCCGAAGCGGCGTACACCGACAGCCAACTGTGGGCCGATGACGTCGACGCGATCATAAGGACGCTCGATCTCAAGCGCCCGGTGCTCGTCGGCTGGTCATACGGGGGTCTGATCATGACCGATTACCTCCGCGCTTACGGCGAGAAACAAATCGCCGGCGTCAACTTCGTAGGCGCTACAATTCGGCTCAACGAGGAAGCACTGGGCCCGCTCATCGGGCCCGGGTTTTTCGAACCCTTTCCCAGAACGACTTCTAGCGATCTCGCCGAGAGCATCGACGGGATACGGGATTTCCTGGATCGCTGCTTTTCCGTATCGCTGTCGCGCGAAGACCATGAACGAGCCCTATGCTGGAACATGGCAGTGCGGCCCGACGTGCGTGCAAGCCTCGCGGCCCGCGACGTCGTCGGTGACGACGCGTTGCAGTCACTGTCCGTACCGATCCTGGTGACTCAGGGGCGCAAGGACACCATGGTGCTGCCGTCGATGGCCGAACATATCCTCAATCTATGCCCCATGGCCGAAGCTTCGTGGTACGAGGGCGTTGCGCACGGTCCCTTCATCGAAGCCCACGAACGATTCAACGAAGAACTCGCCGGGTTCGTGCGCGCGGCAAACGCATGACGGGCCGCTTCGATCAGGCCTTCATTTGGGAGCATCATCGTATGGATGGTTCATGTCCGGATCGAAAATCAGGTTCTCCTTCGTTAGGAACACGCGTGAATTCGCAAAATCGATGAATTTGCTTTCGTCATCGAGCAGGGCCTGAT
>JAYYZW010000130.1:0-6878 GCA_036339995.1 Pseudomonadota bacterium
GTAGGAAGAGAAGAAGTATAAGTGCCGCAGCACCGGTGGCCATAGATACCTGCATAGCTCCGTGCTTATGCCAGTGTTGAGACAGCCAGATCCAAATTGGTAGAAACAATAGTCCGCCGACGATAAGGCAGACGAGTAGGAATCCCAGCCAGTCCTGTAAGCCCAGAGCGTACGTGACGAAAAAGACGAACAAGGCTTGCAGCAGCACCCAGGAAAAGCCGAGCGTGGCGTTTGCGATTAGCACTCGTAGCAACGGCATGTTACTGAATACCAGGGCGGCACCTCGTCGGAATCCGATATGTGGCCGATTCGGCGTCTTTCGTTCAGGCAGGCTCGCTATACAGATCACTGAAGTCAGTGGAAGCAGCACGATCATGAACCAGCCGATCGCGGACGTTTTTTCTATGAAGGTCGGTGATGCGACGCGTTCCATGATAGCTGGGACTAACGCAATCATGATTCCGCCCACCATAGCCATAAGCTGCAAGAGCCCAGTAATTCGAGAGCGGCGGTCGTAGTCGCGAGACAATTCCAATGCCCATGACGTATGACTAATGGTCCAGGCAGACCAGCCAATGTAAAGAACGCTTAGCCAAACGAATAGATAAAGTAACGAGGCGGATTCAGGTGGGTTGTAAAGCATCAAGATGGCTAGCATTAGCATCGGTGTTGACAGTGCCAGCCATGGTCGGCGACGACCCCAGCGCGTGGTGTAGCTGTCCATAAAAAGGCCCCAGCTTGGAGCAGCGATAAAGTCCACGAATTTCGCTAATAGAAAAACGGTGCCAACCGCCGCGACCCCCAGTTGCTGGTGCTCGGTATACAGCGGGGGCAGGAACACGAAGACCGCTGTCACAAGTGTGTTGAGGCCCAACGCGGGCAGGGAGAAGCCGATCATTCTCGGTAACGTCGACGTAATGTCAGCTGGCGCAGAAATATTGTCGTTATCGTTCTGCATCGGCTCGTTTATCGTTATCTTATGAAAGTCAACTGAAGCTAATCTCGGCCCCGCAGCGCACCTTACCTGACGGGCTCCAAGAAGTTAAACTTGGTTTTACTTTGTAGAGCTTGAGCGAAATCTCAGGCACGAACAAGATCAAGACAGAATCCGAGCTCACTTAGGAGGTAACGAGTCGTGACGACTCCACGAATTTCCGGTCTCGATCCGCAGACCACGACGGGACGAGTTGGTGAAATATTTTCCGAATCAATCCGGCAGTTTGGCACTGTCAGCAACTTTTCTAGGATTATGGCGCTTGCGCCCGGTGCTCTTGAATCGTGGATGACGGCTAATCGCGGTATCCGAATGCGTTACCTTGATGAGGATGAGGAGTTCCTCAAGGTTGAGCAAGCTGTGATCATCCGAACTTCGAGCCAGAACGAATCCGAATATTGTCTGCTGCACAATATAGATCTAGGCGCAGAGGTAGGGTTGACGAAGGAGCAGATCGCCCTCATACAGACAGAAGATTTCGAGGAAGCTGAGTGTCTCGATGAGCGAACTAAGGCCGCGATCGCGTGGGTCGACGCCGTTACCGGACTGACGGCCAGCGAGGATGACGCTGCGTTTCAGCGAATTAAGTCGCATTTTAATGAGCAACAGATCGTAGAACTTACGGTCCTTTGCTGTATGTGGAATTTCTCGAACCGATTTACTGAAGCCTTCCATATTCCGCCTGAACCTCCAGAGAAGAGACTGCGATTCCGTCCCCTTCCGGCCGAGGCTGAGTAACGATTTTTGATGAATTAAAGTCGGCACGCCGGGAGGAGCGTAAAGACCTATGACAGACAATCTTCACTTCGATCACGAACCGGTTAGCGCGTGCTTTCCCGAGCTCAAGAAAGTCACTCTCGAACGAGAAGCGCGATATACCGAGGACCCGAATGCCGCAGCACCGCAAGGGCCGCAGTCGACCGTTGAGGTCGCGGTTCGATCAGTGGGAGAACTCAACGAACTTGCCCGCAGCCTCAAGTCAGGCCGTAGCTGGGTAATTAGCGAGCCACCGCATGTCGGAGGATTGGCCAACGCGCCAACACCGCTCGAATATCTGTTGAGCGGCGCATTGGGGTGTTTTGCAGCGGTTTTCGCATTCTATGCCGCCAAATGGGACGTCAAGTACGACACATTCGAGGCATCGGCTAAGGCGGATCTCGATGTCAGGGGGCATATGATTGAGGATGCACCGCCCTCTGGATTTCAGCGAGTCACGATCCAAGTGGAAGTGGGTGCTTCAGAGCAACCCGACCGGGAAGCTCTGGAACGCGTGCTCGAGGCCACGATGCAAGGTTGCCCAGGAATATCGACGCTCAGGAATCCGGTGTCTCTCGAAGCTGAGTTGAACGTAAGTGCGCTATGAGGGGATGAATCCTTATAGGGTGAATTTGGATCGAAATCGAAGCCATATCTCCTCGGAAGAATGTAATGCCAATCATAGTTAAAGGCGTAGACGTCGCAGCTCAGAAGATCAATGTTGGAGTAACGAAGCAGTCGCTACTGTCGCCGGAGAATACCGGCTCGGATAATGTTTTACTCGATCTTTTGACGTTAGAGAAAGAGATGGCGTTCGATTTTGGGCTCAACGATGGCACGTTCGGTTGGCTCCAGGTTCTCGACGGTGCGGGTTCGCTAGCTGACTATGACCAGGACCTAGAACCTAACGGTGTGACCTACCTGCCTTTGGGTTATGCCGGTACGTTCAGCGCTACTACAAATGGCACCCGTTTGCTGATGGCAACGGTCCCCGAGGCAATTCGGTTCGATCCCAATGTTGCCGATACGCCATTAGAGCTACGGACTACAGACTGGTCGCATGAACCGGTATTGCAGTCCGAGCATGACGCGCGCACTCGTATTTATATGGCGACCCGGACTTTGACAGGCACGAGCGCGTATAGAGGCGAGATGATTCGTTATCCATCGGGTACCCAGGCGCCGGCCCATCACCATGAAGGAGCCGAGCATTTTCAGTATGTACTAAAGGGCAACTGTACCGCGTTACTCGGGGGTGAGACGTCCACGCTAAGTGCCGGCGATGTGCTCTACAACTATGAAATGGAAGTTCATTCCTTCATCAACGATGGCGACGAGGAGTTCGTCTTCGTCGAGTTTTTTATACCCGGGAGCTGTAAAACGATTTGGGCTCCGGGCGCGAACCCGTGCGCCTGGCTGCCTACTGGCGCTGATATTATGGGTCGGTCGCCGTCACGCGACATTTCCTACCACGTGCACGGCGAGGACAAGGGGATCTAACTGCCGTAGTCAGGCAGCGAGTCAGAGAGAATGGTTTCAAGTAGTTGCTTTGGCCATTTTGAGCTCTATTAGGCAGTGATAGGGTGTCTGAAGGTACTGTCCCTCCCGTTAGCAATGTGCAGCCGAGATTAGTACCATCTCGAAAATCGGCACTTGAACGAAAACAGACTCGTGGGGAGCAGTTTATGATCAGACGCACATCCAGGCTCGCAGCCATCGCTACGTTTTTGGTGACTGCGCTGTTTTCCGGCGCGCAGAGCTATGCGCAATCAGAGTCGCTCAAGATCGGCATTATCGGTACGGGGAATATCGGCGGCGCGCTCGCGCGGCATTGGGTCGACGCTGGCCATGAGGTCTTCGTCTCCTCGCGTCACCCCGAGGAGCTTCAAGGGCTCGCTGACGAGCTTGGGCCGCGGGCGCACGCGGGCACACCCGCGGAGGCTGCGGACTTTGGCGAGGTCGTCCTCGTCTCCGTACCGTACTCGGCAATGCCTCAGGTTGGTGCCGAGCTAAGCGCAGCGCTCGCCGGTAAAGTCGTCCTCGATACGAGCAACCCCGTCGCACGGCGCGATGGCGCGATCGCGGACCTCGTGCTGCAGCAAGGCAGCGGCGTTGCGACGGCATCATTCTTGCCAGGTGCGCGAGTTGTGCGGGCCTTCAATTGCATACCAGCCGCGTCGCTCGCCAATCAGCCGAATCGTCAGCCGGCACGCATTGCGATTCCACTTGCCGGCGACGACGCCGAGGCGCTCGAGGTTGCGCAGCGGCTCGTCGGCGATGCGGGATTCGACGGCGTCGTCGTCGGTCCACTCGAGATCGCGCGTCACTTCGATCTCGGTCAGCCACTGGCGCGCGGGGACCTCTCAGCCGCCGAGCTGCGGGCGCTCATCGATGAGGTGCTCTAGACCGTCGGCAGCTTAGTTACTTGGCGGTCGAAACGCGCACCCGTCCAAGACGTATTAGCTATATACGTCTGCGCTTTGCCAGTTGGCCCGCATCGTTCAGCGGTGATACGTCTTGCTGAAGTCGTTACGTGTGTTAGTCACCGTGAACGTGCCATCTTCCATGGCCGTAACCTTGAACCAGTGCGCGGTCCCGTTGTGCGGGGGAGCGTCCGGCCACGTGTCGCGTGCCCCCGGCAACGGCGCGATCGGCATAGCGCCGAGTTCCTGGTCGAAGGTATTCGCGATAAATATGCCCGGAACCGTGTACTCCTGACCGCCCAGGAGTGAGAAGTGTGACATCCAGACGTCTTCGAGGCCCGGCGAGTTCAGAATGACGCTCATCGACTCTGGTTGTCCGCCCTTGCGAGTGCCGTTATTGATGAGTGACACGCGCGGTGCAACCGCATTAACGAGCTGTGGTGTATTCGACCCTACCGGCGAGGCGGGCCCTTGTCCGTGATGTCCGACGAACAGGACATCGACCGTCCCGATGTGATTCTCCGGGCACATTAATGCGCCCTCGACGTCCCAGGTAATGTCACCAGGGTGTAGAGCGGTAAATTCGCCGAACCTGATGTGGCTGCCCACAGACTGTGCATTCTCGCCAGTATCGGGCCCCTGGGGCTCGAAGCTCGAGCAGTAGGGATTCTCACCTCCGCCACCTGCCAGGTTGGACTCAAGGACATCGCCGCCTGAGGTTACGATCGTCCATTCCAGACCATCAATCGAGAGGCTGTCGCCTGGATCGACGATGGTTCGTGATGCCTCGGCGACGAGCCCTGGATAGACGTCAGCAAGGAACGCTACCGTGTTTGGCTGGCCCTGTACCGACGGGCCGGGATCGTAGTACGCCCCGATTGGGATATTGCTTGCAAGTTCGGCCATGCCGCCGAAGTGATCGCCGTGCCAGTGTGTGGTGATCAGGTGATCAATCTGCGTCAACCCAGCATCCCTGGCCGCATCCACGATGCGCCCCGCATCGCGTGCGGCGTTGGCGCCGCCGTTGCCCGTATCGATGAGCACGGATTCACCCGTTGGCCCTATAAACAGAGTTGCGTTGCCGCCTTCGACGTCGACGACGTAAACCTGAAGCGATCGCGTTTGAGACTGGGCCGCCGAGATACTGACGGCAAGGGCCACAACAAACACAGCTACTGAGCGCATAAGAAGCTCCTCGGATAGGAAGACTGTTCACCGGGCCCTGTAACGCTATGACCATTCACAATTAGTGTCAAGCGCACCGCGCCTTCGTCACGTCGTATCCGAGTTGTTGGGGGCTGGTCCTCGATGATAAGAAATATGGCCGAAAACCGACGTATAGACGGATCTGCCCACGAGAAGGTAACCTTCGCGCAGTCGAGTGGGGCGTGAGGGAAAACGATGCGTCGAAAATTCTTCAATCGGGATGGTGGGTCGTTACGCTTGCCTGTTTGGTCACTTAAGGTATCTGCGGGGGTTGTTGCGGGACTATCAATAGTTGCGCTGACTATGCCCACTTGGCCGGCATCGGCTCATCACGGAGGGGGTATCGAGTGGGATAGGCCGCGAGAGGAGGGCCCGATATCGGGAACCGTAACCGAGTTCGCATTTCGCTTTCCACACGTTCATCTCTACCTGGACGTTGAGGACGAGAACGGCGAAATTCAAGAATGGGTAATGAGCACCGCAGGTACCCCTACTATGTTACGAGAACGAGGTTGGACTCGGAGGTCCGTCCGGGAGGGTGATATCGTTACGGTAACCTACACTCCTCACGTTACATCGCCGACCCTGGGGAGTATCGTCACAATTGCCGTCAACGGCGAAGACCTGTCGCTTTAGATATTTGGAGCAGCCATGATGAGATTCTGTTGGCCGAGTCAGACCGCCGCTGCTGCAACACTCCTGCTCTGTTCGTCCGCAACACTGGCCCAGCAGAGGAGCGCAGACTTCGACCCGCGTGATTTCTCCGGACACTGGGATCGGGTCACGGCCATCGAATCTTTTGGCGACGTGCCCGGTGGCGCACGGGGAGTTGTCGCCGGAGGGCAGGAGGCCCCCTTTACCGCTGAAGGCAAGACCCGCTTCGACGCCAATCTGCCGGGCTACGGACCCCGGCGGCAGATGCAGAGAAACGATCCTCTGGGGAGATGCGAGCCTATGGGTTTGCCCCGTCTTTTGAATGCGGAGATTCGCCCTCCGCACTCTACGTTCGAGGTTGTGCAAACGCCTGCAAGACTTCTGCAGTTCTTCGAGTATCGTCACGATTGGCGTGAGGTATGGTTGGACGGACGGGCGCTTCCTGCGTTAGAAGACACCTATCCGAAATGGAACGGGTACTCCGTGGGTCGCTGGGAGGGCGACGTCCTGGTTGTTGAGTCGATCGGATTCGATGATCGCAGTTGGCTGGACAAGCTGGGGTATCCCCATTCCGACGAGTTACGCCTTGAGGAACGTTATCGTCGCTTGGATGCCGATACCATGGAGCTCACGATGACTGTTGTCGATCCGATCATCTATAGCGAGCCCTTTGAGAGTGACCGAAAAATTTTCCAGCTGAATCGCGGGAAAGCCAACAGTTGGGACGAGCAGATCTACTGCGTTCCTGCCGAGGAGCTGTCCTACCAGGACCTTGTCGGAACCGAGAATACGATCGAGTGATTTTCGATCCCTAAATCATTATTCGGGAGCGTTCTCGTCGGGGA
>JAYYZW010000131.1:0-10130 GCA_036339995.1 Pseudomonadota bacterium
ATCACTTCAGATCTGGACCAGGAATTCCGGGCAGGGTCACGCTAATCAGCCGCTTGGCGCTCGTGTAACATCTACGTCAATAACAGCGTCTACGCGATTTGAAGGGGGATGTATGGAATTTTCTAAAGAAGAGCTGATCGAAGCGTATACCCAGATGCGCCTCATTCGCGCGTTCGAAGAAGAACTACACGTCATAGCCGAAGCGGATAATTCCTTTGGATTTGCGCATCTTTACGCAGGTGCCGAGGCCTGCGCAGTCGGAGTATGCATGCATCTCGAGCCCACAATGCGCGATGTCGTCTGTAGTACCCACCGGGCGCACGGACATTTCCTTGCAAAAGGCGGAGATGTTTCGGCGATCGCGCATGAAATCTTCGGACGTGCCGACGGGTCTGGCGGCGGTAAAGGCGGAACCATGCATGTCTCCGATTGGAACGTCGGGATGCTGGGCGCGAACAGTATTATCGGCGCCTCGGCGCCGCATGCCTTGGGTGCCGCCTTCACTGCCAAATATAAGCACACCGGTGGCGTTGCAATCGCATTCGGCGGCGATGGTGCTTCCAATCAAGGAGCGGTATTCGAGTCGATGAATTTCGCCAAGGCCTACAAGCTGCCGGTAATCTTTGTCCTCGAAGATAACGGCTACGCTGAAAGTACTTATAAGTCTTACACGACTGCAGGCGATCCAAGTTCGCGTGTTACGGGATTTGGTATCCCATCGGTATCGCTCGACGCCGCAGACTTCTTTGCCGTCGCTGAAGCCGCACGTGAGGCGATCGAGCGAGCACGCGCCGGTGGCGGACCAAGCTTTATCCACTGTCAGGTGCCGCTATTTTTCGCGCACTTCGAAGGCGACCAGGAAACTTATCGCGCATCCGGCGAAGTGGCCAAACTACGTGCCGATCGCGATTGCCTGACATTGTTCCGCGACCGTGTCATCCAAGATGGCACGATTAACGCTGCTGAGTTGGATCGACTGGATATTGCCGCGACGGAACAAGCGCTGGCAGCCATCACGGTCGCGAAGGCAGCACCACCACCGCCGTCGGAAGCGCTCTTTACCAATGTTTATGCGAGCTATTAGGGAGCTGCCGAGATGCCAATAACCACAATGCGAGCGGCGCTTAATGACGCACTTAGACTTGCGATGCAAGCCGACCCTGATGTCTTTCTCATCGGCGAAGATATCGCCGGCGGTGCCGATGCGCCGGGTGAAGACGATGCCTGGGGTGGCGTGTTTCAGGTTACCAAGGGACTTCTAAGCAAATTTGGTCGTGAGCGCGTAGTCGACACACCGATCAGTGAAACTGCGTTTCTCGGGCTAGCTATCGGCGCCGCCAACACCGGCTTGCGACCAATTGTAGAGATCATGTTTGTCGATTTTTTCGGTGTTTGTTTTGACCAAGTCCTGAATAACGCGGCCAAGTTCCGCTACATGTACGGCGCGCATGCGAAAACACCGATCACTATAAGAACAACCTACGGTGTTGGTGGCCTTGCCGCCGCGCAACATAGTCAAACTCTTTACTCGATATTCGCGCACATTCCAGGGATAAAAGTGGTCGTCCCATCTAACCCCTATGACGCCAAGGGACTGCTGCTTGAATCGATCCGCGACGACGACCCGGTGATTTTCTTCGAACATAAAGCGATGTACGAAGAGACCGGCGACGTCCCGAGCGAGTCGTATACGATCCCGTTCGGTAAAGCGGAAATTAAGCGTCAAGGTACGGATGCAACGATCGTCGCACTCGGGCGCATGGTTGGGTTCGCCGAACAGGCGGCAGATCAACTCGCGCACGATGGGATCAGCTGTACGATCGTTGATCCGAGAACGATCTCACCGCTTGATGAGAAAACGATCCTCGAATGTGTCAGCGCGACCGGGCGCCTGGTAGTTGCGGACGAAGGTCACCCACGCTGCGGTATGGCCAGCGATATCGCGAGTATCGTCGCGGAAAAGACATTTGCTGATTTGAAGGCACCAGTGCGCATGGTCACCGCACCACATACCCCTGTGCCGTTTGCGGCGAATTTGGAAGCGCAATACTTACCAACGTCTACTGATATCGAAGCGGCCGTGCGGAGTATTATTGGGTAGCACATACGTTTGAATGGATTTCGGCATGCGCCGGAATGACGGAGGACTCGATTCTAGATTCCGTCGGAATCACGGGAACCGGACTCCGCCGGTCGTGGGGACTTTAGGATACCTCGCCCTTCAGATTCGGCACAGTGCTAACCAAAGCACGGCGAACTCCGAACTGGTCTATTCGAGTACATCGAAATCTTCTATAGCCGGCAGCGCCGACATTCCGCTTTAGGCTACGTTTGCCCAGTTAATTTCGAAACGAAATATAACCTCATGAACGTGTCTACGATTCTTGGGTAACTGCACCCACGCTTCTGGCCGATCTAGGATCGGTTTGCCCAGGGATAAGGACGCGTTCCGAGGCGCTCGCGAAGGGTTGGGCCCTCGAACTCCGTGCGGAAGCGGCCGCGCCGCTGAAGTTCTCGGATAACCGGCGCGAACTCATCGACCGAACCGGGCATGTGAACAGTGGAGAACATAAATCCATCGCAGCCCTCTGCGTCAACGATCTGCTCCAACTGATCGGCGACCTGCTCCACCGTCCCTACAACTTTGGGGACGATCGATTGGGCGTTCGCCAAGCACAGGTCGCGAACGGTGGGCTCGTCGACATATGGGTACGCGTACACATATGGGGTCTTGCTGGCCGCGTCCGAAGAACTGGCCATGGTGAGCTCAAATATCGACTGGATACCAGCGAAATCTTTGGGGTCCATGTCGGAAAGCTTTGTGTCGAACTGAACCTGCGAGAAGTTGTAGCAGGCGTAGCCCGAGATCCACGCCAAGCCTGCCTCCGGCGTGGCCAACTCGATCAACTGCTCATACTTCTCCTTGGCCGCGGCTTCCGAGCTGCCGACGATTGGAAAAATCCCGGTTAGGATCACAAGATCAGACTCCCGCCGACCTTCTTTGACTACACGGTTCTTTATGTCACGGTAGTAGGCCTGCATTGCAGGTAGATCCGGGCTGATTGTGAAGATTCCCTCAGCGTGCCGGGCAGCGAATTGCCTTCCCCTGGGCGACTGGCCCGCTTGGAAGAGCACGGGGATCTCCTGCGGGGAACGCGGCAACTGGGCGGGACCACGGCACCGGAAGTGCTCCCCCACGAAGTTGATCTCGCGAACCTTGTCGGGATCGGCGAACAGCTGTTGATCGGGCTCACGAACGAGGGCCTCCGTGTCCCAGCTCTCCCAGAGCGAATAGCAGACCTTTATGAACTCTTCGGCCCGCTCGTATCTGGCGTCATGCTCGCGTACCTCGGTCCCAAGGTTGTCCGCCATCCCGCCTGGGTTGAGACCGGTCACCAGGTTAAACCCAACGCGCCCCCTAGTAAGGTGATCCATAGTCGACGCCATTCGAGCCATCGTCCAGGGGTTCAGTTCCTCGGTGTTGATCGTAGAGACAACTCCAAGATCGGGCGCCAGCGTTGCCACCACGGAAGCAAATTGCGGCGCGAAGAACTCAATTGTCTGACTGCCATAGCGGAGTGAAGTGGCAGGACTGTTCTCGTTACTGTTATAAATGGCACCACCGTCGCCCACAAAGAACGCGTCGACCTTCATCGACTCAAGGGTCCGCGCGACACGAGCCCAGATGTCCGGCCCCAAGGGATCGTAGATACCACCAAGCATCTCCTGGGGGTGGCGCCACCCGTCGGGGTAATGATGGACGAAGGGCGGGAAGGTAAAGAGAGTGAAGTGTAACTGCTTCTTGGATTTCTCAGGCACCATTGATTCCTCCTGCTGAGTGGGTTATTTATGCCTCGTGGCCGGCCCCAGGTTCTACTGACCTAGCCCGGATTTCCTAGTCCAGCTTTAAAGTGATAAATAGGCTGAACACAGGAGAACCGAACCATGCCTTCGAAACGATATAACACGGAAGAAATCATCCACAAGCTTCGGGAAGCGGACATCGGTGAGCCCCCGAAACCACGCTTCGCGGTGAGCCACTAAGACTTTTCAATCGAGCCGCTTAGACTAACTCTCAAACTGGACCAGTTTTTACGGGCAGGTCAGTCCCAGGGATGGTGATAACGCCCGTTCGCATCGCACTGCCAAATTTCGATTCGCGTATACGGCACCGGCTCGCCGTTTATGTCGAGCAGGCGGCCGTCCAGATCGCCGATCTTTCCCAACGCACGTCCGGCACGGCCCACGACTTCCGTCAGATCGCTGTCGTCATCCAAGGGCAACTCGCGCGGGTAGAAGGGGCCAGGGGTCTCGCCTGGTGTCGGATCGAGCAGGCCGCGCTCGCCGGCAGCCACCGACAACACGCAGGCGATCGCACCCATCGATATGCGGCGGCGGCGGACGTCAGTCATTGCTGAATGTATCGAATGGGAGATTCGGGGGTCATCGTTGTCCGTTGCGGTCAGGGCTGGCTTCGGACGCGTTCTTTCCCGGAACGAAATCAGCAGGCCCTTATGCTAAAGACCTGAGCATCAGTGAACATTATCACGGACACGATCCGTATTATCATCGGGCAATGCTTAAATGGCTGCGGCGAATGACCCTTTTCATGACGCTGATACTCTCAGGCCCTGCACTGATCGCAGTGAGCGGCGCGATCAGCCTGAACGCCGATTGGCGTACCGCAAACCGCGACAGCGCTGGGCTCGCACCTGATCCGGTGACGACCAGCGAAGCCGTGATCCAGGTATATGCGGCGCGGGCGTTCAACTGGCGCGGCTTGTTCGCGGTGCACACCTGGATCGCGACGAAGGCTCCGCGCGCGGATCAGTACAAAGTACATCAAGTGCTGGGTTGGAACCTGTGGTACGGGCGGCCCTTGGTCGACTCGAAATTCGACATACCCGATCGCCGTTGGTACGAAGCGGAGCCGCGCATCATTTTGGATCTGCGCGGAGCGCAGGCCGCCTCCCTGCTCGGCGACATCGAGGCAGCGGTCGCCCGCTACCCCTATACGGATGAATATCGCCTATGGCCGGGGCCGAACAGCAACACCTTCGTCGCATTCATCGCACGCCAGATCCCGGCATTGAATCTCGAAATGCCGGCGACGGCGATAGGCAAGGATTACCTCTCCGGCGGCGCGCTGATAGGGCGCGCACCGAGCGGAACCGGCGGGCAGATCTCGCTGGGCGGCGCGCTCGGTGTCCTCGCCGCAAAGACCGAAGGTCTGGAGGTCAACATCTTCGGCCTGGTGTTCGGGATCGACCCACGGCGCCCGGCGATCAAGCTGCCGGGGATAGGTCGGATCGGGTTCGGCGCCTGAAGGGGAGGCATAAATAAAGTCAAGGACAAAGGGGACAGATTTATTTGGAACAGATATCCATTCAAATAAATCTGTCCCCTTCGGTCCTGCGCGCTCCGAATCAATTCTTGGATTTGAGTTTCGGGTACCAGTCAGCGTCGCGCTTTTCGAGAAAACTCGCGAGTCCCTCGGCCGCTTCCACGCTCTGACGCTTAACGGCGTGCACAGCGACCAGTTCTTCGAATTGAGCATCGCTTATCACCGTTCCGGCGCATTCGAGTACGACGCGTTTGCTCTCACGGATCGCTTCAGGCGCGGCGGCGAGTAATCCCTCGATGATCGGTGTCGCCGCTTCGTCGAGGCGGCCCGGCTCACAAACCTCATGGACTAATCCGATGGCGTGCGCACGCTCGGCATCGAAACGTTCACAGGTCAAAGCGTAGCGCCGAACGTTGCGAATACCGACGGCCGCAATGAACTGGGGAAAAATGATGCTTGCGATCATGCCCCACCGCGCCTCTGAAACAGCGAATACGGCGTCACGGCTCGCAACGACCACGTCGCAACTCGCGGCGATTCCCGTACCGCCTCCAATACAGGCACCGTGGACGAGCGCGACGGTCGGTTTAGGCAGTTCATTCAAACGGCGCATGGCGAACGCCGTGAGGCGCGAAGTTTCGAGATTGGCCTGTTTATCCATGCGCCGGGTCTCCTCCAGCCAGGCGAGATCGGCGCCGGCCTGGAAATGTCGGCCGTTGCCGCGAATGACCACGACGCGCACGCTGTCGTCCCGCCCAAGCCGCTCGCAGGCATCGATCAAGGCCTGCAGAACCTTCGCGTTGTATGCATTGTTGACGCACGGCCGGTTGAGGGTCACCGTTGTGACCCCGCGGCTGTCGATTTCCGTCAAAACGACGACTTTGCCCACGGCACGATTATCGATATCGCCGCGCTAACTTGGCGAGGCGGCCGTAATCTTTCGCCTGGTCTGCCAGTCTCATCTAGTACTTCCCCAGCGATTCCAATAAGTCATCTCGCTTGCCGGAAAACGCTGCGCCGGACGCAGGTCCCCACCAGTCAGCCATGCCACCGGTAACAACACGGCCTGTGTGTAGTGCGCGGGTATCCCGAGCAATTCGCCGATTTCCTTCTCATACATGAGCGTGAATGTCGTCCAGGCCGATGCCACCCCACGCGCGCGTAATGCCAGCATCAGGGACCATGCGGCAGGAAGAATCGAACCCCACATCGATGCCTGGGTAAACACGTCTTCGTGGTCGAACCGCCCTTCTATGCAGGGAATAATGTGGACCGGTACGCGAGCCATGTTTTCGATCAAGTACACGGCTGATTTGACGACCCTGTCCATGCGCTGCTGCCGGATGTCGTCGACCTCGTATTCCTGTGCGACACTCACTCCGGTACGCGCCAAACCCGTGTCCCCGGCCAGGTACCGCTCGGAACCTTTCCGGTAGTATCCCGCAATCTGTGCCCGCAAATCCGCGTCGGTCACGACCATGAATCGCCAGGTTTGCGAATTCGCGCCGGTGGGCGCCTGCAGTGCGACCTCGATCGCCGCCTCGATCAATGCATCCGGAACCGGATTTTCGAGATCGAGACGCAGCCTCACGCTGCGCGTCGTACGCATTACCCGATCGACATCGGCAAGCTTGATCCCGTCCGTAGATTCATTTGCCATAACACCCCCTATTCGATTTGTCTGCACTGCACGACGCCGGAACGCTGCGCCCTCGTATAGTAAGCGGCGGCCTGACGCCCTGCTCGCGACCGAGGAGTCTACTCTGCGGACCGTCGCGACGGAAACTTTAATTTCGCGACGGCTTTGCCTGCGATTTCGGTGGAATGAACGTCCGCGTAACGCGCCGCTCAAAACTGCTGCGAGATCGAGTAGCCCCGGTGTACTCAACCCGCGTCGGCGGGAGCGAGACGAATGGACACGTGCGGCGCGTCGTGCAAAAAGATGTCGATTCGCAACTCATTTGCACGCAGTTCCAACTTCACGGTGAGGTGGTCCAGATCCCGTCCGCGAAAAAACGCGCCGACCGATGAGACCTCCTCGGTATACAGCCAGGTCGGATTCGTGTTACCGCGAAACGTCGAGAGAAACCGCAGCCGCATCTGTCCGGCCACCATGAAGAACCTCCAGTGATGCAGTGCCGCACCGGGATTGGCGGTACCTGCAACGGCGCCGCTTTCGATTCGCGCAAACGTGATGTCGTAGGGAACCGACCCCACAGGCGTGCGAACGGCTTGTCCCTTCCAGGATCCGATCAAGTTCTGCAGAAAAATGCCTTCGGGCGACCGATCGACAGCAAACGATGAACCCCAAATCGCACATATCACGACCGCTAGAATCGCCACGCCCGCGGATCTCCGGCAGTTCGTCGTAAGACGCTTTAATTCGACCCTCATGAATGTGTTTCAAATAAGCGAGCGTCCTATAGATCGGCAACATATTACGTTAACCGCAAACCTTCCGGTCCTTGGGGCGCCACACGCTAATACCATGTATAGACAACGGGTTTAACAAAGCTAATTGAATGACGATCACGGGCTTCGGAACTCGTCAATTACTCATTTCGCTGAAATCTGGCTCAACGCGCGCAGACATGTGCTAGGGTTAAACTCATGACGAGCGACGATACGGGAAGAATGCCGAAGTATTCGGAAGACCGCCGCCTGTTCATGACCCGCTCGATTCAGGCAGCGGGTTCCGTCAGCCTGGTCGGCTTCCTGCTCGGTGCTTATAACAAGCAGGTTGAAGCGAACCCGGCCGCCGCCATCCGCCCGCCGGGCGCCATCGACGAAGAGGAGTTCCTGGGCGCTTGTGTGCGCTGCGGCTTGTGCGTACGCGCTTGTCCCTACGATACACTCCGTCTTGCGCGCTTCGGTGAACCCCTCGCCACCGGCACGCCTTATTTCGTCGCGCGCGACATTCCGTGCGAGATGTGTGAAGACATTCCCTGTACCGCGGCCTGCCCGACGGATGCCCTGAGCAAAGATCTAACCGACATCCGCGATGCCGATATGGGGGTGGCTGTCGTAACCGGTACGGACACCTGTTTCAGCATCACCGGCATCGGCCACTGCCAGGCCTGCTACCTCGCCTGCCCGATCAGAGACGAGGCCATCACCATGGAAATAAAGCAGGAGGACGGCCGCATCTTTTTCGAGCCCACGGTGCACCGTCAACACTGCACGGGCTGCGGCAAATGTGAAAAAGACTGCATCCTGCCCGAAGCTGCTATCAAAATCCTGCCGCGCGATCTGATCCGGCATGACGTGGGTCTCGACATCGCCTGATAAGAACACTTGGCCGGAGATGTCTGCGCACCCCCCAGTGCGGCAAAGCCCGCGCGGCTTCTGGCACCGTCACCGCTGGTTGATCCTGCGCCGCCTGAGCCAATTCACGATCCTCGGTTTGTTTCTGCTTGGGCCCTGGTTCGACATCTGGTGGGTCAAGGGCAATCTGGCGTCCAGCCATTGGTTCGACACCATTCCCTTGAGCGACCCTTATATCACCCTGCAGTCCTTCTCCGCGTCGGGTTTTGTCGCGCAAACGGCGCTGCTGGGGTCGGCGATCGTTTTTGTCGGGTACTGGCTGATCGGCGGCCGTGTTTACTGCTCATGGGTCTGCCCGGTCAACGTAATCACAGATGTCGCTTACTGGTGCCGCGAACGGCTGCATATTCCGCCCGGCTGGCGTCCGGCGCGGTCGCTGCGGCTCTGGTTGCTGGGCATGACGGTGATCGCCTCGGCCCTGACTGGCAGCATCGTTTGGGAACTGGTCAATCCGGTGACCATGGTGCAACGCGCGCTGGTGTTCGGGATGGGTATGAGCTGGGCCATCGTATTCGCCGTATTTGTGTTCGACCTCATCGTCAGCCGCCGCGGCTGGTGCGGTCATCTGTGTCCGGTCGGGGCCTTTTACGGCCTCCTCGCTACCAGCTCGCCCGTGCGGGTGTCGGCGACGGAACGCGAAGCGTGTACCGATTGCGGTGACTGTTTCGACGTCTGCCCGGAACCCCACGTCATCACGCCCGCGCTGCGCGGCACTGGTCGGGAAACGCGCTTGATTCTGTCCGGCGATTGCACCAACTGCGGCCGCTGCATCGACGTCTGCGACGACCGAGTCTTCACCATTGCGTGGAAGCCGCGAGCCAAACGGCGCGAAGGCGAACGGCAGGTCGATGTCGAATAAAGGACTCGATTTTAAAACTGATGGTGGTGATTGATGAGTTCACGCGTGAGTGACTTGCTATCCATGTTGCCCGACGTATTCGGGCCGGCGATGCGCTTGAGGTCTTTGCCGACCTCATGACCCGGCACGGGATTCCTGAACACATCCGCTCCGATAATGGTCCGGAGATGGTGGCTAAAGTCCTGCGGCGGTGGTTGAAGCGATTGGGCACCGAGACGATTTACATCACACCAGAGAGCACGTGGGAGAACGGCTACTGTGAGTCGTTTAACGGCAAACTTCGGGACGAATTACTGAATGGGGAAATCTTCTACACGCTGAAAGAAGCCCAGGTCGTCATCGAATCCTGGCGCCGCTACTACAACACGGTACGACCGCACAGTGCACTCGGATACCGACCTCCGGCACCGGAAACCAGAGACAACAACCTAGCAACGACAGGAAAGGCCGCTTAGACTCACTCTCAAACTGGACCAGTTTTTACGGGCAGATCAAGTCAGGGACTTCAGATTCACGCACTAGCTCCGCGATGATCTGCTGCTGAACCAATAGGCGCTCATTTTGCCTTTACCTGTTCAAGCGTCGTCGCCACCTGCGCCGACT
>JAYYZW010000132.1:0-4069 GCA_036339995.1 Pseudomonadota bacterium
GCGCCGGTTGGCAAGCTTTTTATCGTCCGAGAAACACACGATGACAACTCGCGCGAGTGTCATCAAGGAGACTTCAAAGATCCCCTTGATCCTACATACGGTATTCGGCGCTCAAGTGGTGATCCTGGGCCGCTACCTGTCGCGTGAAACGGATTATGAAGTAAGGTGGTCCATACCCAGTCGCACCAATCCGAATACCGGAAAATTCATCTCGAAGGACGTGGCTTCAATGCGAGGGCGATTAGGCCACCGGCACCTGAACGCATTCGTTTTTACGGAAGAGTGGGAGTTGATACCAAGACGCTATACGATG
This sequence comes from Pseudomonadota bacterium, assembly GCA_036339995.1. Classification (GTDB taxonomy): domain Bacteria; phylum Pseudomonadota; class Gammaproteobacteria; genus JAYYZW01. The sequence goes on from JAYYZW010000132.1 coordinate 314, forward strand.
CAAATCTGGCATGAGCAGGGAGAACTATGCTCCCAGGCCTTCGAAGTCGTTGACAGCAGTTCGATTTCGTTTGCGGAAATTCCCAACGAAAATCGCGAGCAATAATCCGTCAAGCGCGATCATCAAGCTGGGCAGATGACACGCGACCTACGAGATCGTATTCGGTCGACGCGGTTATATCGACGGTAACGAAGCTGCCCGGCGAGAGGTCGCCGCCGTCGTCGATCCGGACAACGCCGTCTATTCCAGGCGCGTCAGCGCTGCTACGAGCGATCGCGTGGTCACCATCGAGTTCATCGATTAAGACCATTATGCGCCGGCCGACATTGCGTGCTAGTCGCGCCCGGCTGATCTCGGACTGTAACTGCATGAATCTTTGCCAACGCTCGTGTTTCAATTCTTTCGGTACATGATCCGGCAAGTCATTGGCCGTCGCCCCTTCAACCGCGGAATACTCAAAGCACCCCACGCGATCGAGCCGCGCTTCGCGCAGAAAAGACAGCAGCTCCTCGAATTCGTCTTCCGTTTCACCGGGAAATCCGACGATGAACGTACTCCTTATCGTGATATCGGGATTGATTGAACGCCATGAAGCGATCCGCTCCAAAGTCTTCTCGGCCGCGGCCGGACGCCGCATCAGTTTCAGGATCCGCGAACTCGCGTGCTGGAATGGGACGTCGAGATAAGGTAGCAGGCCCGCATCGTTCATCAGCGGTACAACGGCGTCTACGTGCGGATAGGGATACACGTAGTGGAGACGTATCCAGACACCGAGTCTCGACAACGCTTCGCAGAGACCTGCGAAACTCGCCTTGATCGGCTTACCGCCCCAGAATCCGGTGCGATACCGGATATCCGATCCGTAAGCGCTGGTGTCTTGCGAGATCACGAGCAGTTCCTTTACCCCCGCCGCTACCAGGCGCTCCGCTTCTTCCAGCACATCGCCGACCGGCCGGCTCACCAGGCGGCCACGCATGGTCGGAATGATGCAGAAACTGCACTTGTGATTACAGCCTTCGGAGATTTTGAGATAGGAGTAATGGCGCGGCGTCAGCTTGATGCCTTGCGGCGGCACTAGATCGCTCAGCGGGTTATGCCCGCGCGGCATGGGTGCGTGCGCGTGCACCGCGCTCAGCACGGCTTCGTAGCGCTGCGGACCACTGATGCTCAGCACCGCGGGATGCACCGCGCGGATCGCTTCCTCGTTCGCGCCCAGACAACCGGTAACGATCACTCGCCCGTTGTCACGCAGCGCTTCGCCGATCGCTTCCAGCGACTCCTCTTTCGCCGCGTCGATGAAGCCGCAGGTATTCACGACCACCAGGGTGGCATCATCGTAGCTCGGCGTTAGGTCGTATCCCTCGATGCGCAATTGCGTGAGGATGCGTTCGGAATCGACCAGTGCCTTGGGGCAGCCCAGGCTCACGAAGCCGATGCGTGGCGGGTCATGAGACAAGGCCTAATCCCTGTGGCGAAATACGAAATCGCCGTCGAATCACCCGCCGGCGGACGATTGCGCTCGCGCGACCGGGCGTTGCGATGGAACTCTCGATATTAATCGCGGCCCCGAGCATAACCATCGAATCTCGGCTCGCTCGCCCCGGAATAGCCCGACTTGATCCGGCGCACGCATTGGTACCCACCCATGAAATGGTCGACAGCATCACTGCCGATAGACATCTCGTGTCCGCGCGATTTCATGTCGCCGATCAAGCCCGGCTCGAACACAGCTTCGTAGAACACCTGGCCGGCATCCGCCTGGCGGGTCACGGTCGGCGTATTGAGGCCGTCGTGCCGCATGCGCGGCACCCGTCCCGCAGTATCGGGGTCCATATCGAAGTCGAGCATGTTCACCAGCACCTGCACCTGGCCCTGCGGCTGCATGTCGGCGCCCATCACGCCAACACTCATCAGGGGCTCGCCAGCGTGCATGACGAAGGCGGGAATGATGGTGTGGAAGGGACGCTTGCCCGGCGCGTAGGCGTTCGGATGTTCCGCGTCGAGAGAAAACGCGGAGCCGCGGCTCTGAAACGCAAATCCCATACCGTCGGGCACGAGGCCCGAACCAAACTTAACGTAGATACTTTGAATCAGAGACACCATGAGCCCTGCATCGTCGGCGACACTGAGATAAGTTGTATCACCCCGGGACAGGATCGGATCACCGTGCGCCGGACGGCAGAGCGCTCGGTCGGTAATCAGGGCCGCGCGCTCGGCGGCGTAGGCTTTGTCATTGAGTGCGGCGATCGGTACCCCGCCGAAATCCGGGTCGCCATAAAATCGAGCCCGATCTTCAAAGGCGAGTTTCTTCGCCTCGATGAAGCAATGCCAGTAGTCGGCCGACTCGGGGCCATATTCGGCCACCGGAAAATTCTCGAGGATATTCAGCATTTGCAGAACGGTCAGTCCCTGACCGTTCGGCGGCAGTTCGTAGACGTCATAACCGCGGTACTGCGTCGTGATCGGTTCAACCCACTCGACCCGTGCTTCTGCGAAGTCTTCTGCGCTCAATCTGCAATCCGCACCGGCGAGATACGCCACCATTCTTGCGGCCATGCCACCCTCGTAAAAATCGTCAAACCCTTGGTCGGCGAATCCGGCATAAGTGCGCCCAAGACCCGGATTGCGTACGGTATCGCCCACGTTCGGCGGCCTCCCATCGAGAAGAAATGTTTTGGTCAAGTTGGCCTTGAATTCGTCGCGGGTGGGCGCGCTCATGGCCATACTCGCGGATTTGTGCCACCAGGCTGCGGTGGCCGGGCCGATCTTGACACCCGCTGCGGCATATTCGATTACCGGCGCGAAGATGTCGCCCAGGTTTAAGCAGCCGAAGCGTTCGTGCAGCGCCGCCCAGCCCCTCACGGCGCCCGGCACGGTGATCGAATGAACGCCGTTGACGGGGATCGCCTGATCACCGCCGAGCCGCGTCTTGAGTTCAGTAAGGCTTTGGGCGCGCGGGCTGCGGCCGCTGGCATTCAGGCCGTGCAGTTTCCGCGTTGCCGGATCCCACACAATGGCAAATAGATCACCACCGGGCCCGCACATGAAGGGTTCGCAGAGACTCAACATGGCGTTGGCGCCGATCGCGGCGTCGACCGCGCTGCCGCCGCGCTCGAGCAATGCGACCCCGACATCGGTGGCCAGCTTCTGGCTGGTCGCGACCATGCCGCGGGCTGCGATAACCGGTCCGCTCAAGGCGTCGCCTCAGCTATGAGTCGATGCGGTCCGTCGCCCTTGCGTATAAAGATAAGTTTCCACATCGCGCTATTCTAACCGAGGGACAAATCCGGATATCTCATTAGGCGGGCCTGTTGATCAACAATATTTGGCTTCATTCAGTGGGTGACATCTGTTTTCACTGTGTCCCTTAACTGACACGCTGATCGATTATGTGCAGTAAGCTTATTTATCCGGCCGCATGCGCACCGATCATGCGCGTACGCAGATACATGACCGCGCCACCCAATGCCCACAGGCCGCAGATCATCCACTCCTGGGGCCACAGCAATGCGGCCGGGCTCCAGGGTAGATAAAGCGTCGCGATGGCGCAGGCAAAGGCAAAAGCGAGCCAGCCGCAGACCGGCCCGAACGGTACACGATAAGGGCGCTCGAGATCGGGTTGCTGACGCCTGAGTACGATAAACGCGAGTGCAACCGCAGCATAGGCGACGATAACGCCCACCGAGCCCGCGTTGATCAGCCACACTAGTGCGGAACGCCCGAACCACGGCGCCACGCAGGAGATCGCGCAGATCA
>JAYYZW010000133.1:0-6877 GCA_036339995.1 Pseudomonadota bacterium
AGCGATCCTTCAGCAGCGCTCTTCTGCGCCATCAGCAGTCGCTTGATTTCGGCGTGCTGGATGATCGGTACCTGTGGGCTGGTCGGATCCTTGTCCCGCGGATGTCTGCCCTGGGGTCGCTCACGCGCATATTGCAGGGAATGCAGGTAGCCCGTATAGCCGAGCGTCATCGCACCGAGTCCAATGCCGACGCGCGCCTCGTTCATCATGTGGAACATGCAGAACAGGCCGCGGTTTTCTTCGCCGACCAGCCACCCGTGGCAATCCCCGCTTTCACCGAAGTTGAGCACCGTGTTCGTGGTACCGCGAAAGCCCATCTTGTGATTGAGCCCGCCGAGCACGACGTTGTTGCGCTCCCCGAGGCTGCCGTCGTCGTCGACGCGATAGCGCGGCACGACAAACAGTGAGATACCCTTTACGCCCGGCGGGCCATCCGGGATCTTTGCGAGCACGAGATGAACGATATTTTCGGACAGTTCGTGTTCGCCGGCGGAGATCCACATCTTCGTCCCGCTGATCAGGAAATGGTCGCCGTCCGTTCGTTGCGCGCGTACTTGGATGTCGGACAAGGACGAACCGGCCTGCGGCTCCGACAGGCACATGGTCCCGAAGAAGCGTCCCTCGATCATCGGTTCCATATAGCGCTTTTTCTGATCTTCGGATCCAAACTCGGTCAATAGATTGATCGACGCCTGGGTCAGCAAGGCATAGGCATTCGCCGAGATGTCCGCGGACGAAAAGTACGCACAGGCTGCCTGCGCGACGGTCCAGGGGAGTTGCATGCCTCCCGAGTCCGCCTCGGCCATCACGCCCATGAACCCGCTTTTTATGTAGGCAGCGACAGCTTCGTGAATTTCAGGAATGTGGTGGACGCATTCGCCGTCAAACGTCGGCTCATTGGCGTCGACCTTGGCCGCGTTTGGCGCAAATTTCTCCTCGGCCAACCTGCGGGCCGCGTCGAGGATGCCGTTGAAGGTCTCCCGGTCGTGGGCTGCATAGCGTTCGGTCTGCACCAGCGCTTCGGTATCGAGCAGCTCATACAAAACAAATTCGACGTCACGGGGATTGAGTAGCAGGCTCATGAGCGAAAGATTCGATAGCGATGCTCAACTGTTACGCACCGGGCGCAAAATAGGGGACATTCCTATTTGTTAAAAGCAAATAAAGCCGAATGCCCCCTATTACATCATTGATTCATGCAAGATAACCGCCGTCGACGACGATCGAGCTGCCGGTGGTATAGGACGCCGCGTCCGATACCAGGTATAGCACGGCGGCGGCCATCTCTTGTGGTTGCGCACCGCGGGCAAGCGGCGTGTGCGGCATCATCGCGGCCATGAATTCCTCGTCGTCGTGAAGGGCCTGTGCGAACCGCGTACGTGTCAGGCCCGGGACCAGCGTATTCACGCGAATGCCGAGCGGACCGCACTCGCGTGCAAAGGCCTTGCTCATGTTGACGATGCCGGCCTTGGTAATCGAATAAACGCCCTGCTTATCGCCGGGCGATAGTGCCGCGGCCGAAGCAACGTTGACGATGGCACCGGTACCCTGCGCCTTCATGCGCCGGCCGGCGGCGATCGACATGAAGAAATACCCTCGCAGGTTGATCTCCACCGTTTTCTCGAAGGCACCGACATCGGTATCGAGGATATGCCCGTAATACGGATTCGCTGCTGCGTTGTTGACCAGGATATCGATGCGGCCGTGGGTCGCGTCAATGCCGTCGAACAGGGCTTCGATCTGTTCGAGCCTGCCGATATGGCAGGTCTGCGCTTCGGCGCTGCCACCCGTCGCCGCGATCGCCTCGACCGTTTCACCGCAGCGCGCCGCATCTCGGCTGCAGGCGATGACGTGAGCCCCGTATTCTCCGAGGATCTTCGCGATCTCGGCACCGATGCCCCGGCTAGCCCCGGCGACGACGGCGATCTTCCCGCTGAGGTCAAAATGATCCCGCGCCATTCGATTTCCCCTCGTTTACGTCGAAAACAGCCCGCTCCTCAGGCCGCTTGGTCTTTGAGGATCCGCCGCGCCACGGCCAGCTTGTGCACCTCGTCCGGCCCGTCGTAAATGCGGGACCCGCGATCCTCGCGATAAAAATGACTGAGCACCGTGTAATCGGTGATCCCGAGCGCGCCGTGGACCTGAATCGCCCGATCGACCACTTTCATGAGCACATCCGCCACATGATATTTGATCTTGGAAATGTCGTTGCGCGCCTCTTTGGTGCCAACCTTTTCGATACGCCAGGCGCAGTACAGGGTAAGCCAGCGTGACGCGTCGATTTCAGCGGCGCATTCGGCGATCCAGCCCTTGATCATATCGCTATCGGCCAGCCGGCGATCGTTGGCCCCGATCACGCGGCTCGCGGCGCGCTCCACCATCATATCCAGCGAGCGCGAACAGATGCCGAGCCAGCGCATGCAGTGATGGATGCGGCCCGGCCCGAGCCGCGCCTGCGCCATGCGAAAGGCCAGACCCTCTTCACCCAGCAGATTCGTCAACGGCACACGGCACTCGTCGAATCGGATTTCACAGTGGCCCATGATGCTGGCGCCCGGATGACCCATGATCGGGGTGCTCTTCTCGATGACATACCCGGGTGTTTCGGCCGGCACGATGATGATGCTCTGGCGATCATGTGGTGCAGCGTCCGCATCAGTCGTGACCATCGCGAGACCCATCATCGCGCCCTCGGCACCGGTGATGAACCACTTGGAACCGTTGATGACCCACTCGTCGCCGTCGCGTACGGCAGTAGTCTCGAGGAACAGCGGGTTTGCGCCGGAATTATTGCGTTCGGTCATGATGAAGCACGTGCGCTCACCCCCCACCATGCGTGGCAGCCATGCCGCTTTCTGTTCCGCGCTTCCGAACAGTTGCACGGTTTCGATATTACCGGCATCCGGCGCATTGCAACCGAAGGTGTAATGACCCATGGGCGTACGGCCGAGGACCTCCGAAACCAGCCCGTGGTCGACCAGGTCCAGTCCCATGCCGCCGTAATCCTGCGGATGGTTGGGTGCCCAAAGTCCAAGCGCCTTAACCTGGGCGCGCTTTTCCTCGAGCTCGGGCAGGACCGCGCCAAAGCCTTCCTCCATCATCTTTGGCTCCAGCGGTAGAAGCTCTCGATCGACGAATTCACGCATGCGCGTGGTGATCTCGAGGATTTCTTCAGTCGGTTGAAAATCGAGCATGTTGGGCCTCCGGATCCGGTTGCTGATGAAGCGATGCTAGTCGGAAATATATAATTATGAAAATTTATATTAATGATGTATAAATATTAATTCTAATGATAGTTTTAGGATTCCTCGGGCGTGACTGGGTGCGCCCGGTGTGATGAGGACATGACCATGGCCCGCAGCGGTATCGATCTCAATCTCTTTCGTGTCTTCCACGCAATCCACGAGGAGGGCAGCCTCACGCGCGCCGGCGAAGTACTGCACATAACCCAGCCGGCAGTCAGCAATGCCCTTGCGCGCTTACGCGGTACCTACAGCGACCCCTTGTTCGTGCGTAACGCGAGCGGTATGACGCCCACACCCCTAGCCGACACGATCGCGGGCGACGTACGCAAAGCTCTGCGACTGCTCACTGAAAGCGTCGATACGGCCGATGTGTTCGATGCCGCAAACTCCGATCGCCGGTTTCGTATTCTAGCTGGTGATCTCAACGTGGCACTGCTGATGCCTAAAATGTTGGAACGCGTCGGTGCGATCGCCCCGGGCGTGTTAACCGAGATCATTCAGTTGGAGCGCTCGTCGGTTGTGCATGACCTCGCCTCCGGTCAGGTCGACCTCGCACTGGACGCTCTGCCTTTGTCTGATCCACAGATCATTTCGCTGAAAGTCATGGAAGACCCCTACGTTTGCGCCGCACGCCGAGACCACCCGGTCATTCGCCGCCGACTAACGCTGAAGCAGTACCTGTCACTCGGACACGCTCACGCTTCCAGCCGTCGGCGTGGTCTCGGCCAGGTCGATTTTGCGCTGCGTCGTCTGGGCAAACAGCGCAGGATCACCGCACGTACGCAGCATCACCTCGGGCTCCCTCACATTGTGGCGAAGACCAACCTCCTCGCCAGTATCCCGCGGTCGCTCGCTGAAGCCTACGATCTGACGGTCTTGAAGCTACCCTTCGACATCCCCCCGGCGGAAATCTATGCTTGCTGGCACAAGAGCACCGACTCTGACAGCGCTAACCGCTGGTTGCGCGACGTGATCGCTCATACCCAGTAAGTCGCAGGACTCGGCCGGTCAGCAAAAATGAACTTCGCCGCAGGGAGTTACACCATCGCGCGCATCAGCCTCTACGGGGACACCCATTACGTCGCCGAAGGTGGCTTTCACCTCGACGATTAAAGCGCCAACCGACGGACACACTATCATTCGACCCCGCACGCGGAGCCTACGTCTTCCTTGCGACCTATCGCAAGGATGGGTGTAAAGCCCGCACACCCGTATGGATCGGGTAATCGGGCGCCCATTATTATTACTTCAGTGCCGGACAGGCGGGCAAGGTCAAGCGCATACGGGCGAACGGCCGGGCGCGGCTAGCGACCTGCGCGGTAAGATCCGTGGAGACTGGATCGATGCCCGCGCCCGATTTATTGAGGATGCGCGACTAAAGCAAGAAGTCTACGCCGTCTTACGGCGCAAATATGGATGGCAGATGCGCTTGGGCGATTTCTTTGCACGGCTGTCGGGCCGTTACCAGCGCCGTGCGGTGATCGAACTCGTCCTCTGAACCGGCGCGGTCGCCCGACCACGGCGTCAAAGCAGCCATGGCACCATGATTCCCACCGCCGGCGCAACCCGCTGGTCAGGTGATCGGTGTCTTGTCCGCGTTGCCGTGATTCCGGATGTTTCCCCGATAAAACGAAAAGTAGCCGGCAGGGACGCACAATAACGCCATGACCCCGAAACTCAGGCTGATGCTTTGGCCGAGCGCAGCGTAGCTCGCGGGCGTGATCTGCACCCGTCCTATGACCAGCGCGAAGATCAAAGTGACGACGATCATCGAGATCATCTGACCGATCACGCGCATGCTGGCGTGCGCGCCGGACGCCGTACCGTAATGCGCAGGTTCGACCGAACTCATCACCGCATTGGCATTGACGGGCGCAAATAGAGCAAAGCCGATGCCCGACACCACGAGACTTGCAACGATGTACGCGAGCCCGGTCGCGGATCCGATCAGTGCCAGCATAACGAGGCCCAGGCCTGTCAAAGCAATGCCCGCGGATGCCACGAAGCGCGGCTCGAAACGATCGGATAGGCGGCCCGCAATCGGAGCCCCCATCGCAATCGCCAGCGGTTGCGCGGTCATGACCAGGCCCGCTACCTGGGCGCTCATCCCCTTGAGATACTGCAGATAGAGGCTCATCAAAACGACGTTGGAAAAGGTCGCCGCATACATCAGAAACGCCGCGGCGCAGGAATAGGCAAAGGTCCGGTGGGTTCGAAAAAGGCGTACGTTGAGCAACGGTTCTTTGAGTCGCGTCTCCAACGCGAGGAAACCGGCGATGGCTGTAAGGCTGAAGGCAATTGATGCAAGGCCCGCGACGGATGGTAAAAATGCGACACCATAGGCGAGCGCAAAGATCGCCACGCCATAAATGAACGCACCGGCGAAATCGAAAGATCCGTAGGCCGCGCCAAACCATTCGTCGCGGATGCAAAACCAGCCGATGCCGAGCGCAAACGCCGAGAACGGTATCTGGATGAGGAACGTCCAGCGCCAGCCGTAATGATCGACCACGAAACCGCCTAGCAGCGGCCCAACCGTCAAACCGAGATACATCGTCGAGGCGATGACGCCGAATCCTCGCCCGCGCATGTGGATCGGCAAGGCCGAAGAGACGATCGAAATAACCGTAACGAAGCCGCCCGCCGCGCAGATACCCTGCAGCAGCCGCATGGCAAGCAAAATTTCGGCGGACGACGCGATCGCTGCCAGGATAGAGGCAAGCATGACGCCGACAATACCGGCGAGGCACACCCGTTTGCGTCCGAGCCGATCTGCAAGGCGCGCAAACGGCAGGATGAATGTCGCGGATGCCGCGAGGAAAATCAGCGGGATCCAGTTCAACAGGGTCGCGTCGATCGCGAGATCGGTGGCGATGGCTGGCAGCGCGATGTTGACAGTTGAAACGAGCAGCGCGTTCGCAAACGCGTTGGCGCCGACCATGGCCATTACACGCCGTTGTAACGGAGTTGTGGCGTGCGGCATGTTCATGCGAGCTTGAAGTCCTCAGGCGCGGCGATGGCGCGTATGCATTCTATCCCTAGAGGCCGCCGCGCGTTTTCAGGAAACAATCGACCGAGTTGGGACGAGCGCATGCTCGCACGACTTCTATTACGCGTGGATCGCCTCGATTAACTCGTTCCAGCGGTTGAACGCACCGTCGCCACCCATCGCCATGTACAAGGAAACACGATCGAGAATGCCTTCGTAGCGTTCCCGAATCCGTGCCCCGACGTCACCGGGCTTGGCGATAATCGCGACGTGCTCGACCAGTGATTCCGGCACCGCCGCGCTCATGGCTTCCGTGTCGCCTTCACGCATGAGTTTGTTCAGCTTTTTAGAAAGCTCGCCCAACCCGTGATACTCGAGTACCGCAGCGTAGCTCGGCGTCGACCCGTAGAACGCAAGCTGCTGGCGCACGGTTCGTTCCATGGCGTCCGTTTCCTCCTGTGTTTCTCCGGTAATAACGAACACCGGAGAATAGAGTTCCAGATCGTCGACCTCGCGTCCGCTAATTTTCGCGCCTTCGTTCAAGGCCGGTTTCACGACATCGGTCAGATAAGGCGCCGAATGCATGGGATGCACGTGAAAGCCGTCGGCGACCTCGCCCGCGGCACGACACATGCGTGGATTC
>JAYYZW010000134.1:0-24510 GCA_036339995.1 Pseudomonadota bacterium
AGCGGCCTTACGATACCGCCAATGAAATAAACATGCTGGTAAAAAAGGAATTGACCGACTGGGTGGACGATCAGGACCGGTTTCAGGAATCTACTCTCCAGCGCGAAGTCCCGTCGAGGCAAAAAGAAATGGTGGAACGGATCAAGGCGCGAGCGGCGGCCGCGCAAGCCGAATCCATCAATCACGACAAATCCCTACTCGAGGAAATCGAGGCAAAACTCAGCGGAGAGTGAAGGCTCTCCCCTTCGGGAAGCCGAAATTATTAAGGTCTTTTAAAGGCGGCCTAGGCGGCAGCGTAGTCGCCGGCATCCGTCGCAAGCTAATGCGAAAAGAACTCGTTGACGATTCGCTCTGTCTGTAAGTCCATCTTAACGAAACGCAGTCCGACGACGCAGCGTGGTTCCGTATTGACGGTGGTCAGGTAGAGCATCTGGCACCGCGCCGCCAGCGTACGAATCCCGTCTTCCACCGGCAGCGCTAAGGCCACGTTGGCAAATGGGCTATTTTTGGGCTCGATTTTTCCGCCGTTCGGATGCAATAGGCGCGCTGTTTCTACGGTGCAGCGAATCTGTAATCCGTCGGGTGAAATATTGATGACGTTCGCTGAAAACTTCGCGCCGCCGTCCGTCTTGAGTGCAACCTTGATGTCCAGGGGAATTCGGGGGTATCGCCGTGACTCGTCGAGTTTTTCGACGAGCTACCATACGAGATCGTTTCCGCCAACTGGCCTTTCTACGCTCGGCTTAGCCATGATTTAGTCCTCGCAGATTAAATCGCTATTAGTCCGAAAAGCACACAAGGACCGCGCGAAACGCAGGACTTTCATCACATTTATTGCGGGCTCATAGAATGTGACGATGAATTTATTTGACGTCCGTCACAGCTTGGAGCATTTAACATTTGTTTAATAAACCTCTGAATAAGTCATGGCACACGTGCCTTGCGCCTGAAATCGCGGAGCCTTACGTTACAAATCTTACCAATAGTTCCCGCTATTACTCGCGATTCGTGCCTTGCTCTGCACGATTTCATGCAGCATTCACATGCACCGTGACTTATTCAGAGGTTTATTAATTTTCGTGGCCGGCTTTCCATTGTTTCGTGCAATCTCGCAAAATCTCCAAACGAATCACGCTTTCGGTGACCTGGATTTCAGTCATGCTCGATTTGACCAGTTCCGAATTTGATATCGCGATTTCCAGGCCACCTTCGACGGCCAGACTGAACCAGGCCCATGCTTCCGCCAGATCGAAGGGGACACCTTCCGCATTCATGTACGCCGCGCCCAACGCATTCTGAGCGACCGGCAGGCCTCGCTCCGCCGCGAACCTCCACCATTTGAGACTCTCTACAATATCTATGGATACACCTTGGCCGCGACGATGAAGGATACCGAGGTTGTACGCCGAATGAAGCTCGCCGCGCTCCACGCCACTTAGCCACCACTCGCGGGCTTTTGCGAAATCCCTGGAAACTCCCTGCCCGCGATAATGGATCAGGCCTAATTGGTGAGCAGATCGGCCGTCGCCCTGTCGCGCGGCCCGCGTTAACCAGGTGCGCGCCCGATCAACATCCTTTTGGATGCCACGCCCATGCAAATACAGCAGGCCCAAGTTGTGCTGCGCCTTTGCATGGCCCTGCTCCGCAGCGCGTTCGTACCACGTAGCCGCTTTTTCAAGCTTGGCGATTACGCCCCACCCTTTTTGATACGCGAGGCCTGTATAGAATTGTGAGTACGCGTGACCGGCGGCGGCTGGCTCCTGGAATTCGGCGAAAGCATCACCGTGATCCCCGGCCTTGAATGCTGCCAGCCCGGACTCGAAATCGGCTGGGGCAGAGGGTGCCAATAATCCCGTGGTCACTGCGAGTAGCAGCGCTCCCGTCACCCTTGAGACACTATTACGCGTGGATTGATTCAAGCGCCCATCCATGTTTTACAATGACCGCAATTTTCAACTTACGGGATTGACATGTCCGACCAGCGATTTACCGGTACCGATACATACATCGTAACTGAAGACCTCATGATGGCAGTGAACGCCGCCGTCACGCTGGAGCGCCCGCTGCTCGTCAAGGGTGAACCCGGCACCGGGAAAACCATGCTCGCCGAGGAAGTCGCGAAAGCTCTCGAGCGGCCGCTGATCGAGTGGCATATCAAATCGACGATGAAAGCGGCACAGGGTTTATATGAATACGATGCGGTAGCCCGGTTGCGTGATTCGCAGCTCGGCGAGGAGGCAGTCCACGATATTTCGAATTACATCGTCAAGGGCAAACTTTGGGAAGCGTTCGAATCCAGTACTAAACCGGTACTCCTGATCGACGAAATCGACAAGGCCGACATCGAATTTCCCAACGATCTGCTGCAAGAACTCGACCGGATGGAATTTTTCGTCTATGAAACCAAGAATGTCGTCAAGGCCCAGCACCGTCCGATCATCATCATTACCAGCAACAACGAAAAGGAGTTACCGGACGCTTTCCTGAGACGCTGCTTTTTCCACTACATCGCCTTTCCGGATCACGAGACAATGGACGCGATCGTCAAAGTGCATTTCCCCGACATCAAGAAGCGTCTTCTGTCGGAAGCCCTCGAATGCTTTTTCGAGTTGCGAGAAATTCCAGGCTTGAAAAAGAAGCCATCAACATCGGAGCTGCTCGATTGGATAAAGCTCCTGGTAGCGGAAGATATTCCGCCGGAAGCCCTGCGCGAAAAGGATTCTCGTAAGGCCATGCCGAAGCTATACGGCGCCCTGCTTAAGAACGAGCAGGATATGCATCTTTTCGAACGGCTGGTCTTCATGTCGAGACGCACCGGTGCTAATTGAGCTCTTTCACAAACTGAGAAAAGTCCAGATTCCGGTTTCCATTACCGAATATCTGACCTTGATGGGCGCATTGGATGCGCGTGTCGCCGGTTTCAGCGTCAACGATTTCTACTACCTCGCGCGAACGACGCTGGTCAAGGACGAACGATATTTCGACCGCTTCGATCAGGTGTTCGGCGATCACTTTCGGGGACAGGAAACGATTTTCGATGAATTCATCGGGGAAATACCCCTGGAATGGCTGCGCAAAAAGAAAGAACTTGATCTGACCGACGAGGAAAAGGCGCAGATAGAGGCCTTGGGAGGCTGGGACAAGCTCATGGAAGCCCTGCGGGAGCGCCTCGAAGAACAAAAGAAAGAACATCACGGCGGGAACAAGATGATCGGTACCGGCGGCACGTCTCCCTTTGGTGCTTACGGCTACAATCCCGAAGGGATCCGCATCGGGCAGGAAGAAGGCCGCCACGGACGAGCGGTCAAGGTGTGGGATCGACGCGATTACCGCAACCTCGACGACACGGTCGAACTGGGGACACGAAACATCAAGCTGGCGCTACGTCAATTACGACGGTTCGCCCGCGAGGGCGCTCAAGAAGAACTCGATCTCTACGATACGATCCGCTCGACTGCGCGAAACGCGGGGCTGCTCGATATCAAGATGGTGCCGGAAAGGCACAACGCCGTAAAAATTTTGCTGTTTCTCGATGTCGGCGGTTCCATGGACCCCTACGTTCGAATCTGCGAGGAACTGTTCTCAGCGGCCCGCGCCGAATTCAAGCACCTCGAATATTTCTATTTCCACAATTTCATTTATGAGACGGTCTGGCGGGACAATAATTTGCGCGCTAACGTGAGGATTCCCACGGCGCAGGTGATGCATACTTACAGCGCGGATCACAAACTCGTATTCGTCGGCGATGCGACTATGAGCCCGTATGAAATCATGGCTGTCGGAGGCAGCGTAGAGCATTGGAACGAAGAAGCCGGCGCTACCTGGATGGCCCGGTTGATGGCCGTCTACCCGTACGCCATATGGCTGAATCCGCAACCCGAAGAATTCTGGGGACACATCCCTTCCATTGGCATGGCCAAGGAGCTGCTGTCCGATCAAATGTACCCGTTGCCGATCGACGGACTCGATCGCGCCATGAAAGCCTTGAAAAAGGCGCACTAATTTGGTGTTTCGAATAATACGACGTTTGCCGCCATCGAAAGAAGGCTTGAATCGCCCGCAAGCGGGCTCCTACATCTGCGACTTCGTAGAAGCCCGCTTGCGGGCGAAGATAAATCTGTCTCTCATTTCGGAATAGGTATTTAGGCAACCTCTGAATAAGTCATGGCACGCCTGAATTGTTCAGAGGTTGCTTAAATCCGGCACGTGTACGGCCGCGCCTGTATCCGAATAACGCTGCTGCTTGTCCTGCCGCTCGAGGTATGCGGCCTCGACGCGTCGCATTATGCGACTGCGGTGAGAAATGTTTCAGACCGGTTTCCAGTACGGGTCATAGAATCGGACGACTTTCCACGCCTGTTCGACGTCATGTTCTTTTTCACGGGCGCGAAAAGCGTACCGTACCTCAATCGCCTCGAATTTCTGCCCGGCGCGCTCGCGGACCATTTGACGTCCGACGGCGGCATTTTGATCGGAGGCTCGCAGATGAGCATTTTCGGTTGGATCGAAGCGGGCGCGACCGGCAGCTTTGGCGCCGTGACCGAGCCCTGCAACTTCCTGCAGAAGTTTCCCGATCCCGTGTTGGCAATGATGTACTACCTGAACGGCGAAACCTTGATTGAAGCCTATTGAAAAAGCGTCCGCCGGTCGGGGCAGGGTGTTTTCGCCGGCGAACCGCTCGCTAAGCCCTTCGCAAAACGGCCGCGGGCCGACTGAACCGGAATCCGGACCCAGTGTAGCCTAAAGAACCTCTGAATAAGTCATGGCACATCTGCCTCACCCATGAAATCGCGGAGCCTTACGTTACGAACCTTGCCAATAGTCCCCGCTATGGCCTGCGATTGGTGCCTTGATCTGCACTGTGCATGAACAATTCAGACCCACCATGACTTATTCAGAGGTTCCCTAAGATTGTGCGCCGCTTCGCACCCTTTTTATACGTTTTGCTTCTTGTCGCGGCAGTACCCTGGTACTACCCGGGCGACAATCACGCGCTCCTGTTCGGAATGCCGGCGTGGGTCGTCATCGCGATCGTGGTGTCGTTTCTTGCATCCTGTCTGACCGCGTATATCTTGCGCCGTCCGTGGCCGGGTGAAAGCGATATGGACGATGGGTAATCTCGTTCCGCTCGGGCCGGGGGCCTGGGCATTCATTTCGCTTTATCTGCTTTCGTTATTGGTCATAGGCTGGATCGCGCGGCGTGCGCGGCGCGAAGACACACTGCAGGATTTTTATCTGGCGGGAAGGGGCTTCGGTTTTACCGTGCTTTTTCTGACACTTTTTGCCACGCAGTACAGCGGTAATACCTTTTTCGCATTCACCGGTGCCACCTACCGGATCGGCTATGCGTGGATAACGAGCCTACATTTCATGACCACCGTCGTGATCTGCTATCTGATCTTTGCGCCGAAACTGCATCGGCTGGCGCGTGAACGCGGCTACTTGACGCCCGGCGATTACATTCAGGATCGATTTCATAACAAGGCGCTCACGCTTTTTGTCACGGTAATCATGATCGTTGTTCTGTGCAATTTCCTGCTCGCACAATTGATGGCCATGGGCCGGGCCATGCAGGGGCTGGCCAACGACGATGGCGCCATCGCCTATACCGGCGGTGTCATCGTCCTCGCTCTCATCATGGTAATTTACGGCACGCTGGGTGGTATGCGGGCCGTGGCGTGGACCGACGCGATTCAAGGCGGCGTTCTCGCGGTCGGCTTCGTGCTCTTGCTCGTCATGCTGCTTGAGCGGTTCGGACCGCTGGAACAGGCCACGCGCATCATCATGCAGGCCGATATGGCCGGCGGTACGCGCAAAGCTCTGCCGCCCGACGCGGCTCGCTGTCGCGAATGGCTGAGTTACATCCTCACCGTGGGCTTCGGCATCTGTCTCTACCCACAGGCGATACAGCGCATCTACGCGGCGCGCTCGTCCAGGGCCTTGCGCCTGAGCCTCTCGGTCATGGCGTTCATGCCCTTACCGACGATGATCATTTCCCTGGTGGCCGGGATCATGGCGCTCGCCTACATCCCGGGCCTCGAAGGTGCTTCCGCCGATCAGATCTTCGGGCGTGTGCTGCGCGAGATTCAGCTCCAGTCCGCCCTCGGTTACGGCCTGGTCGTCGTTACCCTGTCGGCTGTGCTCGCCGCCATGATGTCGACCGCGGATTCGGCGCTTTTGTCGATCTCCTCGATGCTGACCAAGGATGTCTGTGCCGAAAATCTGTTGCCGAGTGCTTCGCAGGAAACGCTGACGCGTCTCGGCAAAGCGTTCTCTTGGTTCATCATCGTCGTTCTGATTGGGATGGCACTGCTGCTGCGCGAAAAGGCCTCCCTGGTCGCGCTGATGGATCGCAAGCTCGATTTGCTGATCCAGCTCACCCCCGCTTTCATGCTCAGTTTGCGTTGGCGAGGCTTGCTCGGTGGCCCCGTTTTCGCGGGACTCGTGGCGGGCGTTGTGATCGCGTTGACCCTGGCCTTTGGCGACCTGTCCTTCGTCATCGGGGGCAAGGTCTACGGCTTTCACCCTGGCCTGGTGGCGCTTCTTCCCAATCTGGCGATCGCCATCATCGGTTCGCTGCGTCAAAAATCCGACTGATTGCTGCAATGCAATAATTCTCCCGGGCCGTCGCCACGCGGTGACACCGACCCGGACCAGCCCTGTTCCCTTTCGTCCGCGCGGTGCGAAACCCATCACAATTTGCCCGCCAAAGTTTTAACGGGTTCTCACTTATGGACCGGATTTCAGCGAATCTGAGTGGAATGGAACGCTTGTTGCTTTACCCACCGTAACGCCAGAAAAGCCACGGAGCTGACCATGAACGCCTTACAGCCATTGATCGAGTCCTCGCGGTACGTCGGATATCAAGATTTAAACGGCGAGTACATCCCCTTCGGGACCGCCGACGAAGTCTTCAGCCGGGCGCGCGTAATCGGCGCGCGAGTCCTTCTACGGCTGGAGCTCGACGAACGTCACGAACTCAGAGGTATTTTTTACACCAACGACCGCAGCTTGAGCACCTGATACCGAACGCGTTCGAAATCATCACAGGACAGATTCCCCCCGCACCAAGGACCCCCTTGGCCAAGGACGGCCCCTTCGACACAAGCTTTTGCCCTTCATCGAGTTTTGAAAAACTTGGATCTTTAACCGTCTGTTGGCTCATCGGTCAAGGACTGACTCCTACGCCCGTCTGTCTTAACTCTGGGGAAGACGCTCGATCCGTCCGGCACTCCCGAACTCGCTGCCGAGAGTGCGACGAACATTCCCTTTTCGTCGGCGTGAGGTGAAAATGCCCGAAGAGGCTTTATCTCCATTCTGACGAGACCATGAAGGCTTGGCCTGTACCAAATCGTCCCCCACGCTTATCGCGCCTGCAGTTGCTCGCGCTGTGTTCATCTTTTTCCGCCGCAGCGTTCATGGCGGGCTGTTCCTCTTCGAGTTCGTCGTACTTCCCCCTCGAACATTCGCGTTGGTGGTATTACGAAATCAGCGAAACGATTTTGGACGAGCGCCGCGACAGCCGCTACGTCGTCGTGAATTCCGGTAAAGGCGTACTCGACAGTCGGGACGTCTTTCTCCAGTCCGCTCAAATCACCTCGCTCGACTACCTCCGCTACAAAGGAGACGGTGTCGAGCGCATAGCGAGCCGCCGGCCGGGTATGACGGGCATCGTGCGTGAAGTAAGTACGCGGGTGGTACTACCGGATACGCTGGAACCAGGCCGCAAATGGCGCGTGTCAACTACCCTGGGCTTGATCGAAAGTCGAACGTTCGCCCGCACCGATCGCGTCGTCGTACGCCGCTATCCTGTAGAAATCGAAAAAACCATCGCGGCGAACGATGCTTCCGTCCGAGTGGAAGCCGGATATTTCGATGATTGCATCCGCGTCGAAAGCGAAGGACGCGCCGTCATCGGTACCGATCGAGGAAATTCGCAGGCCTCGGTCTTGGTTCGCGTCACCGAATGGTATGCAAAAGACGTGGGCCTTGTGCGACTGAAACGTGTGGAAAGCGCCGACAGCCCGTTTTTGAAGACGGGGACGCAGACTTGGGAGCTTGCAGATTATGGAAGCTGAACGTAAACGAATAAACGAACTGCGGGGTGCGGAATACAAGCGCGTGCCCGTGACGCGGCGCGTGCTGGCCGATCTCGACACGCCGCTCAGCGTTTATGCGAAACTCGCCCGCGGCAGGCACTCCTTCCTCCTCGAATCGGTCGAAGGCGGCGAAAAATGGGGCCGTTATTCCATCATCGGCCTGCCCGCGACGCGCACGATCGTCGTTCGTGGAAGTCGCGTCACCGTGAGCGAGGGGGAGCGTGCGCTCGAAGAAATGACGGTCGAGGATCCGCTCGCTTTCATCGAGGCTTATCACGCTCGCTTTACTGTCCCACCTAGCGAAGACCTGCCCAGATTCTGCGGCGGCCTCGTCGGCTACTTCGGCTATGACGCGGTCCGGTTCGTCGAGCCGCGGCTGCGCGATACGAGCCCGCCCGATCCTCTGAATACGCCCGATATCTTTTTGCTTCAAGCTGATGAATTCGTCATTTTCGACAACCTGAGAGGCGAATTGCTGCTGGTCAAGTACGTCGATGCCGATGACCGGATCGCCCTCGAATGCGCTACACGGAAACTCGAAGAATTCGCTCAACGTCTCAAAGCGCCGGTGCCGGCCTTTCCCGATGTCCGGGGAAAGGAGGCAGCGGATGAAGCGGATTTCGATTCGGAATTCGGCAGCGAGGCGTTCATGCGTGCGGTCGAGCGGGTCAAGCAGTACATCATCGACGGTGACGTCATGCAGGTCGTCCTGGCGCAACGATTGTCCATCGATCTCGACGTCCCTCCGCTCCATGTTTACCGGGCGTTGCGGCACTTGAACCCCTCACCGTATCTGTTCTACCTGGATCTGGGTGACTTTCACGTGGTCGGATCATCGCCGGAAATCCTGGTCAGGCTGGAGGACGGCCTGGTGACGACGCGGCCGCTGGCCGGTACGCGTCCACGCGGGCGCTCGCCCGAGGAAGATCTAGCCCTGGAGCGGGAACTGCTCTCCGATCCGAAGGAACGGGCCGAACACCTGATGCTCATCGATCTCGGCCGTAATGACATCGGGCGGGTCTCTGAAACGGGTAGCGTGCGGGTTACTGAAAAGATGGTGATCGAGCGCTACTCGCACGTCATGCATATTTCATCCAACGTAGAAGGTGCCTTGCAGGCCGGCAAGACCGCCATGGACGTTTTGCGCGCGACACTTCCGGTCGGAACGCTCTCGGGTGCACCAAAAATTCGAGCGATGGAGATCATCGACGAACTCGAACCGGTCAAACGGGGCGTGTATGGCGGTGCGGTCGGTTATCTCTCCTGGAACGGCAACATGGATACCGCGATCGCGATACGCACCGCCGTCATGAAAGAGGGCCGGCTCTATATCCAAGCAGGATGCGGAATCGTGGCGGATTCCGTACCGCAGCTCGAATGGGAAGAAACCATGAACAAGGGCCGTGCCATCTTCCGCGCCGTCGCGATGGCGCAGAGCGGGCTCGAGCCGACGGATTGATCCAAATGCCGCCGGCTCGGTTTATCTATGATAAGCCACGGCCCGCATCCGAGCTCGCGGTACTTCGAGTAACGCGACCGGTACCCCAGCAGCTTGCCAACCGGCGCGAGGACACGAAAGAGCGCCGAGGCCAGCCAAGCCCCGCCGGCATCATGGTGTCACGCAGCTCCGTGAACAACACGGCAGCCTGCAGGACGTTCCCTCGGAAACGTTTTCTTCGTAAGAAGCATACGTATTTGCTGGCGACCGGTTGGTGCCGATACTGAAAAAAATCCTGCGAACCCGCGCTAATCGATCTCCACCGCGACCATGCCCGCATCGAGACCCTCGGTGCCCTCGGTGACATGCACCGCCCTGACCACGCCGTCGGCGGGCGCGTCGTGTGGAACCTCCATTTTCATGATTTCCATGATGAAAAGGGTGTCTCCCGCCTTTACGGCGTCGCCGGGTTTGACCAGGACCTTCCACATGTTGCCCGCTGATTGCAAACTTACTTCCTGCACCAATCTACGAACCCTCGATGCTAGCCTCGGTACACAGCGCCTTGATATCCGCCGCAGCCTGCTGCGCCTGTTCGACGGTCACCGATTTGAAGTTCAGGATCTCCCCCGGTCTCGCCTGTGCCAACTTCCAGAACGCGCATTGCGGAACCGTATAGGGATTGATGAATCCCCCCATGCTCGGCCCGTCGTTGACGAGAATGATCGGGGTTTGTCCGGCGAGGTTGATTGCGCCGAGCGGGTAACCCTGATCGAGGATGTTAGACGGTTCATCGCCGTGTTCCGGCAGCTTGTTGTGGGCCTTGTCGGTAAACGTCCAATCGGGCCCGTCGAGACGAAAACCCGTGCGATCGCTTTTCGAAGAGAGCTTCCAGTCCGCGCTCAGAAATCGTAGATGTCCGGCTTCATCTATCCAATCGTCGTTGGGTCCGGGAACTGCCTCGATCTCCCAACGAAGGTCGGTCCGGATGACCGGCCGCGCGGCTTTCTTGACCCGGCGTCCTGGCTTGCCCCGGCCTTCGCCGGCGGGAACCACCTGCCCGGCTTTGAGTGCATACCCCTCCATACCGCCGACCCCGGCCTTGTGAAAAGTGGCCCGCGCGCCGAGCAGGGGTTCGGTCGCGATGCCGCCGGCGATCGCAATGTATCCACGTGCGCCGGTCGCGGCGAACGTCATCTCCAGCGTCTGCCCGGCCTTGACCGTGATACTCTCCCAGGTCGCACAAGCCTGACCGTCGATCTTCGCCTGCATGTCAGCCCCGGTCAGCGCGATGATGGCGTCGCGTTGGAATTTCAGTATTGGACCGATGAACTGGCATTCGAGCCCGGCATCCCCCGGCGCATTGTCGACCAGGACGTTGGCCAAGCGAAACGACCATGAATCCATCGGCCCGGAGGGCGGGAATCCCTGATTCCAGTAACCGATGCGTCCGGGCCAGTCCTGTACGGATGTCTCCAGACCGGGTTTGATGACTTCCAGCATTTAAGAAACCTCTGAATAAGTTATGGCGCACTTGCCTTGCGCCTCAAATCGCGGAGCCTTACGTTACGAATCTTGCCAATAGTCCCTGCTATTACCTGCGATTCGTGCCTTGCTCTGCACGATTTCATGCACCATTCACCCGCACCATAACTTATTCAGGGGTTCCTTTAATCACCCGTCAGAATCGCTTGCTCAAATCGAGCTTGCCGACCCATTCCTTGTACTTGCGTACGGAGAATCGTTGGTATTCGACGATGTTGTACTTATAGGTGCCCTCTTGCACCTTGCGGTCAACTTCCTCGTACTCCTCCATCGAGCACGTTACGAACTTGAGGCGGTCACCGGGCCGGAAGATGCACAATTCGCCGTTGAATTCCTCGAATTTCCGATCGCGATCCCAGATCGGGACGGGCGTGCGACCGAACAGCTGATAGCCGCCCGGGCTCGCGACCGGGTAGATGGCCGTCGACATACCGCCCATGGACACCGTGCCCTGGGGCGTCCAGGTGCGCGGCGGATTGTATTTGGGCACGGTCAGTCGACAGCGCGGATCGAGCGGCATGAGAAACGCGAGCCCGGGCCAGAAACCGAGGCTGGCCGCCCAGTATTCAGTCCCGGAATGTACCCGAACGAATTGGCTGACGTCTTCGAGGCCGTTGACCCTGGCGATAAACTCTGGATCCTGTTCTTTGTCCGGATTGATCTTCTCACGGTAATCGTTGATGCATTCCCTGCTCCAGGGATCGAGATAAAGGGTCTGAAAATAGAACAGGCGGCTGTCCATCTCGATATCCTCGCTCGGCCCGAGCGAGTCGAACAGCCGCGACACCTCTTGTTTCAGATCCACGTAGGCAATGATCTCGGGCTCGTAGTGAATGAGCGTCGTCGCAAAACACGGAGCGGTCTCGATGACCCCGGGTATCGTGCCGCCGTCGAGCGCTTCCGCCAGGCCCTGTCCCAGGAAGTTCAAATCGAGATTCATTTCGTCGCCGAATTCGATCAGCATATAGCGATCGCCGCCCGGGCTGAATGTCGGTGTCTCATAAATCATCGTCGCTCAACCCTGTTGGAGCCGTTATCTGTCAGCGGATTTTTGAAAAGTGAATGCATGTCGCCGTTCAACCGATCGGTTCGTCTCGTATCCTGTCTCCGACAGGCGATCGTGATTCTACCGGCTTTGAATTGCGCGT
The DNA here is from genome assembly GCA_036339995.1 of Pseudomonadota bacterium. Lineage (GTDB taxonomy): Bacteria > Pseudomonadota > Gammaproteobacteria > JAYYZW01. The sequence goes on from JAYYZW010000134.1 coordinate 12,231, forward strand.
GCGCAATCGCGCGCTGGAGAAACCCTGTGGTCGAGGCCGACGCTGGTATACTTGCTACTCCGCCACGAACGGCGTTCGCCAGCAACCATTCCGATTTCCGATCCGATGCGAAGATTATTAGAACAGCGCCTCGAACGACTGATATCGTCCGGAACCGCGAAGCTGCTGCGTGGCGGAAAAAAAGGCCTCGAAAAGGAAAGCCTTCGGATCACGGACGACGGTGAAATTGCCCAGACGCCGCACCCCCACGCATGGGGTTCACCGCTCACCCATCCGTATATCACGACCGATTATTCGGAATCGCTGCCCGAACTGATCACGCCGCCCTTCTCCGATACCGCGGAGGCGACCGGATTCCTGGAAGGCGTTCACCGCTTCATCTACCAGGACCTGCCGGCGGATGAAATGCTGTGGGCGTCGAGTATGCCGTGCGCGGTTTCCGACGACAACTCGATTCCGATCGCCGAATACGGGAGTTCGAATATCGGGCGGATGAAACACGTCTACCGCGTCGGCCTGGATTACCGCTACGGTCGCCGCATGCAGGCCATTTCGGGCGTACATTTCAATTATTCGCTGCCCGTCGAGTTCTGGCCGATGTTTCAGGATGATGAAGATCGCGCTGGATCCCTGCAGGGTTTTATTGACGACAACTATTTTGCTCTCATCAGAAATTTCAAGCGACTGGGATGGATGATACCGTTCCTGTTCGGCAACTCGCCCGCCGTGTGTAAATCCTTTCTCGCCGGGCGCACGACGCGATTCAAGGCGTTCACGCACGGGACCTACTACCTCCCCCATGCAACGTCATTGCGAATGAGCGACATCGGCTACAAGAACAAGAACCAATCCGCGCTGATCGTCTCTTATGACGATCTCGAAGGTTACGTCGCCAGCCTCCGCAGCGCCATCAAGACGCCCTACCCGGAATACGAGGCCATCGGCGTCAGCGACGGCGCGAAACAGATTCAGCTCAGTACCAATCTGCTTCAGATAGAGAACGAGTATTACAGCTTCGTTCGTCCCAAGCGGACTACCCGCGCCGGGGAGCGGCCGACGTCCGCATTGGACGAACGGGGCGTCGAATACGTCGAAGTCCGCGCGCTTGACGTTGCCAGTACAAGTCCCATCGGCGTCGAAATCGAACAGTTGTACTTTCTCGAAGCATTCCTGATCTTCTGTCTTCTTGAAGGGAGCGTCGCGCTGTCAGAAGGCGAGTTGCGGGCAATGGAATACAACGAACTCACGGTAGCCCTGCGTGGCCGAACGCCCGGCCTCGAATTGGCCTATAACGGTTCACGACGTAAACTTCGTGACTGGAGCCTCGAAATCTGCAATCGCATGCAGCCCATTTGCGAGTTTCTCGATTTCGATGATGAATCGCGGAAATACGAAAAAGCGCGCGAACGCCAAATTGCCGTTATCGAGGATCCGGAGCTGCTGCCGTCGACCAGGATCCTGAAGGCCTTGGCCGACGCCGATCAACCATTTCACCATTACTCCGCCGAACTCTCTGCCGCTCACCGATCCCACTTCGCCGCACTGCCTCCCGACAGCGACCTCAAAGCCAGGTTTGAACGGCTCGCCGTGAAGTCACACGAAGAACAGCGTCGACTGGAATCCGAGGATTCGATATCGTTCGAGGAGTTTGTTGCGGCCTATCTCGACGGCTGACTCAACAGTGGAACTTCTTTCCTCGACGCGCATCCCAGTTACCATCGAGCACGGTCGTTGCGACGTCACCTGAACGCGAGGTCAGGAGCCATGAACCGAAGACAGATTCTCAAAGTCACCGGGTTAGGAATCGCGCTACCGCTGTTCCCGCTCGCCTTTCTCGACGCCGACGCGCGGACGACCCCGGAATCCATCAAGGAAATGCAGCGCCGCTGGCGCGACTTTCATCCGATCGGCTTCGAGCCGGTCCGAGCGGAACCGAGCCTGGACAGGCCGCTTGAGGATTGGCGGCGGGAGCTGCCGAAAGCGGCTTATCGGGTGTTATTCGAGGAAGACACCGAACGGTCGTATTCAAGCGCGCTGAACGACGAGAAGCGCCCGGGCCTGTTTGTCTGCCAGGCGTGTAATCTGCCGCTTTTTACTTCCGAAATGAAATACGACAGCCGCACCGGTTGGCCGAGCTTCTTCACGATTATCCCCGGTCATCTGGCCACGAAAACGGATTTCAAACTGATCTGGCCTCGTACGGAGTATCACTGTGTTAAGTGTGGCGGTCACCAAGGACATATATTCGACGACGGTCCCCAGCCGACCGGAAAACGCTGGTGCAATAATGGGCTTGCGCTGCGCTTCATTGAAATGGCGACAGAGACAGCGGGTTAAAGATCGCAAGCTTGCAGTCTCAAAAATAATCGAGAGACCTAAGGAACCTCTGAACAATTCAGACGCTCCATGACTTATTCAGAGGTTCCGTAAGCTCAGGCGAGGTGCTCAAGGGCATACATCACGACCTCGGCGTCGCGTTTCACATACACACCACCGCCCGCATTTCGGAATTCCTTCGATAACTGACGTCGATACCAGGCGCTCGACCGCAGGTAAACGTCGCCATCGGTACGGTTCTGGTTGCAGTTGCTTATCCAGTCTTCGCGGGTGAGTACGCCGAAGTAGAGCGCAACACCGGTCAGGCTGGCGAGCCTCTCGAGTGCCTGTATCGCTGCGGGGCGATCGAGATACTGGAGGACGTCATGACAAACGACGAGATCGAAACCCCCTTCATGCACGTAGTCTTCGATTGAGCAACATTGCCATCCGTACCGTTTGCACACGTACTCACTGACGTCGATACCGTCGATACGGACACCCGGAAACGCCCGGCGCAACTCGCGATGCAACAGGCCCGGTCCGCAGCCGGCATCCAGAATGCTATCGACCGGACAGTCCAGAAATGTAAGATAGGCGCCGATGAACCCGGCCAGGCGATCGAAATATGACGGGTCGGCCACGCGGGTCCCTGCATCGAAATAAAACCGCTGGAAATAGGCCTTGTCGAAAGAATCTGGCTTCATTGATCGATAGTTCAACCGCAACACCGGATCGCGAAGGTCAAGTTAGGGAACCTCTGACCGGACCCTGCCGAGCTGTAACCAGCTCTTTTGTCAATTCAAGTCAAAATTCGTAAAAACGTGAACAGATTCGCGTTAATGAGCGACTGCAGCGCTAAGCTACGCTTTGCAGCAGCCCGCCGCCTCGCCGCCGACCGAAGCCCCGGCGCTTGCGGCCGTTCCCGCGACACCGGCGTCATCGATAGCGATTGACGACGATATCAGTGTCGTTAAGCCACAAAAAACCGACGCGGGTGAACCGGTCTTGGACGGTGGCTCACTGGGCAAGTTCGCTTTGACCGTACTCGGTCTTGTACTCTTAGTCACCTTGATCGCGAAAGCGTCGCTCGCTGGCCGGGCCTATCTGCGCCGACGAGACTCGCAACGCGCCGAACTGACTGCGGACGAAGATCTCAAGGCCGAGAAGCGCTTGCAACTCGAGGACGAAATGAAACGCCGGATCGCAGAAAAGCATGAGCCCGATTCCACCGAGAGCCGCGATGCGATTGAGCGGACGGGCGTAGTCGTATCCATTGAAGAAATCGAATCGAGGATCGCGCACGGATACTATTCGGAAGCGGAAAAGCTTTTGCTAGACGTGGTCGCACGCACGGCAACCATCGCGCGAAACTCCTCCTCGTCGAGATCTATTATCTCAACGAGCGCGTCGAGGATTTCGTCAGAATCATCGACGAGATTCACCTGTTACATCGCGCTGACATCGGCGACGAGAACTGGCAACGCATCATGCGCATGGGCAAGGTTCTCGCGCCGGAGCGCGCCATGTTCAGCGGTCCGACGGCAATTGATAGCGAGGCCTGATCCCGCTAACGTATGGTTTTACGGCGGCCGCACGGTGGTGTCGATTAATTTTTCGAAACCTTCGGACAAGATCAGGAACTTTTGCGTGATGCGCGCCCTAAAAGCCTGTATGGCATAGAGAGTAGAGTCATCCTAATGTCATACAGGCTCCTATTCGTTTTTCTCGCGCTTTTTGCGACGATTCCAGGATGCGCCCGGCCGCTGCCGCCGCAGGACGTCGCGGATCGTTTCTGGCACGCCGTCATGACCCAGCATCCGGCGAAGATCCGACGTTACGTGCGAGCCCAGGATCAAGATACTCTCACCGACGATCCCGCGATCATGCCCGTCGAGTCTTTCGAATTGGGACGCGTGGTTATCGACGGTGACGCGACTTCGATCGAAACTCGCATTACGCTCGGAGCGGACAAACCCGTAGCGCTCAGGATCAAAACCCTGCTGGTGCGCGAGAACGAACGGTGGCGCGTGGATTATTCCGGAACGATCCAGAGCATTTCACTTCAAAGCAATCTCGCCCAGATAATCGATCAGATCGAAGCCTTCGGAGGCGCCCTCAAGAACGGCATCGATAAATCGGTGGAAGAAATGAAAGAAGTGCTGCCCGATATCGAGAGGGAGCTCTTACGCATCGAAGAGGAAATAAAACAACGCGTTCCAGAGCTACGCGAGCGCCTCAAGGAATTTACCAGGCAATTGGAAGATTCGCTCAAACCGCCACCAGAGGTACCGCCGCAAGCCGGACAACCCGACACCATCGAGATCTAGGTAATTCCGGAAACGGTTCAACCGTCCGGCGAAAGGGTCACGAGATCGGCACGTGCTTCCGGGTGTCCCTGGTCTGCGGCTATGTGATACCAGCGGACGGCTTCCTCGACGTCGCGCGTAACGCCCTTGCCGGAGCGGTACATGTAACCAAGACTGTACTGCGCCGAGGCGTGCCCGTTCCCGGCCGCTTCCAGAAACCACTTCAAGGCTTCCGTGTCGTCCTGCGGCAAGCCCTTGCCGGCGCGATACATGTAAGCGATGTTGTACTGCGCGGCGGGATATCCCTGCTTGGCCGCGGCGAGATACCATTTAGCACTTTATCGATCGATTGGTCGAGGGTGTTCGTCAACGAAGACATGTGTGCTCACCGCTCGCGCCGTTACCCGATTGGTTGCCGATTAGCGACTTATGTGTTTTCACCTGTTCTTGCGAACTCCAATTCACTGCTCCGGCGTGGTCAATCAGTGCGCACCTACTCGTCAGTCCACCGCTCGCTTTTAAAAGAATAGCGTAATTGACGGCGGGACGCCGTCGGCGACCAGTTGCCGTTCATTTCTTCGTAGATCTGGAACATGCGTATGAGCTGGCCGTTCCGGATCGCGAATTCGTCGTTACCGCGATAACCGAGTTTCTGCGAATCGTCCAGATCGGCAACGCGCATGGGCTGCAGGAGATGTTCTTTCCAGCTATAAACGTGGATCTTGGTTAAATGGCCGTCCGGATGACTGAAGGTCACCACCACTTCGAATCCGCCGTCCTCGTTCAAATCTGCAACGAAACTGTTTGACAGCGTGCCCGTGTAAGATGCAGTCAGGCGCGACAGCAGCAGTTCCTCGTTCTCCACGGTGACCTGGTAATCTGCATCGGACAACACTGATTGAGCATCCGGTGCGACCGTTACACGGTAGTTCGCGAACTGGTGTTGGCCGACTGCATGGGCTGCCAGTGGCCCCAGGGCCGCCGCCACGAGCAGCGCGGCGCTTAGCTTAGACAACGATTCGTACATCTTGAACACGGGGCCTCCGAAACGGCTGGAAAGTAATTTCCCAGGGCTATTCTACGTCCGCGGGCGCGCACTTCCACGGCGCCCGCTGGCACCACCACTCGATTTATCGGCCGTCGGCGCTTGACATTCATGAATTCGCCGCTATATTCCTGGCACTACTCAAAGGAGAGTGCTAATAGCATTCAATCAACTTCATTAAAATCAAATAGTTAAATTATCGTTTGAGGAGAGAATAAGGTATGAAGATTCGACCCCTACACGATCGAGTCATCGTTAAGCGCTGGGATGAGGAAAAGACCTCGCCCGGCGGTATCGTGATCCCCGACTCCGCCGCCGAAAAGCCCATCAAGGGCGAGGTCGTGGCCGTGGGTAACGGAAAGATACTGGAAAACGGTGAACAACGCGCACTCGACCTGAAAGTCGGCGACAAGATTCTTTTCGGAAAATATTCCGGGACCGAAGTCAAAGTCGACGACGAGGAACTCCTCGTCATGCGCGAAGACGACATCATGGCTGTATTCGACTGAAACTGCGGCTAAGCAAAAGATTTAAGAGGATTACTAAAAATGGCTAAAGAAGTCCGTTTTTCCGACGACGCCCGCCAACGCCTGACTGCAGGCGTCAACATTCTGGCTAACGCCGTTAAGCAAACCCTAGGCCCGAAGGGCCGTAACGTCATCATCGAGAGGACCTTCGGCGCGCCGACGGTCACCAAGGACGGCGTATCCGTCGCCAAGGAAATCGAACTCGAAGACAAGTTCGAGAACATGGGCGCCCAGATGGTCAAGGAAGTCGCTTCGAAGACTTCAGACGTTGCCGGCGACGGCACGACCACGGCGACCGTACTGGCGCAGGCAATCGTCCGTGAGGGCCTGAAAGCCGTTGCGGCCGGCGTCAACCCGATGGACATCAAGCGCGGCATCGACAAGGCCGTGCTGGTAGCCGTCGCCGAACTCGAGAAGATCTCGACGCCTTGTACCGATAGCAAAGCGGTCGCGCAAGTCGGCTCTATTTCAGCCAATTCCGATACCGCGATCGGCGACATAATCGCCGAATCGATGGACAAGGTTGGTAAAGAAGGCGTCATCACCGTCGAAGAGGGCTCAGGTCTCGAAAACGAATTGGAGATCGTCGAAGGCATGCAGTTCGATCGCGGCTACCTCTCGCCTTACTTCATCAATAACCAGGAAACGATGAACGTCGAACTGGAAGAGCCGCTGGTTCTCCTGCACGACAAGAAGGTTTCCAACATCCGTGACCTGCTGCCGATACTGGAAAGCGTCGCTAAATCGGGCAAGACCTTGCTGATCGTCTCCGAGGACGTCGAGGGCGAGGCGCTGGCGACCCTTGTGGTCAACAACCTGCGCGGCATCGTCAAGGTCGCCGCGGTCAAGGCCCCGGGCTTTGGTGATCGCCGCAAATCGATGCTTGAAGACATCGCCATCCTGACAGGCGGCACGGTCATATCCGAAGAAGTCGGTTTGAGCCTGGAGAAGGCGAGCCTGGACGATCTCGGCAGCGCCAAGAAGATCCAGATCACGAAGGAGAACACGACGATCATCGACGGCGCAGGCGATCAGAAAGCGATCGAATCGCGGGTCAACCAGATCCGAGCTCAGATCGAAGAGACCACCTCCGATTACGACCGTGAAAAACTGCAAGAGCGCGTTGCGAAGCTGGCCGGCGGCGTTGCCGTCATCAAGGTCGGCGCGGCGACGGAAGTCGAGATGAAGGAGAAGAAAGCACGTGTCGAGGATGCGCTGCATTCGACTCGCGCGGCGGTCGAAGAGGGCGTGGTCGCCGGCGGCGGCGTTGCCCTGCTGCGGGTCCAGGCCAAGGCCGCGAAGGTCAAGGTCACCAACGACGACCAGCAGACTGGCGCCAACATCCTGGCGCGCGCACTCGAAGAACCGATCCGCCAGATCGTCGCCAATTCGGGTGATGAACCTTCCGTGATCTGCGCCAAGGTCATGGACGGATCCGGCGACGACGGTTATAACGCCCAGACCGGCGTATTCGGCAACATGATCGAAATGGGTATTCTCGATCCGACCATGGTCGTGCGAATCGCCTTACAGAACGCCGCGTCCGTTTCATCGCTCATCCTGACGACCGAAGCCATGGTGGCCGAGGCGCCTAAGGAAGAGGGTGGTGCGGGACCATCAATGCCCGACATGGGCGGCGGCATGGGCGGTATGGGTGGCATGGGTGGCATGATGTAAGCCAGTTTCACCCGGACCTTTCTCGTTTAGAACCCCGCTCAAGCGGGGTTCTTTTTTTTACCGTTTGGAAAACGGCTCGCCCACATATTGGCGTGCGACCACGCGCGGCGATTTCTGCCCATTTACGGCACGTCTGTCGCCCCCGCAGGACATATTGTTTAGCAGCCCTCCCTGAGACTGCTACATGATCTCTTAATTTCAGTCACTTAGGGTTTGTAATTGTTTAAAGATCTCATGGCACGATAATTGGATCAAATTGGTCGAACGAGCTGAAGGAATTCGGGCGGCGAAGCCGCAAAAGGTTCCAGGAGAGCTGAAATCGAGTCAGGAGCTTGTACCGTGAGCACCACCGACCTAAGTTTGATCACGTCCATGAGCGTTCGCGAGCACTTTCGTGATGCGCTGGAAACAGCCACTCATAACCAGGAAGTCGAACTCGGCAATACGACTTTCGTCTACGTCGTCAATCTTCTGACCGAATATTGTGATTCGCGCGCGCTCAATGCCGTATCCGACGACGGCCGGCATATCAAACCAATGGCGTTGATCTACGCCGAGGCGATCAGCGCGCCCTTACCCGACCACCGCATTCGCGCACTGCAGAAGCTCGGTGACATCGCGTTGTTCATCGGCGGCCTTTTCACCGACATTCTTCGCCGCCGCGTCGTCGACATCGACTATTACATCGGCATGGGTGAGGCCGCCTACGGCGCTCTCCACGCTTCGATGCCGGCAGGAACCGACCGGTTTCTGACCGCTGAATTGTGCGATGACCTATGCCAAAAGTTCGCGGTGCTGGTGGATCTGCTCGGCGAAATAGGGGAGATGAGCGGTCTCAAATCGAACAGTGACGTATTAAGCGCCTACGAAATCTGGCTAAAGACCGGCAGCGACCGTGCGCGACGGCAGCTCATTCGTAACGGCATTCAACCCCTGACCATGAACCCGTCGGCCGTTCATTAGGAAAAGACCGACATGCTGTTGACTCGCCTTCAGCACCAATTGTCCGCGCTTTACGAAACGCCGGTAGAGCATTGCATCATGGACTTCCTCGTGACTGACGCCCGGCTCGCAGCGTCCCTGGCCGCCGATACTTCAGGGCAACAAAAGCGCGAGCAGCTGTTATTGCGACAGTTCGACGGATGTCTCGATATCTCAATATATATTGATCAAGATATCTTGAATGCGCTGGCCGATGAAGATCCTTGCGAGCGGCTTACCGCCAACAATCTGAACGATTTTTTAATCGCACTGGAAGGCGTTAGTCATTTCAATTACGTGCTTTGGAACGCGGTTTACGAAAAATCCGTAACCCAACTCGAGCTCGAACTTCAGGCCGAAGTCGATAAGTTCGTAACCGCCACGACGCTGCTGTTCAATCAAGGCGCATATAGCGCAGTAGAGTCGTTTCACGAAGCCCTGTTCATGAACGTAAGCTTCGATAACGAGTTAAACAAACAGGACGAAGCGCGCTACCGCGCTGCCAATCATTACGCTGCGAAATACTGCGACGGTCTGAGCCGTCGGTTCCCTCGACAGCATCGAGAACCGTCGTTCATCAACGAACTCCGCCGATTTTATCGCATGCCGCAGAATGAAAAAATCAGAATGATCGTAAGTTGAGAATGTTTGTTGATTCTCGGGTTGAAATAGCAAGACGCCCTTTCGTTACTAGGGAATCTCTGAATAAGTCATGGTGCGTCTGAATTGTTCATGAAATGGTGCAGATCAAGGCACGAATCGCAGGCAATAGCGGGGACTATTAGCAAGGTTCGTAACGTAAGGCTCCGCGATTTCATGGGCAAAGCAGATGTGCCATGACTTATTCAGAGATCCCTTAATGCCTCATTAGTCCCCGATCTTCTTGTGCAGGTGCGGCAGAGTCTCCGGTCTGCCCGCGATCATGTATCGGTGCTCGTCCCCCGTTGCCGTGACGTTTTCGTACACGCCCTCGTCGCGTTTGACGAGCTTGGTGAATCCGGTGTTTTTGTATGTGGAGTTTCCGGTCGGGAAGGATATGGCGACGGCGGACATGAGCTTTCTGACGGGAGCGTCAAAATCGGTCTCGGCCAGGGGTCTTTGCGAAGCAAAGCAGAGTTCGCCCCAATTTCTGATGACGAAATCCATACCGTGTTTGACAGTTACGGTTTCACCGTTGGCCTCGCAAAAATATTCGTATTTCGGCATCGTTTCGATCGCCCGGAATCGCAAGTGAAAGGGCTGGGCATCAGTGTCGTTTCAGGTTCCCGATCAGTTTAGCAGGCTTCGACCTCGAATCTTTAACCCGGATATCTCAATAGGATTCAGGGGGTTCTTAGGTTAAAGCCATTCAATCGTCCGTCCGCGCGAGAAATTCGCCCACACTGCCCGACCGATTATCCCCGATTGTCTGGGCGAGATCGCCGTGATCGTCGAGTGGTGGATAACTCAAGCCTTTTCGGCGGCAATACGCGGCAACCAGCGGATGCGTCCACTCAAAAGCCAGGCGGGTGAAATCCTCGTAGCTGATACGGCGCCGCTCGTAAAATCCGACAGCTCGCCTCTGGCGCATGGCTTCGTACAGGATCAACGCGGTCGCGACCGACACATTCAACGATTTGACTGCACCCTGGACGGGGATACGAACGCAGGCGTCGGCGCCGTCGAGCGCTTCCCTCGACAAGCCGTCGAGTTCGTTGCCGACCGCGATCGCGGTCGGCCGCGTATAGTCAATCTGATCGAATTCTAGCGCGTCGGCGCGGAGGACGGCCGCGACGATGGTGAAACCCTCGCGTTTGAGATGTCGATAGGCGTCTTCGATGTTCGCATGCGAAGCGACCGCTACCCATTTCTCCGTGCCGCTGGCGCGTTTATGTCCCAGATGAAGATGCCCGTCGGGACTGACCGCGTGAATCCATCCGATCCCTACGGCATCGCAGGTGCGGGCGATGGCGGCGAGATTATGGGTTTTGTACACGCCGTCCATGATCATCGTCAGATCCGGTTGACGACGGTTCAGCATCTCCACGATGCGTTGATATCGTGTGTTAGTCATCATTATCTGCTGCATTTGGTGACGTCGTCTTCACGCTTGATCGATCGAAATATCTATTTGGCGGACAACACCGCACTTACTGAAGCGTAGGTTGAAACGCAATAGGGAACGCAGAAGGTCAACAGCATCTTCACCCATTCATTGGACAGAATATCTCCGGTGATCAATCGATCACCATAATTGATAGCGATCAGAACGGTACCGACTATCGTGGCGACCTTACTCGAGCGGGTAACAATATCCCGGCGCCTCGCAATCCGCAGCCACTCATTCATATTCCAGCCCAATCGTCCCAGCGCTTAGCGAGGATCGAGCCGTGTGTCGTAATCGGCCAATCCAACACGCGTCGTTCCGTCTGGCTATCAGGACTCCATAACGGCCGCGTCGACGCAGCCGATCGTGTCCTTTGCTGCGCTCGGTGGAGCCGTTGAGAATCGATTCGAGCGCACCCCAGAAACCCTCGTCGCCTGCCGATTCGACCATACCCGAAGGTGCTGATGTCTCCGTTTGCCGAGCTAATTCTCCGACCGCCTCGGTAACGGGTTGCGCGGGCAAGTTCTGTACAAGGCATGATTTGAGCGCCGTTTGGCGAACGAGAGCACGCTCTTCGGATTGCAATGGAGAATCGCTTTGAGCCTGCATCTCGGCCACCATCGGCGCCGCATGGATTTCACAATATTTTTCGATGTCGTGGCTTTCGGCGGCGGAGGCCGTACCCCATGCGATGTAGATACCAACAACACAAACCGATGCAGAATACCAAGCGGTATGAATTCTCGATTTCATAAGGCCTTATACTCACTCCATCCAGCTGCCTGCTGTAAATCGAACGTGCTCGAACCACCTACATGATTGAAATCGAACCGATGCGGCACCCAGCTGCATATGTCAACGCTGGATCGGACCATCACTGTGCATGATACATCGGCTCCCGCTTGTCACGCGGTCGATTGTCGGCCGCCGGTTTCATAAACGGTGGCGCCGCGCGGCTTTCCAGCAACTGTATCGACGTGATTGAGACTTCCGGCCTGATTTACGAATACCCCGGGCTGCGTGCGCTGGACGAGGTTAGTTTTTCGATCGAGGCCGACACTATCACGGCCCTGGTTGGCCCGAACGGCGCGGGCAAGACCACGCTCATGCGCTGCCTCGCCGGCATGGACCGGCCGCTGGCAGGTTCGATCGCAGTAAATGGTGTAGATGTTATCGAAGAACCGCGTCGAAGCCACGAATCGATCGGCTATCTGCCGGATTTCTTCGGGCTCTACGATGATTTGACGGTAGGTCAGTCGCTCACTTACGTGGCGACCGCGAATGGCGTCGACTCACCCGGAGTCGAATCCGTCGTAAATCAGACAGCAACGGATCTCGG
>JAYYZW010000135.1:0-10814 GCA_036339995.1 Pseudomonadota bacterium
GATGAGCGATGCCGCGCTCTGGAAATCGAGATTGGCGTTGCGCCATTGCAGCGTGCGGATCGGATCGAAGCGGTGGTTCTCGATCTGCTCAATGAGGTTCTGATCGATGCCTGCCGCGCCGGCGGTGACGCCGAACGTGCCGTCATTGCGATAGCGGCCGGCGCGACCCGCGATCTGCGCCAGTTCATCCGCGCGCAAGGGGCGCTGCGTGCGACCGTCGAACTTATCGAGCGCGGCGAAGGCCACGTGATCGACATCCATGTTGAGGCCCATGCCGATCGCATCGGTCGCGACGAGGAAGTCCACCTCGCCCGATTGATAGAGCGCGACCTGCGCATTGCGCGTGCGCGGCGAGAGCGCGCCCATGACGACGGCGGCGCCGCCGCGCTCGCGGCGCATCAATTCGGCGATCTCGTAGACGGCATCGACCGAGAAGGCGACGACCGCCGTGCGGCGGGGCAGGCGCGTCACCTTGCGCTCGCCGATATAGGCCAGATCGGAGAAGCGCGAGCGCGTCATCACGCGCACATGCGGCACCAGCCGCGCGATGACGCCGCGCATCGTCTCGGCGCCGAGGAACACCGTCTCGTGCGTGCCGCGCGCGCGCAGGAGGCGATCGGTGAAGACATGGCCGCGCTCGGGGTCGGCGCAAAGCTGGACTTCATCGAGCGCGAGAAACTCGACCTCGACGTCGAGCGGCATCGATTCAACGGTCGCGACCCAGTAGTTCGCGCCGCGCGGAACGATCTTTTCCTCGCCCGTAATGAGGGCGACCTCGCTCTCGCCCTTCTGCTGGACGATGCGGTCGTAGATCTCGCGCGCGAGCAGGCGCAGCGGCAGGCCGATCATGCCACTGCGATGCGCGAGCATGCGCTCGATCGCGTAATGCGTCTTGCCGGTGTTCGTGGGTCCAAGGACCGCCGTCACGCGCGAGGCGCGGCGGGCCTCCTCGCGATCCGACGGACGGTCATGGGGTGACAGGCTCATGCGGGGCGGACCTTTCCGCAACGGGGCGGGCCTTGGCAAGCGTTAACCGTCGTTACCGAGGGGCCGTGTCGGTTTTCCGACGCTTTCCCCAAAGGGCGGGAACGGGGACGGAACGGATCATGTCCGAATCGCTTTGCGGCGCGCTTTCGGTTTTCGTTCACGCCCAAGAGGTTGCGGTCAAGGTGTCGGGCGGCACAAGGGCGTTTAGAAAGAGATGAACGCGAGGGTCCGGCGGTGCGCCGCAGCGCGCCCTCATTTGCGCGGCGGCGGCACTCGCGATAGGTCACTTTGGGAACGATCGATCGAAGAGGACAAGCGATGGCGCGGCAGGGGCACGACCTTCAGGAATGGGAAAAGCTCGTCGCGAAGGAGTTGAAGGGCAAGCGGGCGGACAGCCTCACCTGGGCGACACCCGAAGGCATTGCCGTCAAGCCGCTCTATACGGCCGGCGATCTCGAGGCGCTGGGTGATACCGACACGCTGCCGGGGCTCTTCCCGTTCACGCGCGGGGTGCGCGGCTCGATGTATGCGGGCCGGCCCTGGACGATCCGGCAATATGCCGGTTTCTCGACGGCGGAAGATTCCAACGCCTTTTACCGCCGCAACCTCGCGGCGGGGCAGATGGGACTCTCCGTCGCCTTCGATCTTGCGACCCATCGCGGCTATGACAGCGATCATCCCCGCGTCGCGGGCGATGTGGGCAAGGCGGGCGTCGCGATCGATTCCGTCGAGGACATGAAGATCCTCTTCGACGACATTCCGCTCGACAAGATGTCGGTGTCCATGACCATGAATGGTGCAGCCTTGCCCGTAATGGCGATGTTTATCGTCGCCGCCGAGGAGCAGGGCGTCGAGCAGGCAGCGCTGTCCGGAACCCTGCAAAACGATATCCTCAAAGAATTCATGGTGCGTAACACCTATATCTATCCGCCGGCGCCGTCGATGCGGATCGTTGCCGACATCATCGCCTACACCGCGCGCAACATCCCCAAATACAACTCGATCTCAATCTCGGGTTATCACATGCAGGAAGCCGGCGCGACCTGCGTGCAGGAACTCGCATTCACGATTGCTGACGGCATTGAATACGTGCGCGCCGCCTTGAACACTGGCTTGAAGGTTGACGAGTTTGCGCCACGCTTGTCCTTCTTCTTTTGTATCGGTATGAATTTTTTCATGGAGATCGCAAAGCTACGCGCCGCCCGATTGCTCTGGAGCAAGCTGATGCAGGAGCTGTTCGAGCCGCAAGACCCGCGCTCGCTAATGCTGCGTACCCACTGTCAGACCTCCGGCGTCAGTCTCACTAGTCAAGACCCGTATAACAATGTGATCCGCACGACGCTCGAGGCCCTCGCAGGGGCATTCGGCGGCACGCAGTCCTTACACACGAATTCCTTTGACGAGGCGCTCGCACTGCCAACCCGATTTTCTTCCCGCATCGCGCGTAATACGCAACTGATACTGCAACAGGAGAGCGGCATCACCAAGGTCGTCGATCCGCTGGCGGGCTCCTACTACGTTGAATCCTTGACGGCGTCCATCGCGAGCGAGGCATTGAAACTGATCCGCGAGGTCGAGGAACTGGGTGGCATGACCAGGGCCGTCGAGTCGGGCATGCCGAAATTGCGGATCGAACGATCGGCGGCTGAGCGACAGGCGCGAGTGGACCGCGGCGAGGAAGTGATCATCGGCGTGAACAAATATCAACTAGATGACGAACCCGAGGTCGATATCCGCGAGATCGACCATACGGCGGTCAGCGACACCCAGATCGCACGTTTGGCCCAAGTGCGCCGCGGGCGCGATGCGGACAAGTGTGCGGCGACCTTGCGAGCCTTGACCTCCGTCGCGCGCAATGGTGAAGGGAACCTCCTAGAACTCGCGGTCATCGCTGCGCGCGAACGTGCTACGGTAGGCGAGATATCCGATGCCTTGGAAGCAGTGTGGGGCCGACACCAGGCGGTGACACGATCGGTTAGCGGTGTTTACGGCGCGGCCTACGAGGCGGATGCGGTATTCATGGGTATTAAGCAGGACGTAGAAGATTTCGCCCGGTCGGAGGGCCGTCGGCCACGCATGCTCGTGGTCAAGCTTGGGCAGGATGGGCATGACCGCGGCGCGAAGGTGATCGCGACTGCGTTCGCAGATATCGGTTTTGACGTCGACATCGGGCCGCTTTTTCAGACCCCCGAAGAGGCCGCGCGTCAAGCATTGGAAAATGACGCGCACGTAATCGGCGTATCCTCGCAAGCGGCCGGGCACAGAGCGCTGGTACCGAAATTAATCGCGGCCTTGGATGTGCAAGACACCGGCGACATTCTCGTAGTTTGCGGCGGGGTGATCCCACCGCAAGATCACGACGACTTGTACGCCGCGGGCGTCGCCGCGATCTACGGGCCCGGTACGAACATCCCCAAAGCGGCCCAGCAAGTGCTCGGACTCATCCGTTCACAACGAACGCACAAGCAAGCCATGCCCGGCTCCTGAGACGGGTGAATATTTTAGGTATGCGCTGCCCGATGGGAGCGGGTGGCGATGCAACCTGCAGCGACATTAATCACCTAAAACGCCACATAAGAACGCGACACCAATGCACGAAATAATCAAACACATAGAACAAAAGCGGGCCGCCGCGCGTAAGGGTGGTGGCCAACGGCGCATCGACACGCAGCATGCGAAGGGCAAGCTCACGGCTCGCGAACGCATTGAGTTGCTGCTCGACGAAGGCAGCTTTGAAGAATGGGACATGTTCGTCGAGCACGATTGCAACGACTTCGGTATGGCAGAGAAAACAATTCCGGGCGACGGGGTCGTCACTGGCTATGGCACCGTCAACGGGCGGCTCGTCTTCTTGTTCAGCCAGGATTTTACCGTCTTCGGCGGATCCCTGTCGGCCGCCCACGCCCGCAAGCTCTGCAAGATCATGGATCAGGCGATGAAAGTTGGCGCGCCCGTGATCGGACTGAACGACTCGGGCGGCGCGCGGATCCAGGAAGGGGTTGCCTCGCTCGGCGGCTATGCCGACGTATTCCAGCGCAATGTGCTGGCCTCGGGTGTGGTGCCGCAGATCTCCATGGTGATGGGGCCGTGCGCCGGTGGCGCGGTGTATTCCCCGGCGATGACGGATTTTATCTTCATGGTCGAGGACAGCTCCTACATGTTTGTCACCGGCCCCGATGTCGTAAAGACAGTGACCCACGAGGAAGTCACGGCGGAAGAACTCGGAGGTGCAGCGACCCACTCGAGCAAATCCGGGGTTGCCGATCGTGCTTTTGAGAACGACACCGATGCGCTGATGATGCTGCGGCAGTTCATTAATTACCTGCCGTGCAACAACCGTGAGAAACCTCCGGTATGGCCTTGCGCCGATCCTTCGGATCGGCAGGAACCGTCCTTGGACAAACTGGTCCCGGACGACCCCGCCAAGCCGTATGACATCAAGGAACTGGTAGTCAAGATCGCCGATGAAGCGAGCTTCTTTGAATTACAGCCGGATTACGCCAAGAACATCGTCACCGGCTTCATCCGTCTTGAAGGTTCGACCATCGGCGTCGTGGCCAACCAGCCGATGGTCCTCGCCGGCTGCCTGGACATCAATTCCTCGGTCAAGGCCGGACGTTTCGTGCGTTTTTGCGACGCCTTTAATATCCCCATTCTGACCTTTGTCGACGTACCCGGTTTCTTGCCTGGAACAGTGCAGGAGTACGGTGGCATCATCAAACACGGCGCTAAATTGTTGTTCGCCTTTGCCGAGGCCACGATACCCAAAGTCACGGTGATCACACGCAAGGCCTATGGCGGTGCCTACGACGTCATGAGTTCCAAACATCTACGCGGCGACGTCAACCTCGCATGGCCGAGCGCCGAAATCGCGGTGATGGGCCCTCAGGGTGCCGTGGAGATAATCTTTCGTCAGGATATCGGTGACGCAGAAAAGATTGCGCGACGCACCGAAGAATACCGCGAGAAGTTCGCCAATCCGCTTATCGCAGGGCGTCTCGGTTTCATCGACGATATCATCATGCCGCGCGACACCAGGCGGCATATCTGCCGTTCATTTGCCATGCTCAGAAACAAAGATCTGACTAACCCCTGGCGCAAACACGACAACATTCCGCTCTAGAGCGGCCAATGATCAGACAGCAGTCCAAATCGCCCGAAAACAATGTACAAAAAAATTCTGGTTGCCAACCGGGGAGAAATAGCGTGCCGCGTGTTCAAGACCGCGCGACGCATGGGTATTTCGACGGTTGCCGTCTATTCCGATGCGGATCGAGGCGCGCTCCATGTCGAGATGGCCGAGGAAGCCGTTCACATCGGTGGTTCAGCGTCGGCCGCGAGCTATCTCCTCAGCGAGCGGATCATCGAGGCGTGTCAAACGACGGGTGCTGAAGCCGTTCACCCCGGGTACGGATTCCTGGCGGAGAACGCGAATTTTCGCGCGGCCTTAGAAGCCGCTGGCATCGACTTTATCGGCCCGGGCGCGCAAGCGATCGAGACGATGGGCGACAAAATTGCTTCGAAGAACCTTGCAGAAAAAGCCGGCGTCAGCACGATTCCAGGATTCGCGGGCGTGATGAAGGACGCGATCGAGGCGGTGAAGATAGCCAACGAGATCTCTTATCCCGTGATGCTAAAGGCAAGCGCAGGCGGCGGCGGTAAGGGGTTGCGCGTCGCGCGCAACGACAAGGAATGCCGGGACGGGTTCGAGCGCGCCACCAGCGAGGCGCGGTCCAGCTTCGACGACGACCGCGTCTTCGTCGAGAAATACATCGAGCAGCCGCGTCATATTGAAATCCAGATCATTGCCGACACCCATGGGAATATCGTCTATCTCGGCGAGCGCGAATGTTCGATTCAGAGACGCCATCAGAAGGTGATCGAAGAGGCGCCTTCGCCCTTTCTCGATGACGCCACCCGCAGGGCGATGGGTGAGCAGGCCGTGGCGCTGGCCAAGGCCGTAGATTACACCTCGGCGGGGACGGTCGAGTTTATCGTCGATGCCGACCGCAATTTTTATTTTCTGGAGATGAATACCCGCTTGCAGGTCGAGCATCCGGTAACGGAATTCGTTACCGGCATGGACCTCGTGGAATTGATGATCCGGGTCGCAATCGGTGAGACCTTGCCCTTTGCGCAGACAGACGTCCAGCTCAACGGCTGGGCCCTTGAAGCGCGCGTTTACGCGGAAGACCCGCTGCGCGAATTCCTGCCGTCGACGGGTCGCCTGTTGGCTTATCGGCCGCCAGACGAAACCCCGAACGTGCGTGTCGATGCCGGCGTATACGAAGGTGGAGAAGTATCGACCTTCTACGATCCCATGATCGCAAAGTTGGTGACCTACGGTGAAACCCGTAACGAGGCCATCGCCACTATGCAGCACGCGATCGACCGCTTTTACATTCGCGGGGTGCGGCATAATCTCGCCTTCGTGCGAGCCGTATTGGCGCACGAACGCTTCGTGTCGGGGCGTCTCAGCACGGAGTTCATCGCCGAAGAATATCCAGACGGTTTCTCGCGCGACGATGTCATGCCGACGGATATCGCACCGCTGGTCGCCACCGTTGCATCGCTGCACCAACGTTATATGTCTCGCGCCGCTCGTATTGACGGGCAGATGCCAGGGCGTAAACGCAAGTCGGATAACGTGGCGCGCATCGTGTTTCTCGACGGCGCACCTCATCCGGTTCGCATCGCGCCGATAGAGGCCGGGCACGACGTGGAATTCGGGGATCGGACCTATCGCGTGACGGGCGATTGGCAGTTCGGCGCGCCACTGTTTGAAGCGGATATCGATGGCGATCCGGTGTGTATTCAGATAGAGAGGCCTGACTGGAAGTATCGGTTGAGCTACGCCGGCGCCGACATTTCAGCCTGGGTGTTGACGCCGCGTGAGGCGGATCTCAGTCGGTTCATGATTGAAAAAGAACCGCCGGACCTGTCGAACTCCCTGATCTCACCCATGCCGGGATTGCTAATCGGGGTATTGGTGAAGGAGGGCAGCACCGTCGAGGCGGGCCAGGAGATCGCGGTTGTCGAGGCGATGAAAATGGAGAACGTGCTCCATGCCGCGCGTGAAGCCGTGGTAAAGAAGGTTCTGGCGCGCGAAGGGGAAAGCCTGGCGGTTGACCAGCCGATTATCGAATTCGCCTGAAACGACTACGCTAATGTTGAGGACCGATCGGTGAGTTCCAGTACCGAGGCGCTCGTGGCGGCTCTGAAGGCCGGCGACCGGCGCGCTCTCGCGCGCGCGATCACCTTAGTCGAGTCGATGCGGTCGGATCACCGTGCCGCGGCGACCGCCTTGCTTGCAAATCTCTCCGCCGAGGGTGATAACACTATTCGCGTCGGTATTTCGGGCGTTCCCGGCGTCGGCAAGTCCACGTTCATCGAGCGAATAGGAAATCACGTCATCGGCGAAGGTCACCGGGTTGCGGTTTTGGCGGTCGACCCAAGCTCTACGGTATCCGGTGGGTCCATTCTCGGTGACAAGACTCGAATGCCAGAGCTGACGGCGCGCGAGGAGGCATTTATCCGGCCGTCGCCGGCCGGCAAGACGCTCGGCGGCGTTACGCGACGAACCCGCGAGGCGATATTGTTGTGTGAGGCCGCCGGCTTCGATGTCGTCATTGTGGAAACGGTCGGCGTTGGGCAGTCGGAAACCGCCGTGGCCGACATGACGGACATGTTCGTGCTGCTGCTGCTCCCCGGCGGTGGTGACGAATTACAGGGGATCAAACGCGGAATCATCGAGCTCGCTGATCTGATCGTCGTCAACAAGGCCGATGGAGAAATGGAGCAGGCGGCCGGGCGAGCGTCGGCTGATTACCAGAGTGCGTTGCAATTCATGCGTTCTCGGCACGATGACTGGAAGGTGCCGGTGCAGACCTGCTCAGCCTTGACCGGGGCTAACATAGCTGAAGTATGGTCGACGATCCGCGAATTTCACCGTGAAATGAGTACCCGCGGTGCTGTCGGCGCGTGCCGCGCAGAGCAGGCGCGAAGTTGGATGTGGTCGGAGGCTGCAGAGTCCCTGTTGGACGAGGTTCGCGGCCATCCGGAGGTTGCGGATCAAGTCGAGTTACTTGAGCAGGATGTGATGCAGGGTAAGATGCCTGCCACCGTAGCGGCGGAGAAACTATTGCGAATTTACCGTGGCGATCGGTGACCTTGGCGGTGGTAAATATTCGCGTATGATCGGTTCGCTTTAAGGTAAGAGAAAGACATGATCGGTAAATTGAACCACGTCGCAATCGTCGTTCCGGATCTTGAAACGGGCACGTCCGTGTATCGTGATACGCTCGGTGCTCAAGTAACAAAACCCGTGGACTTGCCGGCGCACGGTGTTACCACCGTATTCGTCGAGCTTCCGAATACGAAAATAGAGCTCTTGCACCCACTGGGCAAGGATTCGCCGGTCGCGAAGTTCCTCGAGCGTAATCCCGACGGGGGCACCCATCACCTGTGTTACGAAGTCGACGATATCATCAGCGCCCGCGATCAACTCGTCTCTGCGGGCGCGCGCGTCCTGGGGAATGGCGAACCGAGGAACGGCGCTCACGATAAACCCGTCCTGTTTCTGCACCCTAAAGATTTCTGCGGCACCTTGATCGAGCTCGAACAAGCGTAAGTCCGAATATCGGCGCCGATCACGCTTGAGGCAAAGCGGGCCTTCCTGATCTCTGCCCCCTAACGAAATGAGGGGGGTATCTTATCTGCAAAATCCTTAAACGCATCACGCGCATGATCCGCCGCCGGCATGATGTTCACTTCCTTGATGCCGGTTCTCTCAAGTTCGCGAATTTGATCGATGATGTCCTCAGGCGAGCCGACCATGCAACTCGTGCTGATCGCCTCCGGCGTGATGAATCGACGCTCTTCAGGCATGTGATCAATGCCATGCCTTTCATGGATTTGTCGAAAACGTGACTCCTCTGGCAGGCTGACATGTCGCGAGTGTATCATTCGCCGAACAGTCGATACGCGAGTCTCGCACAGCTTGACGAAACCCATCGCCGGCCCGCTATAGCTGCTAATGGTACGGATGGTATTCGTCTGTTGAATGGCGCTCGAACGACTATTTTTTCCAGGCGTACGATGGTTCGGCGCAAGATCAACCAAGCGATCGACGAGACGAACGGGTTGCTTCGCATTCAGGTGCGGCCGTTCAAGCTCAACCGCGACGCATTTAGCCAGCGGGTGATCAAACAACGGGTATTTAGAGGGGGATATGGCGATGGATTCGGACCTGGCATCCATGGGGCTCGTAGAGCTTGGCAGGCAGATCGGTAAGCGAAAACTTTCACCGGTCGAGGTGACACGTTTCATGCTCGAACGGATCGAGCGTCTTCAGCCGAAGCTGAAATGCTACGCGACGGTGATGGCAGAGCAGGCGGTGCGACAGGCGCGGCGCTGTGAGCGCGAAATCATGCAGGACCGCGTACGCGGGCCGCTCCATGGCGTGCCTGTCGCCGTCAAAGATCTCTGCAATACGAAGGGTACGGTGACCGCCGCCGGTATCCCGATGTTCCGTAACCGCGTACAGACGCACGATGCGACCGTAGTGACTCGGCTACGCGAAGCAGGGGCGGTGCTGCTCGGCAAGCTCCAGTTGACCGAAGGCGCCCTGGCGTTGCACCACCCCAACGTCGATCCGCCGGTCAACCCCTGGTCACGCAATCGTTGGAGCGGCGCGTCGTCGAGCGGTGCGGGTGCGGCGTCTGCTGCAGGGCTGGCCTACGGCACGCTCGGTAGCGATACCGGTGGTTCGATTCGATTCCCGGCATTCGCAAATGGTGTGGTAGGACTGAAGCCGACCTGGGGACGGGTCAGCCGTTACGGCGTCTTTCCCCTTTCGGAGACACTCGATCACGTCGGGCCGTTGACGCGGTCGGTGGAGGATGCAGCGGCTATGCTGCGCGCAATCGCCGGGCGTGATCGCAACGATCCTTCGAGTTCGTCGGTGGCCGTTCCGGATTATCTGCGAGGGATCCGCAAAGGGATCAAGGGTGTGCGGGTTGGGTTCGATCGCAAGTACACCATGACCGGGGCACACCCCGAGGTCAGGAAGATGCTGGAACGCGTGCTCCGGACCTTGAAAGCGTCGGGTGCAGTTATCGTCAGGTTTACCGTGCCCGACCTGCGGCCCGCCATCGACGCGTGGACACCCATCTGTACCGCCGAAGCCGCCCTCGCGCACGCTGACAGCTATCCGGCAAAGAAACGAGGCTACAGCGACGTATACGGCGGCTTTCTGACCGCGGGCCGTGCGGTGACTGGCATGGAGTATGCGCGCGCCGAGATCGCCCGCCGAAATTTTCGGGGACAGATGAACGAGGTGTTCCAGTCCATCGATCTAATGCTCACGCCTATCGTTGGTATATTGAATCCGACCATTAAAGAATTTTATGCCTTGTGTGCCAAGGAGAATGGTCTCGCAGATCTGATCTATTACACCTGTGTCAACAACATGACCGGTGCGCCGACGATCACGTTGCCGGCCGGGCTCGATAAGAACGGTTCACCGCTTGCCTTCCAACTCGTAGGGCGTCATTTCGAGGAGAAGCTGCTGTGCCGCGCCGGCTACGTCTGGCAGTCGGCCGCCGACTGGCGGGGCCTCAGGCCGCCGCTTGCCGCCTGAGCGCCAACCGATACCGAGTGGCCGAAGCTCACGAAGTCGCAATGGCGGATGGTTCGGGTGGCGCGTGTATCGATCAAGCGAAGAGGCGGGTGGGCCGATACATGTTAACGCCCACCTAGTTTTCAAGTGTTTGTCCGTATACATTTTTTATTTAACATAATATACATTATGCGAACATAACAAGATC
>JAYYZW010000136.1:0-6806 GCA_036339995.1 Pseudomonadota bacterium
GATGCGTTCAGTGACGGCCGCGCAGGCGGCCAGCACGACGAATGGATCATAAGTTCGGCGATAAGGCTCGGGAATTTCGCCCCCCGGCAGGACCGGCGAAACCGAATTCGTCGGAATGTGAGTGTGCTCCGGCACGAAAAGTGAATCCAGCCCCCGCTCCTCGACGGCCTTTGCCAGTTCTATCGGCTGCATTGATTTGTCGGTCGCGAAGATGATGACGCCACATCGGGTCATGGTAAAACCACCTCTTATCTAAATGTTGATGTCGAAGCGCACTCGCTACCACTCCATTGTCCCGCGCTCGCGGGTCGCGCTGAAGAATCCCCCGGTGGGGCCGTCATCCGGCAAGGTCGCAAGCCACACGGTCGTATCCGCACCCTCGGCAGGGCTGAGCGGCGCTTCGTCGCCACCCATATCGGTACGGGACCAACCGGGCGATGCCGAATTAACCTTGAAGTTCGTGTCCTTGAATTCTTTTGCGAACAAGGTCGTGAGCGCGTTGATGGCCACCTTGGACGCCTGGTAGGCGGGACCCATGACGTTATAGACGATAGATTCCGGGTTGTTGATGTTTGCGAGCGAGCCCATGTCGCTGGAAATGTTGACCACGCGCCCGGCTTTGCTCTTACGCATGAGCGGTATGAACGCACGCAGGATCTCGAGCGGGCCGAAGAAATTGGTTTCGAACGTCTCGCGCATTTGGGCCATGGTCACCGCGCTCGGCAAGGTGCCCCACTCCTCGACGAAAGTGCCAGCATTGTTCACCAGCACGTCGAGCACGCCGAATTGCTTCGCAACTGTGTCGACCGCGGCAGCGATACTGGCGAAGTCGACCACATCCAGCTGCAGGCCATGTGCGTCGATGCCCTCGTCGCGAAGCTTTGCGGCCGCCGCCTCGCCCTTATCCGAATCGCGTGAAGCGACGATCACCGTGTGTCCCTGGCCGCCCAGTTGTCGGCAGATCTCAAAGCCCAGCCCCCGGTTCGCGCCCGTCACCAGAGCGATCCGATCGTTTGTCATGCTCTCTTCCCCTTTTCGCTCTTCAGGATGAACGCGTTCGAAGCGCCGTCCCTCCGCACAAGTTGATGTGCACCAGCCTATTGTCCGGTATCGTTCGCGTTACTGAAAGTGGCATCATGCCAATTCATATTCTCTTTGCAATACGCCGCCTGCACTTACGGCTCGATCGACGATAACTTCTGGAGATAACACCATGTAGCGACAAGTAAACGTACTCGGCGTCGGCATGAACCGGTTCGGGTTCGAAGGGTATGTTCTCAGCCCCGGCAGAGGAGCATTCCTAGCTTTGCTCGATGCCCCCACCATAGGCGAATAGGCCCCGTTTACAAGCGGCTGGGCGGCGCTCGACAGACGGTCTTGATAGGGCCCATCTCAAAATTATTCGTACCCACGCTGGCGGCCCATTTCGTACAGTTCAAGGCGCGAGGCGTGGCAAAGCATTAGCTAAATGAGCCACGAGCAACGCGGAGATGTGCGAAATGAGCCGCCAGCCCTTCGGGTTGCCCCCTGAAACCGCGTGTGCTGCGTTATAACGCTTGAACATGGAACCACCATGCCCTGCGCGCAGCGCCTTGCAAAACCGATTTTCTGGGGGCAAGGTTGGCCCGAATAATTTTGAGACGGGTTCTAGTATCGCTACAGTTCGTTTTCAACTCCCCTGGGAAAAGAGGACATGCCATGAACAGACCCGCATCCTTTTCGCATTCCACCTATCTCGCAAAGACGGCATTATACGAACGGTGGGCGCCCGAACCGCTGCGCTCATTTGAGCGCCTGGCTGAAGCTTGCTTTCGAGATGGGGCTTTGTCCCGCCGTGAAAAGGAGTTGATCGCCGTCGGCTCCGCCCATGTGCTGCGCTGCCCGTACTGCATCGACTATCACATCGGACTAGCCCGCAGAGCGGGCTCGGATAAATCCGAAATTGCCGAAGCTATTTGGGTCGGCATCGCCATGGGCGCCGGCGCCTGTTTCGGCCACGCTGCGGTCGCCATGCGGTCACTGGATGGCCTTTCCGGTGATTACTACGCCCCGGATACTAAGCAGCGATCAGGCGATTTGGCGGCGCTCCACCCGACCGCCTACGGTGCGTACACCGAACTGCATCAAGCGGCGTTCAGCGACGGCGCACTCACGCAGGGACTCAAGGAACTCATCGCCGTCGCCTGCGCGCACAATACACGTTGTCCGTTTTGCATCGACACCCACGTGCGCGCTGCGCTCGATGCGGGATACGAACGAAAAGCGATCGCCGAAGCCGTGTGGGTTGCGATCGAAATGGGCGCTGGCGCCTGTTTCGGTCACGCCGGTCTGGCAGCGGCGATCATGGAAGAACGGGCCTAAACGGAGCTGGACAGGCCAAGAAATCAACACGCGTCGAGAATCGCAATCGTGCAGCGCGACATGCACACGAGCCGGTCCTGTTCGTCGGTAACCCGAATCTCCCAGACCTGCGTACTGCGCCCCCTGTGCAGCGGCGTAGCGCGGCCGTAGACATACCCTTCGCGCACGGAGCGAACATGGTTGGCGTTGATCTCGAGCCCAACGCACATCTTTGAATTTGCATCGATGGAGAAGAAAGCGGCAGTCGAAGCCAAGGTTTCGGCCAGTACCAGCGATGCACCGCCGTGCAGAATACCCGCCGGCTGGCGGGTTCTGTCGTCCACCGGCATACGGGCTGTCAGCCAATTGTCCCCGGCCTCTAGGAATTCAACACCTAAGTGCCCGGGCATTACGTTGGCGGAAACGCGCTCCGCTTCGCGCACCGGATCCGGGCGCTTCCAGATTCTCGCGCTACTCATCAGTTGGTCATCTCCAGTGCTTGCAGATTAGGCCGGTCATGTTGGCTTAGGTACACTATATGGGTGTACGAGAATGATACGATGCTTTGCTGTCTGTCGCGGGGCACGATCTTTCGCCCTTCCGCGCGTGAAATGCAATCCGACCCGTTATTCGAATGAGCGATGTAAAGCGTTTCTTCTAAAAATCGAAAGCATGCGCCAACCCGCCACCATATTCACCATAGTGGTGCTGATCTTCGCGTTCAGCGTCCAACCGACCAAAGCGCAGCAATCTCGCGTTGAAATCTGGGATGCCCTGCTCAAACCCCACCACTTTCCCGGCATCGGGATCGTGGAGGACGCGACGGTTATCGACCTGAGCGCGCCCTACCGATCTGAAGACGCGGCGGTCACCCCCATCCGTATCAAAGCGATGATCGCGCAAACGCCTGAGCGTTACATTGAGACCATCCATCTTTTCGTCGACGCCAACCCGGAACCCAAGGTCGGTACATTTCATTTTACGCCCGCGACCGGGCGGGCCGATCTGGCGCTGCGGATCCGTATCGACAAGTACACTGATGTACGGGCCGTCGCGGTACTCAATACTGGCGAACATCACATGGCAAAGCGCTTTGTAAAGGCCCAGGGCGGATGCTCGATTCCCATCGCCATCAACTACAAGAAGGCGATGAGCGGCCTCGGTAAAATACAACTCCGCGCGCTCGCCGGCGCGGTTGAACAAGGCGGTTTGCCGACGCAGATGCGCGTACGCCATCCGAACTTCACCGGCATGCAAATGGATTATAAGATCTACGCGGTCAGGCCAGCACATTTCGTGAAGACGATTCGAATTCTATTGAACGACGAGCCGATCATGACTGCGGAGACCGGCATCTCGGTTAGCGAGGACCCCAGCTTCCGTTTTTTTCTGAAGCCTCATTCGAGTGGTGAACTCACCGCCGAGATCTCCGACTCGAAAGGCAACAGCTGGCGCGAAACGATCCCGCTCGCGCCGTCCTGACGTCCGCGGCCGGTGGCCGCGCTCTAGGATTGCAAAACGAGTAAAAAGCAATCGAATCCATAGTTTGGCCGAACTAACTGGGGTGGTCTATATCTATCACGGGTGCTTATACTTCAGGTTTCGGCATAAGCATCGAAAGCACAATCACATGATCGATATGATCGAACGACTGGGGATCAAACTGCCGATCTGGAGCGCGGGCATGGGCGGCGGAGTCGCGGGACCGGCGCTGGTCGCAGCGGTATCCGATGCGGGGGGCTTCGGCGTGCTCGGCGCGGGCGCGGTACCGGGCGATCTCGTCACCTCGCTGATCGCGGGCACCCGCGAACTCGTTCCGCGTCCTTTCGGCGCCAATATCATCATGCCGATGTCCGACGGTTCGGATATCGAAGCCTGTTTCGAGGCGCGCGTACCGGTCCTTGTGTTGTTCTGGGGTGATCCGCAGCCGTTCGTCGGCGATGCCCACAAGCGCGACATGTTCGTGGTGTCCCAGGTCGGCAGCGCAGAAGAAGCCGTGGCCGCCGCCGATGCCGGCGTCGACGCCGTCATCGTGCAGGGCACGGAGGCCGGCGGACATGTCAAGGCGCTGGAACCACTGAAAGTGACTCTGTCGCAGACAGTTTCCGCATTGGGCCCTGTTCCCGTGATCGCCGCGGGCGGGATCGCGACCGGCGCCGACATCGCCGGGGCACTCGAACTGGGTGCGCGCGCCGTCTCCATGGGGACCCGCTTCGTCGCCAGCGAAGAGGGCTTCGCGCTCGGCGAATACAAGGATCGCATCGTCAAGGCGGTGGCCGCGGACACGGTATTGACCAAGCTCTTCGATCTCGGCTGGCCGGACGCCAACCACCGCGTCATCCGCAATAAGACCTACGACGAATGGGAAAAAGCAGGCGAGCCGACACCCGGCGATCGTCCCGGCGAGAACGACGCAATCGGCACGGTTATGCTCGGAGAACAAAAGATTCCCTTGCCGCGCTATACCGTCATTCCACCGATGGAGGGTTTCGAAGGTGACCTCGATGCCGTACCGCTGTACGCGGGCGAGTCGGTCGAGCGGATCGATCGCATCTTGCCGGTTGCCGAGATCGTTCAACAATTGATGGACGAACTCCGCAGCGCGACCCGCTGATCGCCATCGAAGAGGCCTGATTCGATATGCGCGTTACGCAGCCACTACAACGAAACCTTCAACAGATACCGGATCAGATCGCGACGGTCGACGGCGCGCGCCGTCACACCTGGGCTCGGCTGGTGGAACGTATCGCACGGCTCGCGGGTGGACTCCGGCAACTCGGAGTAACACCCGGCGACCGCGTCGCGATCGTCGCGCTGAATTCCGATCGTCATCTCGAGGTATTCTTCGCCGTTCCCTGGGCGGGCGGCATCATCGTGCCGGTGAATTACCGCTGGTCGGCGCCCGAAATAGCGTATGGCCTCAACGATTCGGGTACCAAGGTCTTGTTCGTCGACCGGGAATTCTGGTCGCTGGTCCCCGAGCTTCGTTCACAGGTCGAGCACGAACTCAAAATCGTTTGTGTCGACGCCGAACTCGACGGCCGCGACGCCACACATGACGGACTGGTCGAAAACTCGAAACCGATCGAGGAATACCCTAACGACTCCGATGTGGTTTCTGGCATCTTTTATACCGGTGGTACGACCGGCCGTGCGAAAGGCGTGATGCTCACCCATGCGAACCACGTCACGAACACCCTGCAATTCGTGGCCATGGTCGGCGCGTTACCGGACACCATCTACCTGCACGCCGCTCCGTCGTTCCACATCGCCGACGCCCAGTATATCTACCTGACCACGCATATCGCCGGCCGGCATATTTTCATGCCACGCTTCGATCCGGCGGCCTGCGCCCAGGCCTTGCAGGACCACGGCGTCACCGACACCATTTTGGTTCCTTCCATGATTCAGATGCTGCTCGAACAGCCCGGGTTCGAAAAGTTCGATCTCACGAATTTCAAGAGATTGTTCTACGGCGCGTCGCCCATGCCGGAACCGCTGGCCGTCGAACTGGGCAAAAAACTCCCCTGGGTGGAGGCGTTTCACCTGTACGGCCAGACCGAAGCCGCACCCTTGCTGACCGCCCTACCCTCGCGTTATCACACCTCCGTTGGACCCGACGCGGGCCGCTTGCGCTCCTGCGGCTGCGCCCTGCCCGCGGTCGATCTCGAGATCGTCGACGAAGACGGCAAGGAAGTGCCGCGCGGCAAGGTCGGTGAGATCGTCGCGCGCGGGCCCAACATCATGAAAGGGTACTGGGGACGCGACGATCTGACAGCCGAAACCCTGCGCTGCGGTTGGTTGCACACGGGCGACGTCGCCCATATGGACGAAGGCGGATTTGTCTTCATCAGTGATCGTTTGAAGGACATGATCATATCCGGGGGAGAAAACGTGTATTCGACCGAGGTCGAGAATGCGATGTATCAACACCCGGATGTCGGGCAGTGCGCCGTTATCGGCGTACCCGATGAGAAATGGGGTGAGCGGGTACATGCCGTGGTGGTGCCGGCGGAAGGCGCCAGTCCCAACGCCAAGGATCTCATGGCCCACTGTCGCAAATTGATCGCGGCTTTCAAGTGCCCTCGTTCGATCAGCTTTCGCGAGGACCCCCTGCCGCTTTCCGGCGCCGGCAAGGTGCTCAAGACTGAACTGCGCAAGCCGTTCTGGAAGGGTGCGGAGCGCCAGGTCAACTAGACCTAATGTCTAGGAATAGCGATTACGCGTCCGCGTCACTCGGTCGTGGAATATTGGGATTATCCGCCCAGCGCTAGGTGGATCTTCATCAGAAGATTCGCGGTCGTGTCCCAGTCCATGCAGGCATCCGTCACCGAAACGCCGTAACGGAGATCGGTGGCGCCAAGAACGAACTTCTGATTTCTCCATTGGAGATTGCTTTCGAGCATCAAACCGACGATCGCCCGATTTCCGGCCTCGCGCTGGGCTACGACTTCGCCGGCGACGTT
>JAYYZW010000137.1:0-3594 GCA_036339995.1 Pseudomonadota bacterium
GTATCGACATGCGTCTCAATGGCGTCTCGCTCGACGCGAAGGATCAAACGCTCGGCCAGCCGCATCTGCATGGCGGCGACGAATTCCGGAAACTGCTCGGCCCAGTCGTCGAGTCGTTTACGCGCGTCGTTACAACGCACCGTGTAATGTTCGCGCAGCTTATTGACGGCCTGCCCACTCAGGGTTTGCGCTTCGCCCGCCTCGATCAGAAATTCCCCGACGCGCCCGCAGGCCTGAAATTCGGCCCAGGCAATCTGATAGGCGCGCGTCACCGCGCGCGTGCTCAAATGGCGGGCGAACACCTTGGGCAAGCGTTTGGCGAGCCGCTGGAACAGCGAGGTCTTCTCGATTGTCTCGCTGATGCTCGTGTCCGAAGGCATGTGACCGTAGTGTCGCAGATCATCGATCATGGCGGAGACGGCGTGAGCGGCAGCCCGGTAGGCGTCCTCGGTAATGTGGTGGCGGCCGAACTGTTCGTAATAGGCCGCCTTTTCATTGGCCAGGCAACGCAGGTGCAGAACACGCAGCTCCTCGGTTTCGTCGAGTTCGTGCACGCGTAATTCGGCGATTGCCACCCGCAGCTGGGTAATCTCCTCGCGGTGTTGAATCTCCAGGTCGCACGCGATGCGGGCTGAGAACAGCCCGCCCGCGCCGAGCTCAGGGATGCGGTCGACGGCACGCAATGACGATTCGACCATGGCTTCGTCGCGCGCGAAGCGATCCCCCGCGCTCGGGATGTCGAGCCCGAGCCAACGCATCAAGGGTTCCATCGTCAATCCTTGGACGAGCAGGGTGAACAGCACGGCGCCCATGACGACTGCGGTAAACGCACGGGTCCACTCGAAGTCGCCGAGGCTCAATACGACCGCGATGGCGACCGCGCCGCGTAAGCCGCCCCAGTACATTACGGTCTGATAGGAGCGGCTGACCGCTTCGGCGCCGGGCAACCGACCGAGCGCGGGAACGAGACTGTAGATCACCAACGCACGGGATATGAGCATGGCGAATATGGCGATCAAAAGCACATCCGCAAACAAGGCGAGAGCCTCAAGATCGATGGTCAAGCCGACCAACAGGAAGATCAAGGCGTTGGCGACGAAGGCGATGTAAGCCCAGAAATGCTCGATGTAGTCGCTGGTGCCCGGTGACAGGTTGCTTCGACCCCAGCCTCCGATGGTGAGCCCCGCGGCGACGGTGGCCATGACTCCGCTGACGTGGAAAATCTCTTCGCCGACGATGAACGAGAGATAAGCCAACACGGTCAGAATCGAAATTTCGATGGCCTGGTTTTCATAGACCATGCCCAGGATGAAACCAGCGGCGAGCGCCATCAGCCATCCGACCATGATGCCGCCAAAGAACACGATCACGAATTCGAGCACACCGTTCGCCACCGTACCCCAGCTTGCGAACCCGGCGATCGCGATGGCTAGCAGGATCTTCGCGGCGACGATGGCGGTCGCATCGTTGAAAAGGCTTTCGCCTTCGACCAGGACCTTCAGGCGCTGCGGCGCGCCGAGTTGATGGAACAGCGCGATGACGGCGACGGGATCGGTCGCCGACAAAATAGCGCCCAGGACCAGCGCGGCGATGAAGGGAACGTCGGTCAGGACTGCGACGAGTCCCGCGATCACGACGGTTGAAATCAGCAGCCCCGGGACGGCGAGCGTGAGTACCGGGAGGAGATTATCGCGTAGTTGCCGGGCATCGAGATGAAACGCGGATTCGAAAATGAGGCTGGGAAGAAACACATAAAGAATGATGTCAGGCGAGATATGGAACGCGAGCATCCGTGCCACCGAAACCGGCAGCACGGGCGAGAGAGCCGTGATGCCGAGGCCAACGATGACCAGGGAAATCGTAAACGGCAGATGCATTCGCTTCGCGAGTGCTAGAGTCGCCGAAGCCAGTAGCAGCAAAATGCACAGGCCCAGTACGAGTTCAGCAATTGCGCTGTGATGTTCCATCCGACCCTGACCTCAAGGGACCCCCACGGTACGCCGCCAATTGTTCCACAGCCGGCGCGCCAGATGATTGAAACCCGGCATGTGCGAGGCGCAATCGGCCCGAAAACCGTCTAGACCCTGCGGGCCGAGGCTTGCATCCAACGCATCGTGATAGGCCGGAATCGCGCCCCAGTCATCGACCGTCGAATCCTCCACTTCCACATGGAATTGAAAACTAAAAGCCGTGCGCCCGACGGCAAGTGCCTGTATCGCGCATGCCGGTGATTCTGCCAGAACGCGCGCGCCGGGCGGTGGTGAAGCGACCTCCGCGCCATGCCATTGCAGGGCGGGAAACGACTTGGCTATGCCGGAGAAATAGCCGCTCTGTGTGCCGGCGGCGGTCAAGGTGACGTCCATCACGCCGATTTCAGTCTGCTGTGCCTTGGCGACTCTGCCACCGAGCGCGTCCGCCAGTAATTGATGGCCCAGACAGATGCCGAGATAGGGCCGTTCGAGTTCATTGACGACAGTTCGGATCGCGGTTTTCTCCTGAGCAAGCCAGCCGTGTGCGTCTTCTTCCCAGACGTCCATGGGCCCACCCATGACGATGAGCGCGTCGTAGTCGGAAACGTCGGGTATTGCCTCGCCCTGATCGAGTTCGACCATGTCCCAGCGGACGCCTTCCTCGCGCATGAATTCGCGAAAGATACCCGGGTGCTCCACGTCAATATGCTGCAAAACCAGAAATTGCGGCGTCATGCGACCGGCTCCGGATCTTAGTTGTGCGGTTCGCCATCCGTCGGGGGGATGCCGAGAAACGTGATGATCCACTGCTTGAGGATGCGATTATCGTGTGCGCGGGCTAGCGATTCGCGTGCCGCTAGATAGGTCGCCTCCGGCAATCGATCTTTGCGCCAATCCACCAGCATACGGATGAACTCAAAGCTGAATTCGGGATGGCCCTGGACGCCCAGAATACGATCAGTGAAACGAACGATGAAGTTCTCACAATGACTGCTACGCGCGAGGCGGCTGGCGCCCGGCGGCAGTGCAGTGACCTGGTCTTGGTGGCAAACGGGCACGACGAAACGATCGCGTTGCGGACGCATCCAGGGTTCGTCCTCCAGTACTTCGTATTCTTGGATGCCGAGACCCCAGCCCTGTGGGGCGATCTCAACCTGGCCGCCGAGTGCCTGGCCGAGGATCTGGTGGCCGAAACACAGCCCGACCATGGGCTTCCCGTTATGCGCTACGACCCTAATGAAGGTTTCAAGGCGGGCGATCCACGGCAGTTCATCGTAGGCGCCGTGTCGGCTTCCGGAGATGAGGTAACCGTCGCACGCATTTGGATCCGGCGGCAGTTCTTCCCGTGTGATATCGAACACCCGCCACTCGATTTCGGTCGATACTTCGCCGAACGCTTCGGTAAACATCTCAGGATAATCCGGGAATTGCTCCGCAAACGGTTCCATCACGTGGTCGCAGAGCAAAAAACCGAGCCGGTATGCCATAATTCGCCTTAAGCACTCGCCTTTATCTTTGCGTGCTTTGTGTCTCTGCGCGAGTATCATCAAGGGCCGCTGTTCAGCACGGCGGGATCCTTGTCATATCGCTCATACTCTCATACAGAATTAGTTGAAATGAAATT
>JAYYZW010000138.1:0-5462 GCA_036339995.1 Pseudomonadota bacterium
AAGATCGAAGGGATCGACCGTACCGAAACGCTCATCGCGTTCAAGACCTATTCGCGCCACGATCTGGAAAGCATTTTTTCGATCGGGCTGGACGCTGGCTAGGCCGCATGTTGCACGAGTTGGCGAGATGGCCGCTCTCGATTCCTGTCTTCGCGGCATAAGTGCATCCGTGCACAAAGTCACGCCGGGCTGGCGCGTTAGGCGCGTGCTCGCGATCGCAATCATAGTCGTAGCTCTGGTGGAGGGAGCATGTGCCTGCATAAACGTGCCAGAACAAGAGAGGGCTCGCCAAGCGATAGCTTGGGGGCAAATCGTACTTTTTCAGTAGACGTTGAAAGCCTTGTCGGAGACAACAAGCTTGGCTAGATTGCTAGCGTACTCGTGCAATATGCGGGCTGGCATCGCGGGTCGCCATCCGGTTTAGGAGTAGTAATGGGTGGACATCGAAGGTGAATACCACATCAAGGCCCCACCGATCGACGTTTGGCGGCGCCTCATCGATCCCGATGTGCTGGCGCAGTGCATCCCGGGCTGCGAGTCGATGTCGCAGGTTTCCGAAGAAGTTTACGATTGCGTGGTGCTGGCCAAGTACGGTCCGGTCAAAGCCCGGTTCAAGAGCACCCTGACGGTGTCCAATGTCAATGCTCCGTTTTCCTATACTTTGAGCGGCCGTGGGCAGGGCGGCGCTACGGGATTCGGCGAAGGCGTCGCCGACGTCGTGCTAGAAGAGATTGACGAGGGTACGCTGCTGCGTTACGTGGCCAAGTTCAACGCCGGCGGACGCATTGCCCAGGTCGGTTCACGCTTGATCGTCCCGACGACGCGCAAGCTCGCGGGCAAATTCTTCGACGCGTTTTCGGCGGGTTTCGGTGATGAGTCTAGTCGGGCCGAGCCTGAAATAGTCCGTTAAAGCCGCAGGGGGAGAAACGTCAATGCAGGTCTCTTTTTCGGTC
Source organism: Pseudomonadota bacterium (assembly GCA_036339995.1). Classification (GTDB taxonomy): domain Bacteria; phylum Pseudomonadota; class Gammaproteobacteria; genus JAYYZW01. The sequence continues at coordinate 954 of JAYYZW010000138.1, forward strand.
AATGACAAACCGGTGAGCGCGGACGTGGAACCGCGGACCCTGCTCGTCGATTTCCTGCGCGATGAGCTCGGGCTTACCGGCACACATGTCGGATGTGACACCAGCCAATGCGGTGCCTGCGTGGTGCATGTTGACGGGCATTCGATCAAGAGTTGCACCTTGCTGGCCGTGCAGGTCAACGGGTCGGCAGTCAAGACTATTGAAGGCATGGCCGACGGTGACCAACTTCACCCGCTGCAGGCGGCCTTCCGTGAAGAACACGGCCTTCAATGCGGATTCTGCACGCCCGGCATGATCATGAGTACGGCGGAATTGTTGGCGCGCAACGCGAATCCCAGCGAATCCGAAATTCGCAATTGGCTGGAGGGCAACATCTGCCGCTGCACCGGCTACCAGAACATCGTCAAGGCAGTGCAGGCGGTCGCGGCGAACAGCGGCTCAGGGGTTTGAATTATGTACCGCTTTGACTATCAATCGCCGGATTCACTCGAGACTGCCCTCGCCGCGCTGCGCGACGGCGATGAGTCAAAACTCGTGGCCGGCGGGATGACCCTGCTGCCTACCATGAAGCTGCGTTTGGCTCGTCCCGCCGAGTTGATCGATCTCAACGGCATCGAGTCGCTGGCCGGGATCAGTGAAAAAGACGGCATGATCATGATCGGCGCGATGACGCGACACGCGGACGTCGCGGCGAGCGATCTCGTGCGCAAGCGCATACCGGCACTGGCGCATCTGGCAGGACTCATCGGCGATCCCCAGGTGCGGAATCGCGGCACGATCGGCGGATCAATCGCCAACAACGATCCGGCAGCAGATTACCCCGCCGGGGTCCTCGGCCTCGGCGGAAACGTTGTGACGGACCGACGAGAGATCGAAGCCGATGCGTTTTTCCCCGACATGTTCGAGACCGTTCTCGAGGAAGACGAGATTATTACGGCGGTGCATTTTCCGATTCCCCGCCGCGCAGCGTACAGAAAATTTCCGAATCCCGCATCCCGTTACGCGATCGTCGGCGTCATGGTCGCGCAAACCGAGGGCGGCGTGCGCGTCGCAGTCACAGGCGCCGCGCCCTGCGTGTTTCGCATGACGGCGATGGAAGATGCGCTGTCGAAGAAATTCTCACCCGAGGCGATCGCCTCAATCGCGGTCGATGATACCGAGTTCAACGAGGATATTCACGCGAGCCCCGCCTACCGCGCCAACCTGGTCGGGGTCATGGCGCGGCGGGCCGTCGCGGCGGCTGCTCGATGAAAATCGCATGCGTCCGAAAGCGGGTGGGCAAGGTTAAAACCGGACCCCCAATCCACTCAGGACCGCATCGAGCAGCGCGTTGAGCGCGTCGATATCAGTCGTCACGGACAACTCGGTTGGAAATCCGACAAACTGCGCCGCGTCGCCGAACGCCGTACAGGGTTTGCCGTAACGGATCGCCAGCATCGCTTCAGCGCGCGTCCCGGCGCCTCCCGGCAAGAGGATCACCGCATCGGAACTCAAGATATTGATGTGGTTTCGCGAGGAGGCGTCGGTACCCTGCGCGCCGATCGACGGCAGGTGGGTGCGGATGGCGAGTTCGACGTACGGGTTCGGATATCCGGCTCTGGGATGGTGATCGTCCGCGCCGCTCGAGGATAAGACGCCGACAACGAGACCGCGCCGTGATTGAACCTGAGAGAACGCACGCGACACAGCGTACATCACGCCACCACCACCGCCCGTCAACAGGTGCACCGGCTTTCGCGCGAGCAGCTGCCCGCAGGCTTGAGCCAGGCCGCTGTGTGCTTCACGGCCCGAACCCATGACGCCGACGATGGGGAGTTTGCGGTTTTCGTCCACTACGCTTCGATGCCCTCAAAGGTGATATAAGGAACCTCTGAAAAAGTCATGGCACATCTGCCTTGCCCATGATATCGCGGAGCCTTACGTTACGAACCTTGCCCATAGTCCCCGCTATTGCCTGCGATTCGTGCCTTGATCTGCACTGTTCATGAACAATTCAGACGCACCATGACTTTTTCAGAGATTCCATAAATTGACGCCGGAACGTTCATGTCCGGGAATCGATAGCTGCGTATTGTATGAAATTCTCCTGGAAGAATTACGACCCGAACGGGTTTTACGACGAGTTGATCGGCTCGCGTGGGCGGCCCCGCGCCGCAGGTCGCGTGGTGGCCAGGCAGATGCGCTCGCTCACCCACGATCAGATCCGCGAGCGCCAGGAGGCCGCCGAACTGGCAGTCAAGACGATGGGTGTCACATTCACCGTGTATGCCGACGGTGCGAACCTCGACCGTGCCTGGCCCTACGACATCATTCCGCGCACGATCTCGGGAAGGGAGTGGGACCGTGTCGAAGCCGGTCTCGTCCAGCGGCTGACCGCGCTCAATCTGTTCATCGACGACGTCTATAACGATCAAAAGATATTTACTGATGCAGTCGTTCCGCGCGAACTCATAGTCGACTCGCCGAATTTTCGCGAAGCCTGTGTCGGAATGAAACCCAAGTTCGGGGCCTGGGCGCACATCTGCGGGACCGACCTCATCCGCGATCGGGACGGGACGTTTTACGTACTCGAGGACAATCTCAGGGTGCCCTCGGGCGTATCCTATATGCTTGAGAACCGCAAGGTCACGAAACGTGTATTTCCTGAATTATTCGAGACGGACAACATACGCCCGATTGGGGAGTACACCTCTTATCTTTTCGATACGCTGGCGTCGCTATCCCCACGCGTCATGGACTATCCGGAAGTAGTCGTCCTAACCCCGGGCATCTACAATTCGGCCTATTTCGAGCATTCCTATCTCGCGCAGCAAATGGGTGCCGAACTGGTCGAGGGCAGCGATCTCTTCGTCGGCGACGACGACTGCGTGTACATGCACACGATCTCCGGGCCCGAGCAGGTCGACGTGATTTACCGGCGCATCGACGATTTGTATCTCGATCCGCAAGTCTTCAACCCGGATTCGGCGCTCGGCGTGCGCGGTCTTGTGCGCGCGTGGAGCAAGGGCCGTGTGGCGCTCGCCAACGCGCCCGGGGCGGGCGTCGCCGACGACAAAGCGGTCTATACCTACGCCCCCGACATGATCCGCTACTATCTCGATGAAGATCCCATCATCCCCAACGTCGAAACCTTCCGCTGCGCTGAAAAAACAACGCGCGATTACGTCCTCAAGAATCTGCAGGATCTGGTGGTCAAACCGACCAACGAATCGGGCGGCTTCGGCATGCTCGTCGGGCCGACTTCGACGCAGCGCGAACGGCGCGAATTCGCGAGGCGGATTCGCGCAAACCCGCGCAATTACGTCGCGCAACCTCTGATGGCGCTGTCGACGTGCCCGACCGTGTGCAGCGGCGGCATCGAACCGCGCCATCTGGACCTGCGCCCGTTCATTCTCCAGGGCGCGCGGCACTACGTAACGCCCGGAGGTCTGACGCGAGTAGCTCTGCTCAAGGGCTCCTTCGTAGTCAATTCTTCGCAGGGCGGCGGCAGCAAAGACACCTGGATCGTGGACTAGCAGGTTCTCATTAGGTTGGTTCTTAAGCTCGTAGTTCCCGAATACAGTCGCAATGAACCACAGAGATCACAGAGCACACAGAGAAAACCATTATCTTGTGATCTGTAAACGGTCTTTTTCTCCTTTCTCTGTGTGCGCTGTGATTTTATTGTGCCGCTCCGCGGCGCGTCTGTGTCTCAGTTCAATTCCTAAGATCCTACCTATGAGCAGGTTTTAGATGCTGTCGCGGGTCGCTGAGCGAGTCTACTGGCTGGGCCGTTACCTGGAGCGCGTCGAAAGCACGGCGCGCCTGGTTAACGTATACGGCAACGTGTTGCTAGATTTACCGCGGCCCGCGAAGCTGATCTGGAAATCGCTTTTCGCGATCACCGACAGCAATGCACTGTTCGCAGAGCGTTACACGAATGCCGACGAACGAAATGTGGTCAAGTTCTATCTCGCGGACGAGAGCAATCCGGCATCGATCGTGAGTTCGCTCGTCAATGCGCGGGAGAACGCGCGTACGGTGCGGGAGATCGTACCGGCCAATAGCTTCGAAGCGATCAACGACCTGCATCTTTACCTGCAGAGCAATGTGGAAGCCGCGCTCGCCAGGCGTCGGCGCGATGAATTCCTGACTCATGTCGTGAATTCCTGCCAGTTCATCGCGGGCAGTATTGCCGGGACTATGAGTCGCGACAGCGCCTACCAGTTCCTGCGTGCGGGCTGCTACCTGGAGCGGGCGGACATGACCAGCCGGATCATCGACGTTGGCGTGGCCAATGTCTTTCCGTGGGCGACCTGGATGCACGGTGACGGAAGCGAACCTGAAGTCGCCGGCACGCCTTACGAAAGCATTCTTTGGATGAGCGTGCTGCGCTCCTTGAGCGCCTTACAGATGTATCGTCGCCTGGTGCCCGAACGCGTGCGCGCGAACGAGGTCGTAGAGTTTCTGTTGCGCGATGAAGCGTTCCCGCGGGCTATCGCTCACTGTCTCAAGGAATTGCAGCTAAGT
>JAYYZW010000139.1:0-58710 GCA_036339995.1 Pseudomonadota bacterium
TCTATGCCGCGCGCGCGTAGGAGTTCGAGTGTCGCACGCGATTTGGAACACAGCGGATTATGGTAGATAGTGACATTCATAGGGCGTGTTCTCTGTTCAGGAATCTAGTGTGCTGTCTCGCAATAAACGTTCATAATTCGCTGGTCCTCGTGGCAGCGCTACTGCGTCGCTCGTCGTTGCCGTATTCCCGATACGACGCCTCCTCGCGCTTTGTATCGCACCACGAGTCCTGCGCGACTTATTGAAGTTTATAACGGGACAGCACACTAGAACCTATCTCAAAATTATTCACGTACGCGCCGGCAGAGATTTTCGCAGAGTATCACGGCGCGAGGCGCGTGGTTTAGCGTCGCTAAATGAGCGACGAACAACGCCGAAATGCACGAAAATAGCGGCCGACCCTTCGGGTTGCGCCCTGAAAACGGCGCTGACTACGTTGCAGCGCTTGGAAATAGATGAACTCAGCTCTGCGCACTACGCCTTGTCATCACCGTTTTCAGGATGCAACGCGTACGCGAATAATTTTGAGATAGGTTCTAATAACGAATGCGGGATAAGCGCGAGATGGGGCGCGTTAATTCTAACAGGGAGGCGAAGACCACGGCCCTGCTTTTGTTGACGTATGATCCTCGATCGAAATGCAGCGTGCGCGTCACGCCTGGCAGATGAACCGGTACAGCGCTATGGTCCCTGAAGAATCGACCGTAAAAGGCTTGAGTTTGATAGATCACGTCCTGCGCTGGTGGGCATTTCTAAAATATCTTAAGCACCGTTTCGAAGCGAATCATTGCAACCGGGCGGCCGCCTCGCTGGCGTTTACTTCTTTACTCGCCCTGGTACCGCTGTTTACCGTGGTATTCGTCACCCTGTCCGCCTTTCCGGCGTTTCAGGACTGGCGGGCGGGGATCGAGGGCTTCGTATTCAAGAATTTCGTTCCTGCGCTCGGCGATCAAGTCCAGTCGTATCTGCTGCAGTTTGCCGACAAGGCCAAGGGCCTGCAGGCCGTCGGAATCATCGTCCTGCTAATCACGGTTCTCGCGATGATGTCGACCATCGAATCGACCTTCAACGTGATCTGGGGCATCCAGAGAAAGCGTCCATTGATCGTTCGCTTTCTCGTCTATTGGTCGGTATTGACGCTGGGGCCGGTTTTGATCGGTGCCGGTATGGTTGCGACTTCTTACGTTATCTCATTACCGCTATTGTCCGAGGCCGGCGTTTCCGGGGACATCAAGACGCGCCTCATTGCAGCATTTCCCGTACTTGCCACGACGATTGCGTTCAGCATGTTTTTCAAACTCATTCCCTACCGACCAGTGCCGCTGAAGCATGCCCTGATCGGGGGTGTCGTCGCGAGCGTTCTGTTCGAATTCGCCAAGCGGGTGTTCGCCCTATTCGTGATTCATTTCCCGTCTCAACAGGCGATCTACGGTGCTTTCGCCACCGTCCCCATATTCCTCATTTGGATTTACCTATCCTGGATCATCGTCCTCTTGGGCGCTGAGATCACGCAATGTTTGACCACGTTCAGCGCCGCGCGGCCGCGGCGCCACGGCGCACTGGCGAGCAGAGGTCCCTTGTACTGTGCCTATCGAATAGTCATGCGGCTTTACGAAGCGCAACTCGACGGACGTGGAAGGTCCGAAAAGGACTTGTTGCGCCAGGAGTCCGATCTCGGTTACGACGCAATCAATATGTCATTGGAAACATTGGACCGTGCTGCCTGGATCAGCCGCAACGACGCTTTTCTGTGGGTGCTGATGAGGGATCTTCATCGGGTTACCCTCCTCGACCTGCTGCGGCTTGTTCCGAGTTTCGCACCGCTTGAGAACGTGCGCTCGATGGCCAGCGACGAGGCTGACGATCAGTTGCAGGCGAAACTGCTCGAACTCGAAGATTGGTCGAAGGCTTCGTTGACCGTTCCACTGGCGGATATGTTGTCTTCGCCGGGGAAGATGCCCGGGTCCACGGTGGATTCTCCGCAAGTAAAGGCTTTCTAGCCCACCTATTGCGTGCAGGCGACCGCGGCGCTGAGACGAAATTGTTGAGTAAACAGGATTAATCAGACCATTCGATGATGTTTGAGCCAGTCGCAATTTGTACCACCGCTTGCGGCCTACGACGGCCTCGGCTGGCCCATGCGCGCCTGGATTCAGGTCAGGCTTTTGCCATAGCTGCAGCTCGAAGGCGAGGTCCAGAGCGGTTTGTTCCTTACGCAATCCCTGCTCCGCTCGAAGCCCAGCCGGGCCATTCATGGCCCGGCGTTCGCGGCGACGACGCTCACCCGGACCTACCTGTCCTTAGCCGGCATCCACCGTCCTTCGTGCAATAGGTGGGCTAGCCGATGTCGTCACCGCGCAAGGCTTGTAAAAAATTCTGGATCACTGGACGCGTGCAGGGCGTTTATTATCGGGCCTCTGCGCGCGAGGTCGCCCGTCGGTTGGGGCTTAACGGCTGGGTCAAAAATCTGCCGGACGGGCGTGTCGAAGCGCTCGCCTACGGCGGAGTCGATGCCCTCGCGGAATTTGAACGCTGGCTTGCAACGGGAACCGCAAACGCCAAGGTTTCCGGCGTCGCCACCGAAACCAGTCAGGAGCTGCCGTTAGACGGATTTGAAATTCGCTAGCAGCCTGTCGGACTTAGGGGTTCATAGCGAGGCGGTTGGGAGAGCGGTCTGAGAGGTGTCATGGTTTGAGGCAACTACTGAGAATATTTAACGAAAAATTCGCCGGGAACGAATTTTCGCGACAGCCCCGCAGGGGTGAAGCGCAGGGATGCGCTAAACAAAACCATGGCGCATCTGGACCGCTATCCCAACGCCCAAGTCAATCCTCCCTAAGTCCGACAGGCTGCTAACGGTTATCCGTGATCGGGTGAGCCGGCACGCGCCTGACATCGACGACGGCTGGATCGAGGCTGCGGCCCGGGTCGATTCGCCGAACTGCGACCCGCGGCCGCCCGCGGTCGTCGTCGATCTCATCGTCATCCATGCCATCAGCCTGCCGCCGGGCGAATTCGGCGGCCCCTACATCCATCAGCTCTTCACCAACCGGCTCGACACCGCGGCGCACGAATATTTTCAGGAGATCGACAAGGCGCCTGTGTCGGCCCATTTCCTGATCGATCGAGAGAGCACGCTGACCCAGTTCGTCGACATCCGGGATCGCGCCTGGCATGCGGGCCCGTCGTGCTGGGAGGGTCGCCACGCGTGTAATGATTTTTCGCTGGGCATCGAGCTCGAAGGCTGCGACGAGGCGGCGTTCACCGATGCACAGTATCATGCCCTCATCGATCTGATCGGAGTATTGATGGCGTACTTTCCCGGGATTACGCTCGAGCGCATCGTCGGGCATTGCCACATCGCGCCGGAGCGCAAGACCGATCCCGGGCCGCATTTCGACTGGACGCGTCTGCGCCGCCGTTTGAACGCATGAACTTCCTGCTCATATTGATCGCAGCCATCGTCGAGTTCACCGTCGTGAGCTTCGAGGGTCTGCGCTCAAAACGCTGGAGCTGGGACTGGGCGATTTGGATCAACCAGGTAGCGGGTTCTTATGGCTGGTGGTCCGGGCTGTTGGGGGCGGTCATCACGATTGCCGTTCCCGTCGTGCTCGTATCGGTGCTGTTCGGCCTGCTCTACGCCACATCGGCGTTTCTCGGCCACCTCGCGGCCCTCTTCGTCCTGTTGCTGATGCTGGGGCCGGCAGATCTCAACCGGGAGATCGATCGCCACAAACGTAACATCGACCTTTCGCTCGGTGGGACATCGGGCGTTGCGGAGCCTGAATTCCTGGAACGCGGCGAGGCCCTGGATCTGGAAGGCGTCAGCGGCGACGAGACTTTTGACGACCACCGCGGCGAACTGGCCGCGCTTGCGCTCGCAGCGGATGCCGCGTGGTTCCAGCCGCTCTTCTGGTTTTTCGTGCTGGGGCCGGTGGGCGTCGTGCTGTACCGCTTGTGCGCCAACCTGCGCGGGTGCGTTGGTATCGAGCCCGGAGTCGCAAAGGTGATCGGAGAGTTACGCGAGGCCATGGAATGGGTGCCCGGCCGTCTCACGGTAGTCGCCATGGGCACTGTCGGAACCCTCGTGCCGGTGCTGGAAACCGCGCGTGACTTCGGCGTAATACGATGGTCGGTGACCGCCGATCTCATCGCTCGCGCGTCGCTTGCGGCCATCGACCACGGCCGGATTCAGGAAGTGATCACGTTAGACACGCGGGTCTACCGTATCAATCTCATGCATGCCCTCATCAAGCGAACGCTCAACGTTTGGCTGGTGAGCATTGCCGCGGGGGCATTGCTTTTTTCTTGAGCGCCTCATTCACCCGCAAGCGGGCTCCTACGTCTGTCAAGTATTCCGTGCCGGCCATCCATGGCGTAACGCATTCACCTTTGTTTGTCCCGAGCCAGCACAAGCTTGTGCTGGCTCGCGCCGGGAGAAAGTCATTAAGTGGCTTTCTCGTTACTCCGGCTCACCCAAGAAACTCGCTGACGCGCAGCGCCCGCGGTCCATCGCCATCGCAGAGCAATACGCTGTCCTGCTCGTACCAGTCGCCGAGCACGATGCGGCGGCACGCGCGGCCCTCGATGTCGAGTTGGTGAATCGCGGGGCGGTGGGTGTGGCCGTGGATGAGCAGGGTCACGCCGTGTGCCGCCATGACCTTCGTCACCGTTTCCTCGTCGACGTCCATGATGTCGTCCGGCTTGGCGCGCATCGATGCCTTGGTGCCCGACTGCGTTTTTAGGGCAATGCGCCGACGCAGGCTCAACGGCGTGCCGAGAAACGCAGAGCGGACGATGGGATTTCTCACGAACTTGCGGAATTTCTGGTATTTGATGTCTTTGGTGCAGAGCAGGTCGCCGTGGGTCAGGAGGGTGCGCTGGCCGCAGAGATCGATGACCTCGTAGTCCGTCATGAGCCTCGCGCCCGTGGCGCGTTCGAAGCGGCGTCCGAACAGAAAATCACGATTGCCGTGGCCGACCGAAAGCTCGACACCGGCTTCGCTCACACGCTTTAGCGCTTCAATGACCTGCGGGTGAGGCGGCGTATCGTCGTCGTCGCCGAGCCAGACTTCGAAGAGATCGCCCAGGATATAAAGCGCCCGTGCGGTCGAGCACGCATGCTCTGCAAAGGCGAGGAACAGATCTCGTTGAGCCGGGCGCTCAGCGCTCAGGTGCAGGTCCGAGACGAACAGCGTCGCCATCGCTCGACCCCTCAAAAGCTCCGTCCGTGATCACCGTCGCGCTCATGATCTCGATCGGTTCCTTGGGAACGTCCCCGCTCCCGCCATGGGAGGCTGTTGCGACGCCCTTGATCTCATTGACCGTATCCATACCGTCGATGACCTTGCCGAATACGCAATAACCCCAACCCTGTTGCGTCTCGCCGGAGTGGTTTAGGAATTCGTTGTCACCGACGTTAATGAAGAACTGCGCGGAGGCGGAATGGGGATCGCCGGTGCGCGCCATGGCGACGGTGCCCATGTCGTTGCTCAGACCGTTGTTTGCCTCATTTTTGATAGGGTCGCGGGCAGCCTTTTGATTCATGTCGCGGTCCATGCCGCCACCCTGAATCATGAAGCCGTCGATGACGCGATGGAAGATGGTGCCGTCATAAAAGCCGTCCTCGACATAGGTAATGAAATTCTTCGCCGTGATCGGCGCGGCCTCCTCGTCAATTTCGAGCGTGACTTCGCCCATCGATGTTTCGAGTTTTACAATGGTCATGGATCCCCTCGCTTGTTTGCTGTCTTGTTCGCTCGACCTTGTAGATGACGACGACCGCAATGCGGCATTGCGACCGGCAAAGGCGACACGGTTCATCTGGAAACAGTCGATTCCGTAATTCGAAGCCCGCCGTCATGGTGCCGGTCCGATCGCGGGATCGCAAGCTGCGAACGGCGTTAATATCCTATCGTGCGCACCGTCGTAACGCTTTATTACATCGACAATTTCCACACCTACCGTGCGCCATTGACGCTTCCATGAGGCGTGCGTATCATCGGCGTCCCGTCGGTAGGCAAGGCGCACAATGCCGGGGCATAGCGCAGTCTGGTAGCGCACCTGCTTTGGGAGCAGGGGGTCGGGGGTTCAAATCCCTCTGCCCCGACCATAAACGCGAAAAGTCTTAGGCGACAAGCTATAACTAAACGTAATGCCGCCGTTTGCAAGCTCGAACGAGTGGCTCAGAGCTTGTAACGTATAGCGCAGCGTGTGCGCCTGTAGCTCATTTGGATAGAGCATCGGCCTTCTAAGCCGGCGGTAGCAGGTTCGAATCCTGCCAGGCGCGCCAATTTTGGCAAGCGGAAAGCGAAGGGATCGGACCCCCGCTTCGATCGGCCACGAATCGAAGTGCGTTCGGGTGAACCCGGCTGTTTTCAGCTTGCGTCAATGGTGGGCGTAGCTCAGTTGGTAGAGCACAGGATTGTGGCTCCTGAGGCCGCGGGTTCGATCCCCGTCGCTCACCCCATTTTTTCGGGCCATTAGCTCAATTGGTAGAGCAGCTGACTCTTAATCAGGAGGTTGTAGGTTCGAGTCCTACATGGCCCACCAATTAATTCAATAATTAATGAAGCGAATCGGGATGATCCCCTAAGTCGGATGGCCGGGTTGCTTGGTTAGCTGGGCTATTTTGGGACGACTGCTCATGCCGGCCAGTCAGGAACCACGTCTGCATGCTGCCCTTACCTTTGATCTCCACGTCACCGCGCAACTTGAACGCGAAGTCGTCCTGTAGGCGAATACGCACGGCATCGGAAACTTGGATAGTTCCGGGTTCGCCTGTTGACTCCATACGGCTAGCAACGTTGACGACGTCCCCCCAGAGGTCATAGGCAAACTTACTGTGGCCGACGATACCGGCTACTACCGTTCCGGTATGGATCCCAGTGCGCATAGAGACTTCCTTACCGGATGTAGTGGAGTACTCAAGCAAGGCCTGTTGCACGTCCAGGGCAAACTCCGCGATCTCTTGCGCATGGGTATGGCTGCGGTCGGGTACACCTGCGACCGCCATGTAGCAGTCGCCGATCGTCTTGATCTTTTCGATGCCGTGTTGCTTGGCTAAGTCGTCGAGCATTCCGAAGACGTCATTAAGAATTTCGACGACCTCCTTGGCTCCAACTCGGGCCGCCATCTCCGTGAATCCTACGATGTCGCTGAATAGCACCGAGACCTCAGGGAAAGATTCCGCGATCGTTTCCTCGCCACCTTTGATGCGATCAGCGATGGTTGCGGGAAGAACATTGAGCAATAGTCGTTCGCTGTGAGCATATTGCTTTTTGAGCGCATCCGCCTGCTTCACGATCTTGTCGTCAGCTTCCTTCCGTGCCGAAATGTCACTCCACGACCCCACCACCTCCACAGCCTCGCCCGCGTTGTCATAGATAACCCGCAACTCGTCACTCACCCAACAGTAATTCCCATCCTTGCGACGAAACCGATACTCGTTGACCACATGTCCGGTCTTTAATAACCGTTGTACCACCTTCCCTATACGCTCCCTGTCCTCGGGGTGGATGTGATCGGGAACAAAATTCGGATCCGCCAGGTACTCGCTCGGCTCGTAGCCGAACAACTTCCGGACGTTCTCACTGATAAATGTCGGCGCATAATAATCCCCCGCCGCCTCAAAGCTGCAGAGCACCGCCGGGGATGTGGCCATTAGGTGGTTGAGGTGGGCACGGGAGGCGTCTAACGCCGCCTCAGCTTCCTTCCGTACCGAAATGTCACTCCACGACCCCACCACCTCCACAGCCTCGCCCGCGTCATCATAGATAACCCGCAACTCGTCGCTCACCCAACAGTAATTCCCATCCTTGCATAGAAACCGATACTCGTTGACCACATGTCCGGCCTTGAATAACCCTCCTACCGCCATCTCTATACGCTCCTGGTCCTCAGGGTGGATGCGATGGGGAACAAAATTCGGATCCGCCAGGTACTCGCTCGGCTCGTAGCCGAACAACTCCCGGACGTTCTCACTGATGAATGTCGGCGCGTAATCCCCCGCTGCCTCAAAGCTGCAGAGCGCCGCCGGGGATGTGGCCATTAGGTGGTTGAGGCGGGCATGGGAGTCGGCTACGGCCGCCCGAGCGGCCTCCACCTCGTTCACTTGCTCCACCACGGAGTCCACCATAGTGTCGAAGGTGCGGCTGAAGAGCGCAATCTCATCGGTCCCGCCTACGTTGGCTCGTGCGGTCAAATCGCCCGCGGAGACACGCTCGGCAGCCAATGCCATGGTTTCTATGGGCCGGAGCATTCGCCTTCGGACAAGAATCACGGAGCTGACCGTACTGAGCAAAAGGAGGCACGAGACCACGATGGCCATTAAGATCAGCGCACGCTCCCGCTTGTTAAAAAAATCGACCTCGGCTTGCGTCCGTCGTTCGATCATCGACATGAAGTCGCCGATGGGGGCCATAATTGAGGCCTTAGCCTCATGGTACTTATCGCCATGCACCAGCGCGATGGCAAGCTCGCGATCGGTTGGCCCCTCGATGGTGAAAGTGCCCGTACCATCGTCAAATCGGCCTTTGATAGCGTTCATCGCGACGTTTTCTAGTTGCACGAGAGTGTCGGAACGGTTCTGGGCCAAGCTAAGTTTGTCAAACTCCTCGTTGGTGAAACCGGCCTCAAGCATACGGCTGCGAAGTGAGCTAGTTTCGCCTTCGAGCCAATCCTTACCAAGACCGACTGCAACGAGATCCCAGTAGATACCCTCGTAGCCCTCCGGTCGCGGCAGCTCCCCGTTGCGGATAGCGAGGATCTCACGGAAGTACTTCTCGAATCGATCGTCACCGGTCGTGACATAAGTCCGGGCGAAACGCGTGAGATCGTCGGACGACTGGCGCAACTCGTCGGCCAATTGATAAGATAGGATACGCCGTTTCACCGCCTCTTCGGCATGCAGCTGTGTCTGCTGCATCGCGATCGCGAGGGCGATGAGGCAAGCAACCAGCAGGAGTTGGACTCCGACGAAGACGGATAGGATGGTGCGGGTACGCATTCTATGGACGATCCTAGCGTGGCCCACTAGCATACTGCAACGGGTCACGGTAATCGTGATGCCCTATCCCCCGCCAGGGTAACCAAGGCGATAGAGAGATTTCCCGATAAATTGACCGTTGGGAGATCTCGAGATGAAAGCCAAGCGTTATACCCAGAAGCAGATCATTTCTTTCTTTCAAGCACAAGAAGCGAGGGCGCAGGTGTCACGGACCTGGTCCGTGAGCATGGTTTTTCAGAGAAGAGTTTCTACCATTGGAAAGCGAAGTGCGGAGAGATAGAACCAGCCCCAGCCAATGACCTTGAGATAGCTGAAGTCGGTCTGCCACAACTGGTTCGTAGCGGTAGTCTTGTCCTTGAACCCATCGACCGCCGGCATCACCCGGAAGGCCGAGTCCCGATCAGATCCTGTGCTTTCAGCAGACGATAAATACTGGCCTCAGAGATAAAATAGCCACGCGCGTACCCGAGCGTGATAACACCGAGATTGATCCGCTACTCCATTATTTGGAATCGTTAAGCTGCTTTATTGCTTTGGAAACCCAGCCCTGCGAGTGCTAATGCCATGAGGGCGAAGGCAGACCCCGACCCCGATCTCCACCTGGACCCGATCTCGGATCCTTTCCTAGCCGCGTTCCGGCGCTCAATTGTTCCCGTATGCCCATCGCGGAGATGAAGTCGTGGTTCTGGCCGACGTTGTGTTTACGGCACTCGATGATCTTTCTTTCCTTAAAGCGGTAATAACCGAGGACGTTGAATTTCAGTGTTTTGCCCGCCGGCGCCACGCCGCAGAATTCGTCTTGACGAAATCGGGCTTAAACCCACTGTGGCTGCGATCCTTTAGGGTGTGGCAAATGGCTCGATCCGGGGCACTGAGTGCTACAATGGTGCCGCAAATCGTGCGTTCGGCGCAGCGCGTGGCCCCGCAAATCGACCGGACCGCGCGACGATGGCAGCTAGGAACGTGTGCGTGACGCAGCTATTCACCTCCGTGTCTCCGGCACTTGATGGTCGTGCGTGCGATTGAGCAAACTGGCTAACGGTTTTCCAAACTATGACTGCAGGGCGGGGTCAATCAGGAAGCGCAGGGAAGCGGCGATTTGTGCGCTTAGCGATCAATCTCGATGGATTGCTCAGTATCGACGGTAAGCCCCCCATTCCCTGCACCGCACGAGACTACTGCGCCGGCGGCATGTTCATCAGCGCCGATCCCGCCGCGTATGCGAGCGTCGCGCCGCAAACACCCGCGATATTTTACTTCGCGCTGTCCATAGGCGGAGAGAAAAAGGACTTTCAAGCCAGCCTCACCATCGCACGCGCCGTCGCAAAGGGAATCGGCGTCTCTTTCAGGGACCCCGATCCACAGATGGTCGAGGCCCTCAAACAGCTTGCAGCCCCGGCCGCAGCGCCGCCCATTCCTAGTTCGACCGAGGCGCTCAGTGACACTCCGGGGAGATTTGCGGTCGAGTTTTCCACGCTTGTCGGACCATTGACCAAATTGGTGGACGAACACACTCGCAAGATCTGTGACCGCTTTTTCGAAAGCACCGACGAAGCGCTCTTACTTGCCGTTCGGCTCGCAGACAACAACGTGGACGAAAAACGGTTTTTGGTCGGACTAAGTGAAATACGCAAGCGCCGGGATCAAGTTCGCGAGGAGGTACCACCTCGAATCGAACTGGGGATTTCAATCCTCGGCAACCCTCTTTCGGATCAGAACAAGGAACCAGGTTCCAACGGTCTTTCGGATCTTTCCCTCGTCGACAAGGAAGATTTCGAAACATTCCTCGCGGTGTCGGAAATAGTGTCGGAACTTGAGCCCGAGTTCAGTGAGCCATTATTTGCGCTTAGCCGACGCTTTACCTATTTGGCGAATCGCGAATTGGACGCCGCTTCAATTCCGCTTGGACCCAGCGTTCTCTGTAATGCCCTGGCCGATAGCCTTAAAGGGCTGCAGTCCGATAGCCGCATCATCAAACGCATCTATGAGGTCCTGCACGAAGTCATGTCGGACAATCTTGGGCGCTTCTACGAAGAGGTCAACGCGCTGCTCGTTGAACACGGCATTCTTCCGGTGATCGAGAAGGACGAACCGGTCATCAAGAAGAAACCGCCGACGAAGACCGGTGTCGAGGCGCCGATCGAAGGCGAATTGGACGATACTATGGTGCTGCCTCCGATTTCACCTGGCGGTGTTGCCTCCGCGCCACCCTCGGCGCCGCCGGTGTCCGCCACTGCAGAGGTGGCCCTCCCCGCGGTCGGAGGCGGTGGGCTGCCGGTCGGCTGGGTCATTCCAGGCGGGTCCTATGTGGAGCCGTCGATGCAGCAGGTTCACTCGACCGCGCAAACACAAATGGCGCTGCGTCGGCAGCTCCTGCCGGATCGGGCGCAAACTTTTTCGGAAACGGTCAGGCAGCGCGGCGATTACAGTCGTAACCAGGTAGCCGAAGGCCTGACCAACGTTCAGCACGTTTTTGCCGAAACCATCAATCCCCAACTGCTCGACCCCGAGGGAGTCAAGCGGTGGATCACCGAATCCCTTACCGGTGAGGGGGCTCCGGAAAAAATGATCGGTGAAGAAGCCAACGGCGCGATCGAGATTGTGGCCAACCTGTTCAGCGCCATGCTGGATGATGGACTGGCCCCTAAGGGCGCGAAGAGGCATCTCTCTGGTCTGCAGCCCTCCGTGCACAAGGCGGCACTTATCGATTCTCAGTTCTTCGAGTCCGCGGACCATCCCGTCAAACAGGTCATCAATCGCATCGCGCAGGTTCGCGACGGTGAGAGCCAAGATGACCAGGTCCGCAACGCCCGAGTTCAGGAACTGGTGGCGCAGGTAAACGATCAGTTTCATGACGACGTTTCGGTATTCCAGCCCGTGATTGAGGAGCTCGATAAGATACTGTTGGAACAGGGTAGCGATTACGAAAGGAGAGTCGGCGAAGTCATAGAGTCCTGTGAGAAACAGCAACAGGTCTTGGAGCAATACCGCGACCAGTCACTGGAAGCCACGAACCAAACCCTAGAGCGATCCGATTCCCCCGAGGCATGGCACAAATGGCTGGAGCGAGCCCGCCAGCTGGAACTCGGCCAGCGCATGCTGATGAACGCCAATACGGCGAATCCAATCATCGAGACGCTCGTATGGAAGGAGGCGAGGAACAACCTGTTCGTGTTCGTCGACGATTTGGGAAATAAGGCGAGTACCTTGACGCGCGAACAGGTCGCGATGTATCTGTGCCGCGGAATTCTCAAGCCCATGGAATCGAACGAGAACGAGCCGGCGATGGAGCGCGCAATGTTTGGGGTCGTGGATCGTTTTCACAGCCAGCTTGAACAACATGCGACGCGCGATCCCTTGACCGGCTTTCTGAACCGAAAGTTTTTCGTCGAGGAGATCGACGCAGCTCTACCGGAAGCCGAATCAGCGGCTGCGAAAAACGCCGTGCTCTGCCAGATTTCGATTGAAAATCTCAAGCAGGTGAACGATGAGTTCGGCGCGGAAGGCGGTGACGCACTGATCGAGAAATTCGCGCAAGTACTGCGCGAGGAGATCCGCGGAAAGGACCTCATTTTCGGGCGCCTCGGCGGCACGGAGCTTGGTATCTACTGGCCCGCTGGGGGTATTCAAAATGTTCACAAGAAACTCCAGTCAAAGCTGGAATCACTGACCGGCATATCGGTCAGCTCGACGTATGCGTCAAGGCCGTTCGCCCCGGAGTTCGTGATCGGGGTTATCGGTAGCGAAGACGGATTGGTGCAAGCCGAGGGCTTGCTGTCGGCCGTGCTCGAAGCCTGCAATTCGGCGCGCGAAATGGGTATCGGTTCGATCTACGTCGCTGGCAGCGAAAGCCAACAGCGCCGGCAGATGGAACGGATGGTCGCGTATGCCAACAAGGCGCTAGAGCGTGAATGCCTGATACTGCGCGGGCAGAACGTGACCAATCTGAACGACGGCGACATCCTGCCCGCCCTTCACGTCGCGATAGGTGCGCGTGACCGAAGTGACAAGCTGATTCCGACACAGTCATTCATGCCTGCGCTTGCCCGCTGCGATATCGCGGCGGAGATCGACATGTGGGCCTTTAAGCAGACCTTGGCATGGATGGTCGACCATGAGGATGAAGTAGAAAAATATGCACTGATCGTCATCCCGCTGTCCTCGGCATCAATGAAGAACGAGGATTTGCCGAATCAGATCATGAGCGAATTCATGGAAACACCGGTGCCGCCCGGCAAGATATGTTTCGAGATTCCCGATCGCGACGTCGTTGATAATGTCGTCGAAGCCGGCGACTTGATCAGCAGCATGAAGGAATTCGGATGCCGGTTTGTACTCGATGAGTTCGGTAGTGGCCACGACAACTACGATTATATTAAGGAACTCGACGTAGATTTCGTCACGGTCAAAACGGGATTCGTCGCCGACGCCCAGAAGAGCCCCAAAGACTTCGCCATGGCGAAATCCATCAACGAACTGGTCCATTTCATGGGCAAGAAGACGATAGCCAAGCAGCAAGCGGGTCTGGAACTAGCCGAAACCATGCGCGAGATTGGTATCGATTTTCTCTACGATCTCGCCGAACAGGCTGAACTCGCACCCTGAAACACGCCCAAGTAGGCCGAGGGTTTTCCCGCAGGCACCTGTCGCTCACATGTATAGCCCGCGCTACACTTGGATGCCGCGTTTTCGCTGAAGCGCGTTGAAAAACGATAGGTAATCGTTTTTCAACATCTTATATGGGGTTCCGAAGTGTCGTGATGGATCAGAAACCAGAAAAGATTAGTAAATACGACGTGACCAGCGTCCTGGGCAAGGGTTCGATGGGGGTCGTTTACAAGGGCCATGACGCATACGTCGATCGGCCCGTGGCGATTAAGGTCGCCACCATTGCCGAAGCCGAAAGCGATGGTGAAAGCATGGCCAAGCGCATGTTCATCAACGAAGCTCGCTCGGTCGGCCAGCTGGATCATCCGAATATCCTCAAGGTCTACGAAGCCGGCGAAGAAGACGGCATGCCATACATGGTTATGGAGTTCATCAAGGGTGGCGATACCCTTCGAAGTTTTTGCAAACCCGATACGAAGCTTCCGATACCGCATGTCCTCACACTGATCCGCCAATCGGCAGACGCGCTCGATTATGCGCACGGTAAGGGCGTTCTACATCGTGATATCAAGCCGGCCAACATCATGTTCACCGAAAGCGGTGTTGCGAAGCTGGGCGACTTCGGCATCGCGCGCCGCATGGGAGTCGATCAGACCCAGATAATCGGTTGGGCCGGCTCCCCACTCTACATGTCGCCGGAGCAAGCGCAGGACGAGGATCTTACGTCGCAGTCGGATCTTTTTTCGCTGGGCTCGGTCATCTACGAAATGCTCGCGGGTGCGCCGCCGTTTGCGGCCAGGGGACTTTCGAGCCTGATTCAGAAAGTCGTGAACGACGATCCCGAGCCGCTGCCAGAAATAGATGACGAGATTCCAGAATTCGTCTGGCGCGTCGTCAAGAAGATGCTGACGAAAGATCTCGCGGTCCGGTATAAGACCGGCGCAGACGTCGTCAAGGATATCGATGAAGCACTCGATCTGCTGGAACGGTCGCCCGTCATGCTGACTGATGAGCAGAAGATCGAGAAGATGAAGGAACTCTCGTTCTTTTCGCAATTTTCCAAAAAGGAGTTGAAAGAAGTTGTGAAGGTCGCGATCTGGCGTAATTATACTAGTGGCGAGACGATTTTCAGCGAGGGGGAAAAGGAACGTGCTTTCTTCGTCTTGGCCGAGGGCTCCATTGCTGTGACCATCAACGGTACCCGGATCCGGGATCTCGACGCAGGCGAGTGTTTTGGCGAAATAGAATATCTGTCCGACACCGGCCGTACCGCGACCGTCGTCACCAATCGCGAATCGACTGTGGTGAAAATCGATCGTGACTTCAAGGAATGGGCCTCGCTACCGAGCCAAGTGCACTTGAACCGCGCTTTTCAGGAAGTCCTGATCGAGCGCCTTCAGGCGACGAGCAAAGCCTTGGCGCGCGCACTGACTTAAGCGGCCGCCGCCGTTAGGCGGGCGGCCCTCATCTGCCCGTTGAACACCATCCCTCTTCCCGTCCTTGTGGGTTCCTCTCTCCGCTAACCGGCCGTTTCCGTAAAAAGACCGTCTTTCTTGCCGTTCTTGTATGGCCCTGTTTTTTTTCACTTCACCAGTGTCGTATTTTTTCACCACACGACCCCCGTCACAGGTTTATCAGTCCTGTTGTGAGATGCGATGTCACCATGGTAGATGAGTGAAGTCTCGTCGATGTCCTTTGCAAGACAGGGTTGGAGGACAAGAACGAACAGAAGTGTGAGAAGGGATTTCATACCCATTACTGAGTGAGATTATTGAAGATAACCTTACTCGACTTCATTTTTTGTATCTGTGCCATCGTCATCCAACAGGATAGGTAATAGGTTGCGTTAGCAACTGTCTTGCCTAATTCGGATCGAGATACTGTTTTTGTATTAGGGGAACCAATCTCGACGTTATTACTCTCCAATAGGTTCGCAACGATATTTTCTTTGATACCGAAGTTCGTGTTTTCTGGAATAACTCCCCAATCTCCTATAACTTTTTTCAGATCAAGTTTTGCAACTGCAACACCGAAAACACTACCTTTGGCATCAAAAATAGGAGCACCACTGTTGCCAGGTTGAAGTGCTGCGTCTATCTGAATATTGGAAAAATTATTTCCCATACCAGTGAGGGAACTGATGATTCCCTTCGTGATTTTCACGGATGAACTAATTTCCTTCCCAAAAGGATACCCGGCAACAAAGATTTTCCTGCATCAGTTCAGGGTTCTTTTTGCTTAGAGGAAAGATGCTGGTTGGTTTGAAATCCGCTTGGAGGACTGCAAGGTCAGTCAAAGGGTCATTTGAAAGAACTCTTGCAGAGATCGTTTTTCCGTCGTAATAAATCTTTACATCGCTACATCCATTGATGACGTGATTGTTGGTAACAATATGTCCTGAACGGGTTACTGCAAAACCAGTGCCTGACGCTGCAGGGACGGATTTCCGTCATTTGCAATGGCAGAAGGGGCAGCTTCTGGAGGGGTATTCTTTGGAGTAATCTTTTGGGCATATAGAAACTCATCCTTTTCCCATATCCCTTCCTCAATTCTTCCATCGGCATAGGTCTTGGTGCCTTGCCCATGGAATTCGCCATCCTTCCATTCACCGACGTATTGGTTTCCGCTAGCAAAGGTCTTGGTGCCGACACAATTAGTCCAAGTGGAGTCATCAGTGTCAGGACAAGCAGGTAATGCCCAACTCTCAGCCGCACTAAAAAACAAGGCTAGAAAAAGGCCGCGCACCAATAGCTTTTGCATCTGTCCACCTGTTTTGCAACAAGTTATAACGGGCTTACTCCTTGAATTGTGTGTTGAAACGAGCAACTCTACCGATATCCGCAGAAAGTTCCTGACGATCCCGTATGGCCGCGAAAACCACAAATGTAACCATTCTGTTCGCGGATATCAGCGGCAGCACCCGTCTGTACGAACTACTGGGCGACGCCCCGGCGCGCGCCAAGGTGGCCGGCTGCCTGAAACTACTGACCGATGTCACCGAACGCTATGGCGGCACCGTGATCAAGACTATCGGCGACGAGATCATGTGTACCTATCCAGACGCGGAGACAGCGGTCAACGCGGCATGCGAAATGCACGAAATGCTGATGGACGACATCACCGAACAGACCGTGTCTGGTCTGATTCCGCTCGCGATCCGGGTCGGGCTGCACCATGGGCCTGCTATCCTGGAAGCGGGTGACGTGTACGGCGACGCGGTAAATGTCGCGGCGCGCTTGGTCTCGATGTCTAAAGCCCGCCAGATCATCACTACGCGAACGACAGCCGAAGGACTGTCTCCGATTCTCAAGGCCAGCACGCGTTTCATCGATCGCGCACCGGTCAAAGGAAAGAAGGAAACGTTAGAAATCTTCGAGATCCTGTGGCAGCAGGAAGACGTGACGCTCATGTCGACCGGCGTCATCCCGGGTCCGGTACACCAAGCGCAGCTCAAGCTGACCTATCACGACATCAACCTCACCCTGGGTCACGAGCGAACGCAGGTCTCCATAGGCCGCAGCAAGCGGGCCGACATCACGGTGGCCGAAGTTCTCGCCTCACGGCAGCACGTGCGTCTCGAGGCGCGCCGCGGAAAGTTTTACATCATCGACCAGAGTACCAACGGTACCTACATCATGAGCAGTGACCAGGAGTATTTCCTGCGGCGTGAAGAAATGCCGATCACCGGCAGCGGCCAAATCAGCCTGGGACGGGCGTTTTCCGAGAACCCGCAGGAAGTGGTTCACTTCAATAGTGACAGTTGAGGGCGTCTGACCCAGGCGCAGGCCAAAGCTCGATGCGATCGCGTAAAAAATGCCTGAAGTGTTTTGCACCCAAATGCACCGTCCACCCAAAGCGACCTAGACTTGATGAGCGATCAGCCCTTCACGTGGCAGTCATCGGCGGCCCTGCTTGTGTCGTCGCACGAGGCGAACGGCTGTTCAATAACCGTGGACTTTAGAGAATAGGACTTTTATTCTTCGCATTCTGAAAACGATAACGGCTCCCTTGTGATGTCTACACCACGACTTTCCCTCTCCGCGCGAGCCTTTGTCCTCCTGTTATCGACGTTCGTGCCGCCAATTTCGTTGGCAGCCGATCTGCCAACGATATCCGACCCTGCGATTCAGGCCTGCATCGACAAACTGATGCCCGATATATCATTGACCCAGATCATCACCCTGCGCTCGTTTGATGAATCCGGTCTCATTGAAGAATCGGCTGGCAATATGTACTGGCGTCGTGCCGAGGGTGACAAGTCACGTGCCGTGATCCGCTTGACCGCTCCCGCGAGTCGTAAGGGCCTCGCCGTGCTTATGGTAGAAAGCGATTCGCTAGAGCCGAAAATGTACCTGTACGTGCCGGATCTGGACCGTACGCGTCGTGTCACCGGCAAACAAATTGCGACCTCGATGATGGGTACGGATTTCAGCTACGAAGAGTTCTCGCAATTCCAGAAGACGGCGGCCGAGACGGATACAAAACGCATCGAGGACCAGACGGTCGACGGTACGCCTGCCTACGTGCTGGAGACTACGCCGGGTGGCGCCGACTCCGTCTACAGCCGAATACTTACCTTCGTCGACCAGGCGCGTTGCATACCCTTGCAAACTCAGTTTTTCGGCGTTAATGGCGAGTTGAGCAAGGAATTGCTCGCCACGCCGGACGAGATCAAACAGGTCGGTGATCGTTATGCCCCGCATCACGTGGTCATGTACGACCGGATAAAAAGCACGCGGACCGAACTGATCCTCGAGAACATCGAGATTGATGTCGAATTGAGCGACGGGATCTTCCATCCGAAACGCCTGGGAATGGCACCCTGAACACTGACGGCGTCTGTTGATTTCCAAGCTTCTGAACGGGCTGGTCGACCATCCCTATGTGGTAGCTTTTTTCGCATTCGTTATCACCTTTTTCGCGTTTAACGAAACCATTGATCTGCAGAATCGCCAGGTCAGGGTAAGTGTCGATTCGTCGATAGAAAACCTGTTGCCCGCCGAAGGAACGGCGCTGAAGGTCTACACTAATGTGCGCGATAAATTTGTCGGCGACGACGTGCTTATCGTCGTTTGGCTTGCGGATGATCTGTTTACACCGGAGCGCCTGGCCGCACTCAAACGACTGACCCGCAGGCTGGAGAAGTTGCCCGGCATCCTAGCAGTCGACAGCCTCGCGTCGGCGACGTACGTGCGCGCAGAGGAAGATTTCACCGAGATCGGCCCGTTTCTCGAGATGCTTCCGGCCGACATGGACGAAGCACGCGGCCTGAAAGACGATGCACTTTCCAATCCGCTCTACGTCGGCACTCTCGTTTCACGTGACGGTCGCGGCGCGGTGCTGGCCGTGCACTTCGATCCCATCCTCGATACGGCGGCACTTGGCAGCAAGGTTGATGCCATAGCCCTGGCCTCGCGGGAGGAGGCGGGGGACGTCGAGCAATTCGTGACCGGCCCGATCGTTGCGCGTCTCGAAACCGGCCGCACCCTGTTCGCTGATATTCAGATCGTGTTTCCGCTCGCCGTTCTTGCAACCTTCATGGTCAGCATGATCGGCTTGCGTTCATTCCCCGGAGTATTGTTGCCGCTGATTGTCAACGGTATTTCGCTGCTGATCACGATAGCGATTTTTATTCGCACCGGTTACGCGCTCAACTTTGTCACCGTTATCATGCCGCCAGTGGTATTTGTCGTCGGGTTCGCCTACGCGGTGCATGTCATCAGCGATTTCGAACGTGCGCTGGCCGCCGGGCACGAGAAGATCGCGGCGATAAAGCATTCCCTGGGCGAAGTATTCGTGCCGTTGACCCTCACGGCTTTTACGACGGGCGTCGGTTTTATTTCGTTGATGACGAGCAATATCGAAACCATCCAGGTATTCGGTATGTTCTCCGCGCTCGGAACGATCCTGAGCTGGCTTTGCGCAGTGGTGCTGGTGCCGGTTGGGCTCCGGTTTCTGCCCGCGAGTAAGCGGCTTTCTGCCAGCCGTAGCGCCTTGCTGGATTTTGCTCCGCAATTATCGAGGTTCGACCTCGAAAATCGCAAGATTATTTTTGCCGGCGGCTTTCTGGTTGCGATGTTCTCAGTTGTTTATGCGAACCAGATCGAGGTCGGCACAGACTACCTGCGCAACTTTCCGGCGGGCAGTGAAATACGGAGAAATTTCGCCGAGGTCGGGAAAACATTTTCCGGTGCCGTGCCACTACAGATATTGGTGGAGAGCGATGTGCCGAATGCGTTTAAAAATCCTCAAGATCTGCGGGAGCTGGATAAGTTGCAGCATTGGGTGAGGAGTCAGCCCGAAGTTGGGGGAGCGGTCTCTTTTGTTGATTACATGCGCATGTTGCACCTAACCTTCGTGCCCGACCTTGCGCCGGAGGAGGCCATTCCGGGGACTTACAATCTTGCGGATCAATTGTTGTCGCTGGGCGCGGGCGACGATGTCGAGCGATTCGCGGATGCGCGCTACAAGAGCACGCTCATGCATGTCCAATCGAGTGCGGTCAGCTCAAACGAGCTTATCGCGCTCGTCTCCCGCATCGAAAGCCGGCTTAAGGAATTGCCCGAACATCTGCGCGGCAAGGTAACCGGCAGTTCGGTGCTGCTTGCGCAGACGATGGACGAGATCACGCGCGGGCAGATCCTGAGCCTGTCCGGCGCGCTCATCATCATCTATCTCATCCTTTCGACCTTGTTCGGCTCTCTGCGTGTCGGCGCCGTGGCGCTTATCCCTAATCTGCTGCCCATTGCGGCGTTTTTCGGGATCCTCGGATTCACCGGAATTACGCTCAATCTTGCGACAAGCCTGGTCGCAACCGTTGCGCTCGGTATCGCGGTGGACGACAGCATCCACTACTTCTCCCGGTTCAATACGGAATCCCGCAAGCTGGCCAACGAGGAACTCGGTGTCGAGCGAGCCATCGCGGCGGTTATTCGGCCGGTGACGTTTACTACCGCTGCGCTTTGCGCCGGTTTCCTGGCGCTCCTCGTCAGCGATCTCCGCAACCAGGTCGAGTTTGGAATCCTCGCGGCGTTCACTCTGTTTGTTGCGTGGCTGGTCGATCTTACCCTCAGCCCCGCGCTCAGCAGCGGCCTGCGTTTTGTCACCCTGTGGGAAGTGCTCACCGTCGACCTCGGTTCGGAACCGCATAAGAAGATTCCCCTGTTCAAGGGCCTTACGCACCGGCAGGCACGGATCGCGGCTTTGTTTGGACGGATCGAACCCTACGAATCGGGCGATCGTATCCTCTCGTTTGGCGAAGAGGGCAACGAGATCTGTATTCTGATCGAGGGCGTCGTCGTCGCCCAGGTGTCACGACCGGAGGGCAACCGGGTGTTGTGTGCAATGCATACGGGCGAGGTGTTTGGTGAGATCGCGCTCTTTACCGGCAAGCGCTCCGCCAACATCGATGCCATGACGGACGTGCGCGTGTTGTGGCTTAACCAGGAAAGCCTCGAACGGATCCAGTCCCGTTACCCGCGCATAGCAGCGCAGTTGTTCTGGAACCTCACCGGCACGGTCGCCGTGCGCCTCGCGGACATGAACACGCGTGTGCTATAAATGGCGCAACCGCAATAGTGATGACACAACGATCAGTCTCCTGTTGCATTAAAGTCAGTCTCCTGTTGCATTAAAGAGAGAGCCCGTCCCATGCCCGCACTCACCGGCCTGAAAGTCCTCGATTTAACCCAATGGGAGGCGGGCACGTCCTGCACCCAGGCGCTGGCTTGGATGGGCGCCGACGTCGTCAAGATCGAATTGCCCGGTACGGGCGACCCGGGCCGTACCCTGAGCCGCGATTTCTGGGACGACTCCGAATACTTCGGCAACTGGAACTGCAACAAGCGCAGCGTGGAACTCAATCTGCGCGATTCGCGGGGCCGCGATCTGCTGCTCAAGATGGTGCCGCGTTTCGACGTCTTCATCGAGAACTTCGGCCCGGGCGTCGTCGAAAAACTCGACGTCGGCTACGACGTGATAAAGGCCATTCATCCGGAGGTCATTTACGCGCAGATTAAGGGCTTCGGCCTTTCCGGGCCCTATTCGACTTACAAATGCTTCGACATGGTTGCGCAGGCCGCGGCCGGCGCCTTGTCGATTACCGGTGCGCCTGACGGGCCGCCGATGCGGCCCGGGCCTACGCTTGGCGACGCCGGCGCGGGCGTGCAGATGGCGCTCGCTGTCACGGCCGCTTACGCCCAGAAGCTTCGCGACGGCTTGGGCCAGCACATCGAGCTCTCTATGCAGGAATCGGTCACCTATTTTATGCGCACGATGATTGCGCTCGGTTCGAAAGGCGGGACGGCGGTTGCCCCGCGCCTCGGCAACGAACTCGATCCGACCATTACCATCTTTGCCTGCAAGCCGTTTGGACCGAACGATTACATTTACCTCATGTCGGTGACAGAGCCGCAGTGGGCGACGTTGTGCAAGGCCATTGGCCAGCCTGATCTCGCGACCGATCCCCGCTTCGTCGATCTCGCGGCGCGCCGCGAGCACAAAGCGGAACTCCTCGAGATCATCGGCGCCTGGACGGGCGCGCGCACCAAGCACCAGGCAATGAAAGAGCTTTGCGACCAAGGTGTCCCGGCGAGTGCCGTGTTCGATACCAAGGACCTGTTCGCCGATCCGCATCTGAACGAGCGCGGTTTTATCCATCGGTTTTCAAGCGAGGGTGATCAACGCGATGTGTTACTCCTCGGCTGGCCCCCGCGGATGTCCGCGAGCGAGGTGCCGATCGAACTCGCGCCCGCACTCGGGGAGCATACGGCCGAAGTTCTGCGCTCAGAACTCGGCCTGTCCGCCGAGGACATCGATTCGTTCATGGCTGAGGGCGTACTAGGAGACTCCTGCAAGCACGATAATTAGCTGGGCCGCGGACGTTACTTCTTCGCCTTGTCTACGTATTTTTTAGTGACCGACTATATGCCGCTCCTGGCGTAGTCCCGGCAGGCTTTTTCGTCCCCGTATTTCCCATTCACCACTGTCGAATCTATCAGATCGGCAAAAGGCTGACAGGCTGGACCAGAACTTCAAGTCTATCTGCTTATTCCGCTGCTTTTTGCCGATTTCAACACGTTTTCATGTTTCATCGCCGCGGTTTGAAGACGGGCAGTTTCTGCCCCGACGAATGCTCCCGAAATTCAACTTCGACCGGCACGCCTATCGTGATTTCTTCGGGGTCGATTTCGACCAGGTTGCTGATCACACGCAGACCGGGCTGCTCTTCGATTTCTACCTCGACCACTATATAGGGCACCTGGGCGACCGCGGCGGGGTGTACGGGATGCATTACAACCGTCCACGTGCTGACCGTTCCGCGGCCCGAAAGCGGCGTCCATACTAGATCCGCGCTGTCACAGTACGGGCAGAGCTCTCCCGGCATCCAGCGATACCGAGCGCAGGCAGTGCAGCGTTGCATCTGGAATTCACGTCGGTTGCAGGCTTCCCAGTAATACTCGGCCGCGAATTCGGGAATCGGATACGGAAATTCGCCGGGCTTGTTCATCCGTCACGCCTCAAGATCATCGCTGTCGTCGGCACCGCGTTACCGGAAGCGACGAATGCATAGTCGGCGCCTTCAACCTGGCAGCGCGATTGGCCACGCAACTGACGCACCGCCTCGATGTTGTTCTGCATGCCGTGCAGGTAAGCTTCTGAAAGGTTTCCGCCGCTCGTATTCAGGGGCAGTTCACCGTCTGGCCATTGCAGGCGGCCGCCGGTGACGAAATCCTTGCCTTCACCGCGCCGGCAGAACCCGTATTCCTCGAGCGCCATCAGAACGAGTGGCGTGAAATGATCGTAAAGAAAGAGCACGTCGATGTCGTCATGCCCGATACCGGCGTCTTCGAAAACGTGTCGGGCGATCACGGTAGATTCGGTTTCGGGGGCATCGACGTTTTTGAGCACCGATCGATCGTTCCAGGCGCCGATCCCCATGCCGCCGGCCGCGATAGTGACGGGCCGTTGGCGCAGGTCGCGCGCGCGTTCCGGCGTCGTCACGATGACGGCGGCGCCGCCGTCGGATTCGAGACAACAGTCGAACAAATGCAAGGGCGTCGAAATCATGCGTGAACTCTGATGGTCATCTAAGCTCATTGGGCGCCCGTACATGGTCGCGTCCGGATTCTGATTGGCGTGATGGCGGCAGGCAACGGCGATCTCGCCGAAGTGAATCGATTCGGTGCCGTAGAGATGCATGTGCCGGTGCGCTGCGAGGGCCACCATCTGCGCTGGGCTGAACAGGCCATAAGGAGCGTGATAACTCCGTACCCCACCCGCGCCAGGTTCGGTCGATCCCTGGCCGTACCGCGGCGTGCCGCGTCCCGAACGCTCATTCATTGCGCGAAACGCTGCCACTGCCTTGGCCTGGCCCGTCGCCACGGCCATCGCCGCCAGCAGCACGCTGCCCACCGGACCGCCGCCACCGCCATAGGACACCTCGGCAGCGAAGTTAAGGCGCGGCAAGCGCAGGTTCTTTGCGATGAGGATGGGATCGTTGTTGTCCATGGTGTATTTGGTAATGCCGTCGACGTCATCGGGGCCGAGCCCCGCGTCGTCCATCGCTGCCCGGATCGCCTCGCACGCGAGCTTCATCTCGCTGCGCCCCGAATCGCTCGAGTATTCCGTGTGGCCCACGCCCACGATGCAGGCCTGGTCGTGAATCGTTCTTATCATCAGCCTCCTCCGACCACGCCTGATTCGAGCAGTGCGGCGATTCGGCTATCGTCGTAACCTAGGGTGCGAAGTACGGCGGTACCGTGTTCTCCGAGTTCTGGCGGCGGTCGTGGCGCGCACTTGGGAAAGTCGCTGAGCGCGATCGGGCTGTCGATCACGCGCGTGCCGGGACGGCCCTCCATAGCGACGAAGACGCTGTTGCATTCCATTTGGCGATCAGCCGCCGCTTCGTCACAGGTCGCGATCGAGCCGAACGTAATCGCGTGTTCCTCGAATATCCTCTGCCACTGTGCGAGCGGCCTCGCGGCAAACCAGTCCGACAGGATCTGCACGAGCTCGGACGCATTGGCACGGCGATCTTCAAGCTTTTCGAAACGGGGGTCCTGGACGAGTTCGGGCCGTTCGATCGCGATACAGAACTGCTCGAATTCGTCGGCTTCCTTGATGATAACGAGATAGAACGAACGCCCGTCGGCGGCACGGTAATGATTTAGCAGGGCGTTGGAGGTACCAGCCTGCGTTGGGGGTACATAGCTCTTACCGCCGCATAGCGCGGCCTGGATTAAGATGCTGTTCGCCCAGGCGCCGTTCGCGGTGAGCGAGCTAGACACTTTTGTTCCCCGCCCGGTGCGCTCGCGCGCGTAAAGTGCGAGCGAGATGCCTGCGACGATGGAGATTGAACTGGGGTGATCACCCATACCCGCGGTCGCCAGCGCGAGTTCACCACCCCCTGGACGCACCGCATCCATCAGGCCGGACCGTGCCCACCACGCGGTGGCGTCGTAACCTGGTTTTTCAACCTCGCTGCCGATCTCGCCGTACCCGGTGCCGTGAGCATAGATCAGGCGTTCGTTCTCCGCCGAGAGCGTCGCGTAGCTCAATTTCAGCTCCTCGAGAACCGACGGATGATAATTCGTAATGAAAATATCGGCCCCGCGAATCAGATCCAGGAGCACGGCATGACCCTCCTCGCGCTTCAAATCGAGTACTACGCTTTTCTTATTACGCGAATCGAGCAACCAGCAATAATTCTCTTCACACTCGGGCAGTGGCCGCATTCTCGTTAGCATGCGATAAGGATCACCGATGCCGGGCGGTTCGACGTGGATGACCTCTGCCCCAAAGTCCGACAGTACGGTGCCAGCCGCGGGCGCGAATACGAACGTTGCAACTTCGATTACACGCAGACCTTCGAGCAGACCGGTCATAGGATTTTCTCCTGTGTCAAAATGGCGGATCAATTTCTTGCGCGTACATCACGTCCGATTTAAGTCTCCATAATGATGAGCGCGGCGACCACCATGACAGCGGCCATTGCCAATGCGAAAGGCAGATTATCACGCCACCTTACCGCACCGAAAATCGATGCCAGGCAGGCAACGAACGCAAACAGGAATACCCAGGCTGCTATCCAGAATGACATTCACTGCCCTCAATCTTCAGCGGTTTTGCACACCGGCGAACGCTCCCGGCGCCCAACGGATCAAGTGGCCGATATTGTCCGTAGCATGCGGTTTAAGGTAAAGGTGATCAGCTGAGAAAGGACGACGCGCATTCGCCCAGCTACATCATCGTTTGGCTCTTGGGTTGGAACGCCGTGTCAATGCAGCATCGGAGGACTTTTGTCCCGGTCGCTTGGTTCGTCCTCCTCCAGTGGGCGTGGGGCGGGCGAAACGCTGGCATGATGCAGGACCATATACCAGCCGTCCTGCATTTGCTGATAGACGTTGGTCGCCAGCACCGGCGGCGAAACGAGCGAGGTGCCGGATACGGTGATGTTCTCCTCCAGGAGATGCATACGGTAATTATCGGCGCCGACGATGCGCCGGCAGCGTAACTCGAAGTCGCGCCGTATGCCGTCCTTGAATATGAGTTCCCAGCTCTTACGGATCTCGGGCACGCCTTCCAGGCGTGGGCCGGACGGATGCACGCAAACGACGTCGAAGCTGACGGCCCACACCTGCATCATCGCTTCTATGTCGGCTGCGCGAAAGGCGTCGTAAAAAGCGTTTTCAGCTTCGATCGAAGAATCGTACACCGGTGCGCTCCTGACTCACGAGTGAGTCCGTCAATCGACGGTTTACGGATAGCCCGCTTGCTCGAGTGCGTTGTTGATCGCGCTGCGGCTGTAGCCGGTGGATATGTTCGAGCCTATCTTGGTCGCCGGTACCGTGAGCCCGCCGGTCACGGCTTTGAGTTCCTCCTGCATTTCCGCGTTGTTCTGCACGTTCTTTTCGGTGAATGGCAGATTTCGCGTGTTCAGGAGATTACGCACGAGATCGCAGGCGTCGCAGTCCGGAACGGAGTAAAACGTAATCGGGTTCGCGGCGGCGATCTCGTCGAGACCCGCCTCGTCGCTACCACCAAAGCCCCGGATCTTCACTTCACCTTTCTTGGTGGTGCCCGGCGGGCATTTGTCCGCGAACGACGAATTTCCGCTCGCATCAACGCATTCGATGACCGTGACGGCCGCCTCGACCGAGACCGTCAATCCCAGGGCCAGCCACAAGCACCCGGTGAGTCTTATTCGCACCCTACATTCCTCCCGCGATTTCACGGTCTGCGGATCTCCTTGAAAACTGTGGAAAGTATAGCAGCAGATGGCCGTAATCCCTTTATTTACAGTGGTATGAAGTCGCTATGGTCAGCACGTGTTTCTCACCACCCCCGAGCTGGGGGCGCTGATCCGGGCGGGACGTATTCGCTCCAGCCGTTTCAAGCTATGCCGGCAACGTCTGCCACTCCGTGCGCCCCCTCACAGCAGCACCTCAACACCTTCGCGACGGACCGTGGTGAGAAATGCGGGCAGCACTTATAATACCGCGCGAGCGCGATCGCCGAGGCGGCCGGCCAGATTCGGGCGCAGTGAGACTCGGGCGGGCGCACCGGCGAAAGTATCTGCAGATCCACACCAGCGACTCGTCGACTCGCGAGAGATGATTTGGGACGTGCGAAAGTGGCGGAATTGGTAGACGCGCTGGTTTTAGGGGCCAGTGGGGCAACCCGTGAGAGTTCGAGTCTCTCCTTTCGCACCATCTCGCAACTTATACTTGAATCGCACGATGATCTGGCCGCGCCGGTGCCGACATCGGTTACGCTGATCGATCGTTTCCTCTAAATGCAAATATCCGTAGAAAAATCGAGCAATCTCGAACGTCGCCTGACTGTCGAGGTCCCGGAAGAACGAATCGAAGAACAAGTCGATTCGCGCCTGCAGAACTTGCGAAAATCTGTTCGCATCGATGGTTTTCGCCAGGGCAAGGCCCCCTTGAAAGTAGTCCGGCAACGGTTCGGCGAACGCGTACGTGCCGAGATCGTCGGCGAAATGTTGCAGAGTACGATCGCCGAGGCGATGACGTCCGAGGATCTCAAACCCGCCGGACAGCCTGTTATCGATCCGGTATCGAGCGCGCCGGGCAAGGGATTGACCTATACCGCGACTTTCGAGGTTTACCCGGAGATCGAACTGGTACCCGTCGATAAACTTGAAATCGAGAAATTCAACTGCGAAATCGGCGAGAAAGACGTCGACCAGATGATCGAAAGACTGCGCGAACAGAACCGGGAATGGCTGGCCGTCGAGCGGCCGTCGCAGGAAGGGGATCAGTTGAACATCAACTTTGAGGGGACTGTCGACGGCGAATCCTTCGATGGCGGCAGCGGAGACGGATTCGATCTGATGTTGGGAACCGGGACGATGATCGAGGGTTTCGAAGCCCAATTGATCGGAAAATCGGCCGGCGAACAAGTCGAAATGGACCTCCAATTTCCCGAGGAATACCGCAACGAGGACCTCGCCGGCAAACCCGTCAGGTTTGAAGTCACGGTCAACAAGGTGTCGGAACCGGTATTACCTGTGGTAAACGATGCTTTTATGGAAAAATTCGGCACCAAAGATGCTGATATGAGCAAATTTCGGACGGAAGTGCGGGAAAACATGGAAAAAGAGCGCGAGCGCGCCCTGCGCCAGCGCCTCACCAACGAGGTGTTGGAAAAGATCGGTGCCGCCAACGATGTCGACGTCCCCGCAAGCCTCGTCAAAGGCGAATCGCAACGTCTGGGTAAGCAGATAGCGCAGGAATTCATGATGCGCGGGGTGAATCCGGCCGTGGCGGGCGAAGAATTGGCGGGAGCGCTCAAGCAACGCGCCGAAAATCGGGTAAAGCTCGGCCTCATCATGGCCGAAATCATTAAAACCGCTGATCTCAAGGCGCACCCCGAAAAGGTGCGGGAAATGATAGAAAACATGGCTTCCAGTTATGAGGATCCGGCTGCGGTCGTTAAGTACTACTACGACCAACCGGAACAACAGCAGCAAGTCGAAGGCACCTGCCTTGAAGAAGAGGCTGTGAATTGGATCGCAGAGCGGGCGATACTTACTGAGACAAGGATCTCGTTTGACGCTTTAATGGATCCGGTGCAGACTGACAATACGGCAGAGGCTAGCTCTTGATGTCCATCGATCAAGCTGAAAATTCCCTGGGTGCTGGACCGCGAGCGTTAAACCTCGTGCCGATGGTGGTCGAACAGTCGGCCCGCGGCGAACGCGCCTACGATATCTATTCGCGCCTGCTCAAGGAGCGGGTCGTTTTCCTTGTCGGGCCGGTCGAAGATTACGTCGCCAACCTGATCGTCGCGCAGCTTTTATATCTCGAATCCGAGAACCCGGACAAGGACATCCATTTCTACATCAATTCGCCGGGTGGTTCAGTTTCTTCCGGGCTAGCAATCTACGACACCATGCAGTTCGTGAAGCCGCCGGTGAGTACGATGTGCATCGGACAGGCGGCGAGCATGGGCGCCCTGCTCCTGGCCGGCGGCGCGCCAGAGAAGCGCTTTTGCCTGCGGCATTCGCGGGTCCTGATTCATCAACCGCTGGGCGGGTTCCAGGGGCAGGCCTCGGACATCGATATTCACGCGCGAGAAATTTTGAAGGCGCGCGATCGCTTAAACGAAATCCTGGCTGAACACACCGGCCAGCCGATTGAGAAGATTGCGACCGATACCGATCGCGATCGTTTTTTGAGCGCTGAGGAAGCGTCTGAATATGGCATTGTCGATGCAGTGCTGACGAAACGCGACACCACGAGCGATCGAGACGCTTAGCGTGCAGCGCGCTCGATATTGAGAGTCCTTGAGGTAGCTTGAATGAGTGATAGCAAGAATTCCAAGGGCGATGGTGATCGACTTTTGTATTGCTCTTTCTGCGGCAAGAGTCAGCACGAAGTTCGCAAACTGATCGCCGGACCGTCGGTATTCATCTGCGATGAGTGCGTTGAACTATGCAATGACATCATTCGTGAGGAACTTCAGGAAAAAGCGACGGGGGGTGCCGGCAGTAAACTGCCGAGTCCCGAAGAGATTAACCAAATTCTCGACGAGTACGTGATCGGCCAGAAACTGGCGAAAAAGATACTCGCGGTCGCGGTCTACAATCATTACAAACGCCTGGATCCGCGCGTCAAGCAGAATGACGTGGAACTCGCGAAGAGCAACGTGCTCCTGATCGGACCGACGGGCAGCGGCAAGACACTGCTGGCGGAAACGCTCGCGCGTTTACTGAACGTACCATTCACGATCGCCGACGCGACGACTCTTACCGAGGCTGGTTACGTTGGCGAAGACGTCGAAAACATCATTCAAAAGCTGCTGCAAAAATGTGATTACGACGTCGAAAAAGCGCAAACAGGCATCGTTTATATCGATGAAATCGATAAGATATCCCGGAAGTCGGACAATCCGTCGATCACGCGTGATGTCTCCGGCGAAGGCGTGCAGCAAGCGCTGCTGAAGTTGATTGAAGGGACGGTTGCTTCCGTGCCCCCGCAGGGAGGCCGCAAGCACCCGCAACAGGAATTCCTGCAGGTGGACACGGCCAATATACTGTTCGTCTGCGGCGGCGCCTTTGCGGGTCTCGAGAAGATCATCCGTGATCGCTCGGAGAAAGGAGGCATCGGATTTTCCGCCGAGGTCAAAAGCAAGGACGATAAGAAAATCCTGGGTGAACTTCTGCATCAGGTTGAGCCCGAAGACCTGATCAAGTACGGTTTGATTCCGGAATTCGTCGGCCGCTTACCCGTCCTCGCCGTGCTCGACGAACTGGACGAGGAGCAGCTCGTACAGATCCTGGTCGAACCAAAGAACGCTTTGACTAAGCAATACGCGAAGCTGTTCGAAATGGAGTCCTGCGAGCTTGAGTTTCGTGAGGATGCCCTGCGCGCGGTCGCCGTCAGGGCGGTCGAGCGAAAAACCGGCGCGCGCGGCCTGCGATCAATCCTCGAGCAGAGTCTGCTCGATATGATGTACGAGTTGCCGTCGCTGGATAATGCCACCAAGGTGGTGGTGGACGAAGGCGCCATCACGGGGGATTCGAAACCTCTCGTCATGTACGAAAGCGTAGATATCCCGAAGGCGGCTCCGGATTAATTCTGGCCGTCTTTTCAACGGCATGAGTTGCGATGATTGAGCCCATCGCGAAGCCAGCACCCGTGGAAAGGGTGATTTCAAGCAGCCACATCTGAATCTTCGCCTGTTTTCGGGCTCTAACATATTAGTGATAAGTGTCTTGGAGACATTTTTTACCAGGCTGCCAACCGGGCTGATTGGCCCGCAGATTTCAGGAGCATTGATTCATGAATGAATCGGCCAACGTCCTCGCCTTACTACCCTTGCGCGACGTCGTCATTTATCCGCACATGGTAATTCCGCTTTTCGTCGGCAGGGATAAATCTATTCGCGCGCTCGAACAGGCGATGGAGGACTCCAAACAGGTTCTCCTCGTTGCACAAAAAACCGCAGGCGATGACAACCCCGGTACGTCCGACATTCACGAAGTCGGAACCGTGTCGAACATCCTTCAGCTTTTGAAGCTCCCGGACGGAACAATCAAGGTTCTAGTGGAGGGCGTTTATCGTGCCCGCATCGCGGAATTCGTCGAGACGGAGGAATTGTTCGCTGCGCGAGTGGAGCGGATGGAGGCGGAGGAAGTGACGGGCCGGGAAGCCGAAGTGTTGAGCCGGTCGCTAATGACGCAGTTCGATCAGTACGTGAAACTCAATAAAAAGGTGCCGCCGGAAATCATATCTTCGCTGTCGAGCATTGACGATCCTTCGCGCCTCGCCGACACGATTGCGGCGCACATGGCGATCAAGATTCAGGACAAGCAGGAGGTCCTGGAAATCGTTGACCTGCGCGAACGGCTGCAGCATCTGATCATCCTGATGGAATCCGAAATCGATCTATTGAGCGTCGAGAAGCGTCTGCGCGGGCGGGTCAAGAAGCAAATGGAGAAGAGCCAGCGCGAGTACTACCTGAACGAGCAAATGAAGGCGATCCAAAACGAACTCGGCGAAATGGAGGACGGCGCCAATGAGTTTGATGAACTGGCGGCCAAGATTGCAAAAGCGGGTATGACGAAAGAGGCCCGCGAGAAAGCGGAAAACGAGTTGAAAAAACTACGCATGATGTCGCCGATGTCAGCGGAAGCGACGGTTGTGCGCAATTACATCGATTGGATTCTTTCCGTTCCATGGAAAAAGCGATCGAAGATCGGTCGCGATTTGAATCGCGCGGAAGATATTCTGGAAGAAGATCACTATGGCCTCGAAAAGGTCAAGGAGCGCATCGTCGAGTATCTGGCTGTGCAGCAGCGCGTCAAGAAAATGAAAGGTCCGATCTTGTGTCTCGTGGGGCCACCGGGCGTCGGCAAGACGTCACTGGGGCGGTCAATAGCGCGCGCAACAAAGCGAAAATTCGTACGCATGTCCTTGGGCGGTGTGCGTGACGAGGCCGAGATCCGCGGGCATCGACGGACCTACGTCGGTTCGCTGCCCGGCAAAATACTTCAGAACATGTCCAAGATCGGCACGCGTAATCCGCTGTACCTGCTTGATGAAGTAGACAAGATGGCGATGGATTTCCGCGGAGATCCGGCGTCCGCTTTGCTCGAGGTACTCGACCCGGAGCAGAATCACACATTCAACGATCACTACCTTGAAGTCGACTACGACTTGTCAGAGGTCATGTTCGTGACGACGGCAAACACTCTCAACATTCCGGCGCCATTGCTCGACCGCATGGAGGTAATTCGCATCTCCGGTTACACCGAGGACGAGAAGGTCAACATCGCACGGAAATATCTCATCCCGAAGCAGCTCGAAAACAATGGGCTCAAGAAAGAGGAAATCAAGATTTTCGAATCATCCATCCGCGACATCGTGCGCTACTACACGCGCGAAGCCGGGGTGCGAAATCTGGAGCGCGAAATCGCGACCATCTGCCGCAAGGTCGTCAAGGGTGTTTTGCAGAAACCAACGGATAAAACCGTGACAATAACGCCAAAATCGCTCGAAAAGTACCTTGGTGTCAGGCGGTTACGCTACGGACTGGCCGAATCGGAAGATCGCGTCGGACAGGTCACTGGTCTCGCATGGACGGAGACCGGCGGTGACCTTTTGACGATTGAAGCAGTTGTCGTGCGGGGTAAAGGCAAGGAGATTTACACAGGCCGCCTCGGCGACGTAATGCAGGAATCGATCAAGGCCGCATTAACGGTCGTAAGGGCCCGTGCGTCGTCGCTTGGCATCAAGCCGAGTTTCTACCAGAATAACGACGTCCATTTTCATGTGCCAGAAGGCTCGACACCGAAGGACGGACCCAGCGCCGGTGTCGGAATGTGTACAGCCTTAGTCTCGGCGCTTTCACGGATTCCGGTCAGGGCGGACGTCGCGATGACCGGCGAGATCACCCTGCGAGGGGAAATACTTCCGATAGGCGGCCTCAAGGAGAAATTGCTGGCGGCTTTGCGCGGCGGCATCAAGCAGGTCATGATACCGCAGGAAAACGAACGTGAACTCAAGGAAATTCCAGGCAATATCAAACAAGGCCTCGAAATCACGCCCGTGAGATGGATCGACGAAGTACTAGCAATCGCGTTGCACCGGATGCCTGAACCCTTACCGGTGGACGAAGCAGATGACGGATCGGTTGCCGGGGACAGTTCCGAGCAGGAGGAAGATTCGGACGTTCATCGCCATCATTGAGAGTCATTTTAAACCCTGACGACAAGCCGGGTCGTGCTTGCTTGACGCTCTAAGGGGCAGTTGGTATAAAGGTCGGGCACCTGCCGTCACGCCCACGCCGGCCTTTGCAAACATAAAACCAATTACACCTGCCGGGTACCGATCTAACGGGGACATCGCTGATGAACAAAGCTGAACTGATAGATGCCGTTGCTGAAGCCTCAGAGATTTCGAAAGCTGCAGCGACGAGAGCAATTGACGCGGTTATCGATAACATCACCAACTCGCTCAAAAAAGATGAACAGGTAACGCTCGTGGGGTTTGGCACGTTTACCGTTCGAAACCGCGCAGCGCGCCTCGGACGCAATCCGCAAACGGGTGAAACGATTCAAATTAAGGCCTCCAACGTACCCGCGTTCAAACCTGGCAAAGCCTTGAAGGATGCCGTAAACTGACGCGCCTCCTAGAACACGTACAGGGTGCTTAGCTCAGCTGGGAGAGCGTCGCCCTTACAAGGCGAAGGTCGGGGGTTCGATCCCCTCAGCACCCACCAGCGGTGACCACAGGAGTGGTAGTTCAGTTGGTTAGAATACCGGCCTGTCACGCCGGGGGTCGCGGGTTCGAGTCCCGTCCACTCCGCCAGATTCAGTGAGAAATGAACGAAAAAGGGCGCACCGGGCGGTGCGCCCTTTTTGCTGCCGGGGCGAAGGCCGCGCCTGATCGAGAAACTTTACCGCGAAGCATCCCGGGAGCCGTTTCTTATGTTGCAATCCATTCGTGATCGATCAAAAGGACTCATCGCCGGTTTCATTGTTTTACTGATCTCGCTGACGTTTGCGCTATTCGGCGTGGGGGAATACATCAACTCGAGCGCGCGCGTCATAGTGGCCGAGGTGGGCGGCGAGGAAATCGACTTGCGGGAGTTTCAAGATTCACTGCGGCGCCTCCGAAGGCAGGCGCAGTCGCTGCTCGGAGATTCTTTTGATTCCGCCGATTGGGGCAGCGACGTCGTTAAGCAGCGGGCCTTGGACGAATTGGTCAACGGCCGGCTCGTCGATCAGAAAATTGCCGATTCGCGTATTCGAATCAGTGATACGCAGCTTGCTCGCCAGATTCAGAAAATCCCGACTTTCCAGGACGAGAATGGATTCTCGAAACGCCTGTACCAACAGCGCCTGCCGATACTCGGATTCAACGAACTCGCCTTCGAGGAAAGAATACGTCGGGATTTGGAATCAGCGCAGCTACGAGCAGGTCTGGCGGCGTCGGAGTTCGTAACCACCGAAGAAGCGCAGCAAGTTGAGATGCTGCGAAAGCAAAAGCGCGATATCGGGTACGCAGTCATTCCCGCGACGGGATTCGAAGACGAGATAAGCGCGAGCGAGGATGAAATCGAAGCGTATTTCGATAAACACCGCGAGCGGTACCGTAGCCTTGAAAAGGCTCGGTTCGAATATCTGGAAATTTCTCCGGCACCACTCATCGGCGAGGTGATCGTATCCGATGAGCTTCTACGTGCCTATTACGAACAAAACGAGGCCGATTACACGGAAGTCGATCAGCGGAACGTCAACCATATTCTCATTCAGGCTCCGCAAAGCGCTGACATGGACGCGGATCTCGCGGCGCGAATAAAGATTGAAGTGGCTCGAGAACGCGCGGTAGCCGGTGAATCCTTCGAGGAACTGGCGCGAGAAATATCCGACGACACGGGCTCCAAAACGGAAGGGGGCGAAACCGGCCTTTTTCCGCGCGGGGTTATGGCGCCCCAGTTCGAAGAGGCCGCGTTCTTGCTCAAGGTCGGCGACATCAGTGAACCGATACGTACTAAATTCGGTTACCACATCATTAAACTTAAGGAGATCAAGCCGGGTGGATTGAAACCGTTCGCCGAGATCGCGGAAGAGGTCGAAGAGGCTTACCGCAGTTATCAAGCTCAAACGCTGTTCATCGATCAGGCGGAACAGTTCTCGGATCTGGTTTACGAGCATCCCGACAGCCTGGAAGTCGCGGCCGAGGCCCTGGCACTGGAGGTCCAGCGGACCGATGCGCTGAGCCGATCCGAGATCGCGATTGATTTTTCGGAGCGGCTAGCGGCAGTCGCCTTTGAACCGGAGGTGTTGCTGGAGGGGTTGAACAGCCAACCGGTCGAACTGGACGATGGCCGTGTCGTGGCGATTCGTCTGGTCGAACACCTGCCGTCCGTCATACCGCCGCTCGCCGAAGTTAAGGAGGATGTGACTTCGGCGTTGCGGGCCGAGCGAATGCGTGAGCGTACGGAAGCCGCCGGTAAGGAAATGATCAGGCGTCTGAGTGGCGGCGAGACCGTGGCGGACGTGGTGCAAAGTCTCGGATTTGGCTGGGAGCACGAGGAAGCCGCAATGCGGAATTCGAGCGACGTTAACCGCGCCGTGCTGCGCGCTGCGTTCGCCGCGGAAGTACCCGGCGGTGAGCTGGTGTTCACCGGAATTCCTATCGGCCGCGGCGACTATGCTGTGATCCGCATTGCAAATGTGGTCACGCCGAGCGTCGATGAACTCGACGGGCTCGACATCGCCGACGTCAAACAGGAACTGATCGGCGCGCGTACGAACGCGATCTGGCAGGAGTTTCTGCAATCTCTGCGCGCTTCAGGCGACGTCGAGATCTTTTCCGATAATCTGTAAGCGCCGTCTGTTCGCCCGCAAGCGGGCCCCGACGAAAGCCATCGCGCTGAACCCCGGCAACCGTAGGAGCCCGCTTGCGGGCGAACCCCTGTTCTACGTATCCGTTCGAATCAACCTGCTGATGACGGCCGAACCCACGCTGTCTCCCCAAACGTTCACAGCCGTGCGGAACCGATCCAGGAACCAGTCGACGGCCAGCAGCAGTCCGATGCCTTCCAGCGGTAGATTGACCGCCGTCAGAACGATGATCATCGTCACCAGGCCCGCTTGTGGGATCCCCGCTGCGCCAATTGCCGCCAGGGTCGCCGTCAGGAAAATGACGATCTGTTCGGTAATGCCCATCGCAAAGCCGTAGGCCTGCGCAATGAACATGACCGCGACGGCTTCGTAAAGCGCGGTCCCGTCCATATTGATCGTCGCTCCGAGTGGCAGAACGAAACGTACGGCGCGCTCGTCGGCGCCCGCCTCCTTGGCGCACTCCATGGTCAGCGGGAGTGTCGCCGAGGAACTTGCCGTACCGAAAGCAGTCAGTAGCGCTCTCAGCATCGTGCGTAAAAATTCGAAGCCGCCGTTGGCGAAGATGCGCAAAACGATGAAAAGCAAGACGAAATGGAAGCTTAGCCCAATGAGAACCGTGGCAACGTACAAGCCTACCGCGGAGATTTCCTGGATGAACGCTTGCCCGCCGCCCGCCTGGCCGAGCCGTGAGGCGACGAGCGCAAAAATGCCGACGGGAGCAAAATACATAATCCACACGACGAGTTTCATCATCGTTTCGTTCAATCCCTCGAAAAAGGCGAGCAGCGTTTTGCCGCGCTCCCCGATCGTGGTCAAGGCGGCCGCAAAAACGAGGGAAAAAACGATCAGCGGCAGCAACTGGGTCTCCGCCGCCGCCGCCACGAGATTGGGTGCGATCATTGACAGTACGATATCCGCCACACCGGTCGTTTCCCGTGCGGCGACGGTTTCTGGTACTTCGGTGCTCAAGTTGGCGGCGCCGGCACCTGGCTGAATGATATTGACGATAATGAGGCCCAGGATCACGGCGACAGCCGTCGTCGAAGCGTAATAAAAAACGGTAAATCCGCCCACGCGCCCTAGCTTGCGGACGTCGCCTAGGGAAGTGACGCCGGTCACCACGGCAGCAATGATCAAAGGAATGATCATCATCTTCAACGCATTGAGAAACAGCGTACCCAGCCATTCGACTCCGAGCATGGCGGGTCCGAACCAGGCGCCGCAGATGATTCCTAGTAAGACTCCGGCAAGAATCGCCCAGAGCAAGTACCCGGTATGATTGGAATTCACGGGACGGCGCACTAGATGCCGGCCATGCCCATGATATTGAAGCCGCAATCGACGTAAGTGATTTCACCCGTCACCGCCGAGGCCATATCCGAGCACAGAAAAGCGGCGACGTTGCCCACTTCGTCGATGGTGACGTTGCGCCTGAGCGGCGCCGTCTGCTCGACATACCCCAGAAATTTGCGTAAATCCTTGACGCCCGACGACGCCAAGGTGCGAATTGGGCCGGCAGATATCGCGTTGACCCTGATTCCCTCGGGGCCGAGGCTCTCGGCCATGTAGCGTACGTTTGCTTCAAGACTTGCCTTGGCCGGTCCCATGACGTTATAGCTAGGCATGGTGCGCACCGCCCCGAGATAGCTCAAAGTCAGCATCGCGCCGTTCACGCCTTGCATGAGCGGCCGAGCGGCGTTGCCTAGTGCCGCGAAGCTGAACGAGCTAATTTCATGTGCGACACGAAACCCATCGCGGGTGACGCTGTCCAGGTATTCGCCCCGAAGTTCTTCCCTGGGAGCGTAGGCGATGGAGTGAACCAGGATATCGGCATGTTCCCAGTAATTGTCCAGGTGATTGAACACATTCTGAATCTCTTCGTCGCTGGCGACGTCACAGGGCACCGTGATTTCGGATCCGCATTCAGCGGCGAAGTCCTCCACGCGTGAACGCAGGCGCTCACCCTGA
This sequence comes from Pseudomonadota bacterium, assembly GCA_036339995.1. Classification (GTDB taxonomy): domain Bacteria; phylum Pseudomonadota; class Gammaproteobacteria; genus JAYYZW01. Next base: position 37,965 of record JAYYZW010000139.1, read on the forward strand.
TAAGTGAAGGCGAGTTCGGCGCCTTCGCGATGCATGGCTTTTGCAACGCCCCAAGCGATGGACTTATTACTGGCGACTCCAACGATTAGTGCGCGCTTGCCTTCTAGAATCCCCATCACATGATTACCTTTTTTCGCGCGTCGCCAAAATTCAATGCTGCAGTCTAGAGTGTACAGCGTCCAGGTGGAGTTTATAATCCTGGTTCGTTGTCCGGATATTCCCCGAGCTTGCAAGTCTTTTCGTCAGCGCCGCTCTACTCGATCCTATTGGCACTCGCTACGGTCAGTCTCGTGGGCTGTAGCGACACCGCATGGAACAATCCATACCGCGCGGGTGACCGTGACAAGACCATTTTGTACTCGTCGTTCAAAGAGCGTCCCAAACACCTCGATCCCGTTTCCTCGTACAGCGAAAGCGAAGCACGATTTAATGCGCAAATTTATGAGCCGGTGGTGCAATACCATTTTCTGGAGCGGCCGTACAAACTAATTCCCCTGACGGCAACGGAACTGCCCGAAGCCCGGTATTTCGATCGCGACGGCAAGGAGTTGAAAGCAAACGCGGCATCTAACGAAGTTTTCGAAGCGGTGTACCGCATTGCGATCAAGCCCGGAATCCTGTACCAGCCTCATCCGGCATTTGCGCGCGACGATACTGGTCGCTTCATCTACCACGATTTGTCGCAGCGCGACCTCGATGACCGCGCCACCTTGGCTGATTTCGAACATACCGGTGCACGAGAGCTCATCGCGGCCGATTACGTCTACCAGATCAAGCGCCTCGCGCACCCGCGGATCCATTCACCGGTGGCCGGCATCATGGGTAAGTACATTAAGGAACTTAGCGACCTTGGCCGACGACTGCGTGAGGAGCAGGCGGACAACACCGGTTTCATTGATCTGCGCGACTATGATTTCGCCGGCGCACGCGTGGTCGATCGATATACTTACGAGATTCGAATCACGGAAAAATATCCCCAGTTTCGATATTGGCTTGCGATGCCGTTTTTCGCGCCCGTGCCATGGGAAGCGGACCGGTTCTACAGTCAAGCCGGCATGAAGGAACGCAATATCACGCTCGACTGGTACCCCGTAGGTACGGGCCCTTACATGCTGACTGAAAACAATCCCAATCGACGCATGATCCTCCAGCGTAATCCAAACTTTCGGGGTGAACCCTTCCCGACCACCGGTGAGCCCGGGGACGCCGCCGACGGCCTGCTGAGCCAGGCGGGCAGAATGATGCCGTTCATCGATTCGGCCTATTACAGTCTGGAGAAAGAGGCGATACCCGAATGGACCAAGTTTTTACAGGGGTATTACGATAATTCCGGCATCATCTCCGACAGCTTTGATCAGGCGATCCAGTTCAGTGTCGAAGGCGAAGCGCAACTGACGGAGAGCATGCTTGAGAAGGGTATCAGTCTGGCGACCGCGGTGACGGCCTCGATTGCCTACATGGGATTCAACATGACCGATCCCGTGGTCGGCGGGGATTCGGAGCGCGCGCGTTTATTGCGGCGAGCGATAGCAATAGCGGTCGACTACGAGGAAATGATTTCAATTTTCCGAAACGGGCGCGGTATCGCTGCGCAAAGCCCTATACCGTCAGGGATCTTCGGCCACCTCTCGGGCGCCGAAGGGATCAATCCCTACGTCTATGACTGGCGTGATGGCAAGGCGGTGCGTAAATCAATAGATGTGGCGCGTGATCTGATGCGACAGGCGGGTTACGTAAACGGTCTGGACACGACGACGGGTGAGCCCCTGACGCTTTATTTCGAGGCCGTTTCGGCTGGCCCGGGTAGCAAGTCGATGCTGAAATGGTATGGCAAGCAATTCGAGAAGATCGGCGTGCAGCTCGTTATCCGCGCAACCGATTACAACCGCTTCCAGGAAAAAGTGCGCAAGGGTACGGCTCAGATTTTTGCTTGGGGTTGGAACGCGGACTATCCTGATCCAGAAAATTTTCTATTTCTGCTCTACGGCCCGAATGCCAAGGTGAGGTCGCAGGGCGAGAACGCCGTAAATTACCAGAACGAGCGATTCGATGAACTCTTCGTCACGATGCGGGCGATGCCGGACGGACCCGCGCGCCAGGTCCAGATCGATGAAATGCTTGAAATTGTGCGCCGAGATTCCCCCTGGTTGTGGGGTTTCCATCCAACGGCTTACACGCTTTATCACGCGTGGTATGGCAACGCGAAGCCGAACCTGATGGCGCGCAATACGCTCAAGTACAAGACTATCGATCCGCAACTTCGAGCGAAGATGCGCGATGGCTGGAATCGACCGGTAATGTGGCCCCTGGTGGTGCTTGTCGTCGTCCTGGTGGTCAGCGCAATCCCGGCTTATCGCACCTATACAGCACGACAAAAAGCAGCCGTTCAGTGATCGCCTACATCATCCGCCGGATCGCCTACGCCGTACCGATTCTGATCGGCGTGAATATCATTACATTCGTCTTGTTTTTCGTGATCAATTCGCCCGAGGACATGGCGCGGCTTCATCTTGGCCACAAGCACCTGACTGCCGAGGTGATCGAAAAATGGAAATCCGAACGCGGGTACGACAAGCCGCTATTGTGGAATGCCGAACGTGCCGGCAGCAAGCGCGCGACGGATACCATTTTCTACTCTAATACGGTGAAGCTCTTTCTCTTTGAATTCGGGCAGTCGGACAGCGGGCGGGACATTGGATACGACATTTCGCAACGCATGTGGCCAAGCCTCGCCATCACCTTGCCGGTTTTCATCATGGGCTTGATATTAACCATCAGCTTCGCCCTCGTGATCGCGTTTTTTCGCGGTACATATCTCGATACCTGGGCGGTTGTTTTATGCGTCGCGATGATGTCCATATCCGGTCTGTTTTACATCATCGGCGGCCAGTTTCTGATCGGCAAACTGTTGCGCGTCGTACCGATATCGGGCTTTGACGAAGGAATTTACGCGACCAAGTTTCTCATTCTTCCAGTTGTCGTCATGATCATCGGTGGATTGGGCCATGGGACGCGCTGGTACCGTACGATTTTTCTCGAAGAGATCAATCGGGATTATGTGCGTACCGCCCGGTCCAAGGGCCTGTCGGAACGGCTTGTGCTATACGGCCATGTGCTGCGTAACGCACTCATCCCGATCCTGACCGGCGTCGTCGTCGTCCTGCCCACGCTTTTTCTCGGCAGCCTGATCACGGAGGCTTTTTTCGGAATTCCCGGCTTGGGCAGTTACACGATTGAAGCGATCCAACGTCAGGATTTCGCCATCGTGCGCTCGATGGTATTCCTGGGCTCGGTGCTCTATATCGTGGGGCTCATCCTGACCGATATCTCATACACGATGGTCGATCCTCGGGTGCGGTTGAATTAGTGTGCCGTCCCATGAAAAAGTTGCGTAAGTCGCGCTGGGTTTTTCGTTCCTGGCAAGGCGCGAGGACGCCGCGTAGCGCGCTCTACGCAAGGACGAGCGCGGCTGGGGACGAAAAAGACCAGCGAATTATGAAAGTTTTTCGCGGGACGGTGCACTAGACATCGGCCACGATGAATTTGATATTGCTCAAAACGGATGCGCTGTTTTTCATGCTCCAGATCCTCGCGATCGGCTATGCTCTTTTTGCGCGCCGACGCGAACACCTGAGAGCCCCGTGGCGCCGGGTATGCCGGCGCCCGCTCGGCATGGGCGCGGCCGTGATACTTGCAAGTTATGTCGTCGTCGCCACTTTGGATTCGATCCATTTTCATCCCCGGCTACCGGGCGGCGGAGACGTTCGTTACAGCTCCGAAGTAGCGAGCGTGTTCGATATCGTGGTCAAACCGCTCAAACTTAATGTCGAGAAGACGTATTCCGCCCCATTCGCCGCCTACGGGTTCGCGAAAGAGGTGATCGAGCTCCCTGACGGGGCCACGAAGCGTGATTTTCCACGGCTGGCTTACGGCGGCGCTCATCTCGCAAATCCAGAAAAGGAGCGCGCTTCGGATATCGCGATCCGCAGCGCCACCGGAATAGCAGGGGGGCTCGCCGCATGGCTCACGATTGCCGCGGTCTTGATCGCCGCGATCGCACGGCATGCGCGGGTGTCTTGGCGCGCGACCCTCGCCGCGGTGATTGCGGGGCGTACGATCGTACCGTGGCGCGTCATTCTCGCGGCTTGCGCCGTAGTTGCTGTTGCCACCGGTTATTGTGCCGCGGTCGCACCGCACTACCACATTCTCGGTACCGACAAAGTCGGCAGTGATGTGCTCTACCAGGGGCTTAAAAGCATTCGCACGGGGCTATTGATCGGTACTCTGGCGACTTTGGTCATGTTGCCCTTCGCTATTTTGCTCGGCATCGCTGCGGGATATTTTCGCGGTTGGGTCGACGACGTAATCCAATACTTATATACCACGCTGTCATCGATCCCGGGCGTCCTCTTGATCGCGGCCGCCGCGCTAATGCTCGAGGTATATATGGCGAAACACGCGGCCGACTACACGAGTCTCGCGGCGCGCGCCGATTTGAAGCTGCTCGCGCTCTGCATGATCCTGGGTGTTACTACTTGGACGGGCCTGTGCCGATACCTGCGAGGCGAGGCACTGAAACTACGCGAGATGGATTTCATCGAAGCGGCGCGCGCGTTTGGCGTCCCGCATTCGGTCATCATCGCGAGGCACATCGTGCCGAACATCATGCACATCGTGATGATCTCGATCGTACTCGACTTCAGCGGCCTGGTCTTGGCCGAGGCGGCCCTGACCTATATCGACATCGGTGTAGATCCCAGTATGGAAAGCTGGGGCAATATGATCAATAGCGCGCGGATGGAACTCGCCCGAGAGCCGGTGGTATGGTGGTCGCTGCTCGCCGCATTCGTGTTTATGGTCACACTCGTGCTCGCCGCCAACGTATTCGCCGATGCGGTAAGAGACGCTTTCGATCCGCGGCTGCGCGAAGCGCAGGAATAGTGAGAGGAAAAAGAAAAAGACAGATCCCAATGCGGTTCACACCCAACATCGTGCCAGTGGAATGACCGCATTCGACGGCTGCCCGAAGCAGCGTGGAGTTAAACTAGATGGCAACGAGTAGAAGCCGAAAGACGTCCGATGCCAACCAGGCCAAAAAGGTATTTGTCGTTGACGGTGCACGCACGCCGTTTCTGAAAGCGCGCACGGGGCCCGGACCGTTTCGGCCGTCCGATCTCGCCGTCCACGCCGGCCGCGCGCTCCTGGCGCGCCAGCCGTTCGAACCGCCCGAACTCGACGAAGTCATCCTCGGCTGCATTATGCCGGGGCCGGAGGAAGCTAATATCGCGCGCGTCGTGTCCCTGCGCCTCGGTTGTGGTGATCGCGTGCCAGCGTGGACGGTGCAGCGTAATTGCGCCACCGGCATGCAGGCGATCGACAGCGCCGCGCGTTCGATCGCGAGCGGACGCGCCAAGCTAGTTCTCGCCGGCGGCAGCGAAGCCATGAGCCATGCGCCTATTTTATGGGGGCCGGCGATGACGACGTGGCTCGCCCGATGGATGACCGCCCGCTCGGCGGTAGACCGGGTGAAGGTCCTGACGCAATTGCGGCCGGCTTTCCTGAAGCCGATCGTGGCGCTGCTGGTGGGCCTGACGGATCCGGTCGTCGGATTGTCGATGGGGCAGACCGCTGAAGTAATAAGCAGGCGCTACGGGATCTCGCGAGGAGAAATGGATGCCTATGCAGTGCGCAGCCACTTACGACTCGCGGCGGCGCAGGCCGAGGGACGGCTGGGAGAGATCGTGCCCTTGATCGACGAGCGAGGACAGATCTTCGATCAGGACGACGGCGTTCGTCTCGATTCCTCGGTTGAGAAGCTTGCAAAGCTCAAACCTTTTTTCGATCGGGAATTCGGCAACGTGACTCCCGGCAACAGTTCGCAGATCACCGATGGCGCGGCGTGGGTCGTCCTCGCGAGCGCCGAGGCGGTCAAGCAATACGATCTGCCGGTCCTCGGGCGTCTGGTGGATTCACAATGGGCGGCCCTGGATCCGCGTCAAATGGGATTCGGGCCGGTCAACGCAGCGGTACCGCTGTTGAAGCGCCGGCGCCTGGGCTTGGCCAAGATCGATTATTGGGAGATCAATGAAGCGTTCGCCGGCCAGGTTCTCGCTTGCCTGCGGGCGTTCAACGACGACGACTACTGTCGCGAGGAGCTGAGACAACGCGGCGCGATGGGCGAGATCGATCAGGAACGCCTGAACGTCGACGGGGGCGCGGTGGCGCTGGGTCACCCCGTCGGCAGCAGCGGCGCCCGCATTGTTTTGCATCTCTTGAAGGTCCTCGAGCAACGCGAGGCCAAACGCGGCGTGGCAGCGATCTGTATCGGAGGCGGGCAGGGCGGTGCGATGCTGCTCGAGCGGGGATGAGCGTTCCGGATCTCCAACAGGCCATGACGCCGGTCCCTATCGACGGCGTCAGTCATTGGCGCCTCGCTCGCGACGGCGACGACCTCGCCTGGCTTTGTTTCGATCGTGCAGACGCCGATACGAACACCCTGTCCTCGAGGGTATTGACTGAACTCGGCACCGCGGTCGAAGCGCTTGTCGAGGAACACCCGAGAGGGCTTGTGATCTATTCGGCGAAGGCCAACGGGTTTGCCGCCGGCGCTGATGTACGCGAATTCAACCAGCTGACCGATGTCGATGCGACAGCCGCTCGTATAGGAGAGGTTCACCAGTTATTCGAACGCATCGAAAATCTGCCTTTTCCTACGGTGGCGCGAGTGCATGGCTTCTGCCTCGGCGGCGGCCTGGAACTCGCGCTCGCGTGCCGTCACATCGTCGCCGCGGCCGAATCGTCGACGCGTCTCGGTTTCCCTGAAGTCATGCTCGGCCTGCACCCGGGATTTGGCGGGACGGTGCGGTCGATCCGCGATTGTGGCGTTAGCCGGGCGATGGATTTAATGTTGACCGGGCGCGCGCTCGACGCGCGTCGTGCGTTCAAGGCCGGGCTGGTCGATCGCGCAGTCCCGACGCGGCATCTCGACGCGGCAGCGCGACATTTCGCCCTCAATCGACAGCCGCGGCGGAAACCAACCATTACTATGCGCGCGGCCAGTCATCGGGTCCTGCGGCCATTGGTGGTGCAACTGTTGCGCCGGCAAGTCACCAAGCGCGTGACCGAGCAGCACTACCCTGCGCCTTATGCGCTGATCAAGCTGTGGCAGGAACATGGCGGGGACGATGCAGCGATGTACGGCGCGGAGGCCCGTTCAATTGCGAATCTGTTTACGTCCGCGACCAGCCGCAATCTCGTCCGCCTGTTCGCGCTGCAGGAGCGGCTGAAATCCATCGGGCGGGAGTATCCGTTCGATGGGAAGCGGGTGCACGTGATCGGAGCCGGCGTAATGGGCGGCGACATCGCCGCGTGGTGTGCACTGCGCGGGATGCAGGTGACCCTGCAGGATCGCGAACCCAGGTTTATCGCGCCGGCGATGAAGCGCGCTAACAAACTTTTTACACGCCGGGTGAGGGACAAATTCGAGCGTCTTGCGGTGCATGACCGCTTGATTCCGGATTTCAATGGTGACGGTCTGCGGCGCGCCGACGTGATCATCGAGGCGATCATCGAAGACGTCGACGCAAAACGCGAACTGTTTGCCCAAGTCGAACGCCAGGCAAAGCCCGATGCCTTGATCGCGACCAATACCTCGAGCATCCAATTGTCGGATATCGCCTCAGCCCTATCAGATCCCAGGCGCCTGGTCGGTATTCATTTTTTCAATCCCGTCGCGCAAATGCAGCTCGTAGAGATCATCGCTGACGAACAGACGCATCTCGCCGCGCGCCAGCAGGCGGCTGCTTTCACCGTCGCTATCGATCGCCTTCCATTGCCGGCCTCGAGCTCGCCGGGGTTTCTCATCAACCGGGTATTGTCGCCGTACATGCATGAAGCGATGCTTCTGATGGAGGAAGGCGTAGCTCCGGTCGAGATCGATGGTGTCGCGAAAACCTTTGGTATGCCGATGGGTCCGATCGAGCTGGCCGATACCGTCGGGCTCGACATCTGTCTGCACGTCGGTGAGATCCTCGCCCGCGCCTTCGGCGGCGAGCCGTCACGGATTTTGCGCGACAAGGTGGTGCAAAAGCGGCTCGGACGAAAAACCAAGGTCGGTTTCTATGAATACAAAAAAGGGAAGGTGATCCGTCCGCAGGTCGAAGGCAATCCGGTACCACGAATGGAGATCCGCGATCGTATGATGCTGCGTTTATTGAACGAAGCCGTCGCCTGTCTAGGTGAGGGCATCGTCGCCGACGCTGACCTGGTCGACGTCGGCATGGTCTTCGGCACCGGTTTCGCGCCGTTTCGCGGCGGACCTCTGAACTACGCGTGTGACCGCGGCGTCACCGAAATTACGCAGCGGCTGGAAGCATTCGCCGCCGCGCACGGCGAGCGCTTCAAACCCGACGCCAGGTGGGCAGATCTTGGCGAACGCTAACCCTCTAGGCACGCAGGCACCGGGCGTAGTTCGCGATTTCAATGCGTCATCGGACTTTGACGACCTGCGTGCCCGTGTTGTTGCGATACAAGATTTCGAACGTGGGCTCGACTTGAGGATGCCTCCGGGTGAGGAGGTAGCAGAAGCGTATTTAGGCCGCATCCTGGAGCGGTGCCGCGAATCGAACGGCAAGATTTTTGTCGTCTATTTTGGCGGGCCGATCGGCGGGTTCGCCTGTGTGCTGACGCGAGTCAAGTCGGCGGAGCCCGACGCGGACCCGACCGAATACGGATTGGTATCGCATTTGATAGTGCTGGAGGAATTCAGAGGCCACGGATATGGCCGTAAATTGCTGGCAATGGTCGAAGCATACGCATTGAGTGAAGGCGTACGCTGGCTACGTATCGAGGTACTGGCGTCGAATGTCGTCGCCCGGGGACTGTATCTCGACGGAGGATTCAAGGAATATGGTTTGGAACTCGAAAAAGATCTCCAATACTCTTGATAAAAAAACCTTGGCAGATCCGAACATTCGCGCAGTTTCCCGAAACCGATACGGAAGAGGCATTACAAACCTGACGGCCCGAAAGTTGAACGATGTCTGAGTGTCTGCTTGAAGTCTCGAATCTGGCCGTCCATTTCGGCGGCGGGAACAATCTCGTCAAGGCCGTTGACGGTGTGAGTTTCAAGGTAGATGCGGGAGAGACGCTGGTACTGGTCGGCGAATCCGGCAGCGGCAAGTCGGTCACGGCGATGGCCATCTCGCGCCTGCTGCCGCCTGCTGCGCGAATCGAAAGCGGCAAGGTTGTGCTTGCGGGAGAGGATCTCTTCCGCCTGCCGGAATATCGCATGCGCGACATCCGCGGCGCCGCTATAGGTATGATCTTTCAGGAACCGCAATCCTCACTCAATCCCGTGATGACCATTGGCGCCCAGATCGGCGAAACCCTTACCCGACACAAGGGCCTGCGCGGAGCGGCGCTAAAATCGCGCATCGTTGAGTTACTCAATGCCGTTGGTATCGACGAACCCGAGCGCCGTCTCAAAGAATATCCGCATCAGTTCTCGGGAGGAATGAAACAGCGCGTTATGGTCGCGATTGCGCTGGCCGCCGATCCCAAACTCCTGATTGCCGACGAGCCGACCACCGCGCTTGACGTGACCATTCAGGCGCAGGTCCTTGACCTAATCAAAGAACAGCAGCGGCGTCGTGACATGGGGATATTGTTTATTACCCACGACCTGGCGGTGGCGCACCAGGTCGCCGACAATATCCTTGTGATGAGGAACGGCGTCATCGTCGAACGAGGTGATAGCGATGGTTTCTACAGCAATCCTCGGCACGCCTATTCGAAGCAGTTGTTCAATGCCTTGCCGAACTGGGAAAAGCGCATTCGCGAGGGTTATTTGCCCACGTCCGATACCAGTGAGACGGTTCTCTCGGTGCGGGGTCTGAAGGTCTACTACCCGATCAAAAAGGGCGTTTTCAAGCGCACCGTGGGATACGTGAAGGCGGTTGACGGCATCGATCTCGAGATCGAGAAGGGCCGTACGCTCGCCGTCGTCGGTGAGTCGGGATCCGGCAAGACGACGATGGGCAAAGGCATTCTGCAATTGACGAGATTATACGAAGGGACGGTCGAGTACGAAGGAGCCGATCTCGGCAAGATCGACGCCATGACCCTGCGGCGCCTCCGATCGGACCTTCAGATCGTGTTCCAGGATCCCTATTCGTCGATGAATCCACGGATGATGGTGGGGGACATCATCAAGGAAGGCATGATCGCTCAAAGCATCGGCGCCAATCGTGAAGAACGCGACCGGCGCGTGGCGGAATTACTGCAACAGGTAGGGCTTGAAACCGGATACGCGCGGCGCTATCCCCACGAATTTTCAGGCGGTCAGCGACAGCGGATCTGCATTGCGCGCGCGCTTGCAGTCGAACCGCGACTGATCGTCTGTGACGAGCCGACCAGTGCGCTCGATGTTTCCGTGCAAGCCCAGATACTCGAGTTGCTACGCGCATTGCAGGACCGCCTCGAGCTCACTTATCTATTTGTAACCCACAATATTGGCGTCGTTGCCTACCTCGCTCACAAGGTGGCGGTGATGTACCAGGGGCGCGTCGTCGAGTACGGTGGCGTCGAACAGGTTCTGCACCGGCCGCAGCACGATTACACACGCAAATTGCTGGCAGCCGTTCCGACCATAAAAAGCACCAAGCTAGCCTGAGCCGCGACATAGTTGCCGGGCGGCGGCGTGGCAGTACAGCTCCTGGCGACGGTCTACGCCGCGCCCGCTCCGACGACCTGATTACAGGGAAAACTTACCACCATGCCCCGACTGACCCACCTGAAATCGGACCTGGTGGCGATATTTACCGTGGGCGGTCCGCTCATCGTGAATAATCTTTCGAGCATCGGCGTCAATGTGGCCGATACTTTAATGGCTGCGCGCCTTGGCACAACGCAGCTCGCCGCCGTCGCAATCGGCTCGGGGGTTTGGATCGCTTTCTTTCTGCTGGGGCTGGGGATCATCATGGCGCTGGGGCCGACCGTCGCGCAGCATTTCGGCGCCGGCAAGTATGCTGAGATCGGACACGACACGCGCCAGGGCTTCTGGCTCACACTCGCGGTCTCATCCATCGTCATCGCGGCGATGCGCTCAGTCGAGCCGGGCCTGTTATGGATGGGAATCGATCCCGCGGTGTCCGTGTTGTCACAGGGCTATCTCGACGCGATGTCCTGGGGTGTCATCGGAGCCTACAGCTATCACACGGTCAAACAGATGAGCGAAGGCGTTGGACGAACCGTGCCGATCATGGCCGTCATGATCACGATCCTGCCGATCAACGTACTGTTGAACTACACCTTCATGTATGGGCGATTCGGCGTTGAGCCCCTTGGCGCCGTAGGTTGCGGGCTCGGGAACGGCATCAGTTTCTGGCTCATGTTCATCCTGCTTGCGCTGCATACGCGCCGCTCGCCGCATTACCGCCATTTAGACGTCTGGCGCGATCTCGAACGCCCGGATCCAGTGGCACTGCGCCGGCTCGTCGTACTCGGATTGCCGATCGGTCTGTCCTTGTTCATGCAATCCGGCTTGTTCACGGTCGTCGCGCTGTTGATGGGGACGCTCGGGACCGCCACCCTCGCCGCGCACCAGGTTGCGCTCAACTACTCCGGGCTGGTGTTTATGATTCCGCTCGGGCTCGGCATGGCGATTACGGTCTGCGTGGGTCAGGCCGTCGGCCGGCAGGACCTCTCCGGGGCGGCCCGTATCGGCTTCACTGGCATCTTGCTTTGCACGTCGATTTCCTTGTTCTTCGGCGTGACCACGTTCTTCTATGCGGAGTCGATAACCCGTGCTTACGTCACCGATCCAGAGGTCGCGGCGCTGGCCATAATGCTGATCAAGATCGCGGCCTTGCTGCAGGTCGGTGATGCCATCCAGGTCGCTGCTGCTTTCGCACTGCGCGGCCTCAAGGACACGCGGGTACCGATGATCCTGAACGCGATTAACTACTGGGGCTTGGGATTCACGCTTGCTTACGGGCTTGGTATTTTCCTTGATTTCGGTGCGCGCGGCGTATGGATTGGACTGACCGTCGCCCTCTGGACCGCAGCCGTGTTGCTGGTCGGGCGGTTCGTGATCGTAACCCGGCGCATGATTGCAGCGCAGAGTACCGCGATCGATTGACGAACGATCGCTAGCTCTTGCGGTGATGGCTTATAAAAATGGAGTGTCTTGCCGTTTTGATCGCCTTCTCAGGCGTCTACTGTGTGCTCGATTATCTGCGCGAAGCGTGCATCAAAGCCGATGCAGTCGTGAATCTCGCCAGCGATCTCTATGGTGCGATCATAAGACCACGCAGCATTTTCGACGGTACCGAGCTCGGTGACGGCGTCGAAGTACTCGGTGTCGCCCTTTAGCGGACAGTGCGTGCTCTTCTCATTTTTCTTGAGTCGTACCATCTGGACGTCTTCGCGCGGGAAATAGATGACCGGATCGTAAACATCGAAACCGACCTCCTTGACCTTGAGCGCCTGTGAGGAGCGCGCGATTTCGGTGCCCTTGATGGTGGCGGTGATCGTGTACGCCGGACGCGCGATGCGCATGAAATGCCGCGCGTCGGCGGGATTGTGGATACCATTTTTGACCAGGGTTATGGATTCCGCGGATTTCGACATCTTGTTCACCCTCCGAATTTATTAGCAGGCCGGCTGTTCCGATCGGATATTATCGCCACCTTCCTCGACCGCGGTACAAAACCCCCGTTAGTGGCTGCGAGGAACATCCAGCTTCTCGAGCCGTGTCGCAATATCCGCGCCCGCGGTAAGCGGTTTTACGTGCTTGTCCACGAGGGCGATTTTACCATCGCGATCGATGTAATAAGTCCAGCGCGATGCATAGCCTTTTGATGACAATACACCGTAAGCCGCTGCCGTGTTTCTCTCGGGGTCGCTCAGAATCGGAAAATCCGCGCCGTTGACTTCGGCGAACTTGCGGTTGGTTTCCGCATCGTCGACGCTCACCATAAAGTACGCGATATCGTAGGTCTTCAGTAAAAAACTGCTCTCACGGAGCGATTTGCACTCGGCCGTTCAGCCGCCGGTGAAAGCCTTCGGAAACCAGGCGAGGACGACGGCCTGTCCGCGGTATTGCGACAGTTGATGGACTTTACCGTCCGAGCCCTGAAGCGCAAACCCGGGGGCGGGGTCGCCGATCTCAAGGTCACGGGCGGCGGCGCTCACGGAAGCGAGCGCGAGCGCGCAGGCGATCGGAAGCCAACGGGTGAGCCGCTGGGCGTATAAAGGCTTGATTCGTTTCATAAGTGTCGCCAGAAAATGGGAGCCAGTGTTCATTTTCGATGCGGAAGATTATCGCGCCTGCATTCGAATTTTGAAACCCTCCATGCGGTCCCGACGGCACGGTCATACGCCTTCGATGACACGCGCCCAGTCATCGAGCGCGTCTTCGTGTCCGTTCACGAGTTGAATAGTCAACTGCGAATAACCCGCGTCCCGTAACCGGCGTATACGCTCACGCAATTCGTGGACGGATCCGGTCAGGGTGATTTCGCGGATCAAATCGCCCGTGATCAAATGCTCCTCCTCGGGGAGCAGCCATTGGAGCTCCCCACGGTAGAATTGCATGTAACGGGTGTCGGTAGGTTCGTAAGCATCGTAGAACTTTTGGTATTCGGCCACTGCCAATGCCAAATCCGTCGACCCAATCATGCCGAGCTCGACGTGTTCATCCACCTTGACCAGGTGCTGGAGAACCGTCGCGACGAGTGGACCAGCCTGCGTTTTCGCGCGCGGGCTGTCCGGCGGCTCGTCGTCCGCCAGCACGCAGCCGAGCGTGAAGGCAGTTGTATAGCAGCTATTGGATTCATTGCCCGCTGCCTTCCATTTTGCCAGCATGTCCTCGAGATCGGCCAGGGCCTGCGGCATCCCGTTCATGAAGTTCATCCAGGCCAGACCCAAGTTTGCGCAGGTCTGCCTGGAGCGCGGGCCCATCGCCGATAGATGCCATTCGATAGGGTCCCCGCTATCGACCAGACCGGGCCACGGATGCATGAACTTGATCTTTCGCGATGCCCCCTCGAAATCGTATTCGACGATGTCGCCGGCAAGCAGTCCGCGCACCACGCGCAAATACTCTCGCATTTCCGCCAGCTTGATCGCGGGGACACCGAACAGGCTGCGCGCCGTATGGCCGGTTCCAAGGCCGCATTCGATCCGGCCCGGAGCTAGCTTGCAGAGTGAGGCCAGGCCGTTGGCGAGCGTTGGCGCAATGCGCACTGACGGTACGGCGACACCCAGGCCCAGGCGAATGCGATCCGTGTTGACCGCCGCGGCACCCATGGCCACGAAGATATCCGCTGCATACAGCGGACTGTCGTAGAACCAGGCATGCGTAAAGCCCAGGCGTTCTGCCCGCTGCACGGTTTTCCAACTGTCGGCGCCTAGGATTCCCGCGATTCCATAGTCCATGGGTTTTCTCGTTGAGTGTTATTCGCTCGATCGGCCGCGCCCGCGGCACATCCACTCTCAAGCCTATTTGTACATCTGGCGCAAGCTCACTATTGCCACGGCGACGACTGTGTGCGACGCCGCTTCATCCGGCACGATTTCACCGATCATCTCCATTGTAGTTTTCTTGTCGTCGTGAAAATACAGAATGGCCACGTTCGTTCGGTGAGACATGCGGGCTAAGCGGCGGGTTCGCGCATCGTCACCCACTCCTCTGCGGACGTGGGGTGGATCCCTATAGTACGATCGAAAATAGCCTTGGTGGCCCCCGCTTTCAGCGCGATGGCGATGCCCTGGATGGTCTCGCCCGCGTCCGGACCGACCATGTGCGCGCCGACGATGCGATCGCCCGCGTTCTCGACAATAAGCTTCATTAGGGTTTTTTCCTCGCGGCCGGAGAGCGTGTGTTTGAGCGGTGTGAACGTTGATCGGTAGATGGTGACATCGCCGAACTTTTCGCGCGCCTCCGTTTCTGTGTACCCGACACAAGCGAGATTCGGTTGACTGAAAATCGCGCTTGGAATGTATTCGTAATCGACCGGACGTCCCTCGTCCCGGTAAAGGTGCCAGGCGAGGGCCATGCCCTCAGCCAGAGCAACCGGCGTCAGGTTGACGCGATCGGTGACATCGCCAATCGCGTAGATGGACTCGACATTGGTTTGATAGTTGCGGTCGACGACGATGGCGCCGCGCTGATCAATTTCGACGCCCAGGTTTTCGAGACCGATATTCTCGATGATCGGTTTCCGTCCCGTCGCGTACATGACCCGATCACAGTCGATCGTGGTGCCGTCGTCGAGTGTTACGCGGTAGCTTTCGCCGGTCTTTTCAATCTCGTCGACATTCGCGTTGAATCGGATGTCAACGCCCTTTTTCGCCATTTCCCTTGCGAGGAATGACCGCATGTCCTCGTCGAAGCCGCGAAGGAACAGGGGGCCGCGGTAGACCTGCACTGTTTCACAACCGAGTCCATTGAAGATCCCGGCAAATTCGACCGCAATATAACCACCGCCAACGACCATTACACGGCCTGGCAGGGACTCCAGAAAAAAGGCTTCGTTAGAACTTATCGCATGCTCGCTGCCCGGGAATTCCGGTATGAAAGGCCAACCACCGGTCGCGACGAGTATACGCTCGGCCGCCCAGGTATCCTGTCCGACCTTTACCGTATGGGGATCCAGCAGTTTGGCATGCCCGTTTATGACGGTCGCGCCGGCATCCACCAGAAGCTTGTCGTAAATACCGTTCAGGCGTTCTATCTCCCGGTTCTTGTTCGCGAGCAAGGTCTGCCACCTGAAAGAGTGCTCGCCGACCGTCCAGCCGAATCCCGCCGCGTCCTCGAAATTCCCGGCGAAATGCGCCGCGTAGGCGAACAGCTTTTTCGGAATGCAACCGACATTGACACAGGTACCTCCCCAGTAGCGTTCCTCGGCCACCGCAACGCGAGCGCCAAAACCTGCCGCCATACGGCCGGCGCGAACACCGCCCGATCCGCCGCCGATGACGAAGAGATCGAAATCGTAGTTATTCATGGTTCGTAAACGGGGAATTTGTTATCGGGTAGTGTCGTAGTATATGTGCTCGAACGCCGGATTAAGCCGCTTCCGACGGTTTCGCCGCGAAACCGCACACGGCCCCAACATTGAGGCGCACAGTGCCGGTGTTCCCGAGATTCGCTACAATCTGCGGTCTCTGGAACCACTTGGATCAATCGATCGCCCCATGGACAAGCAAGTTGAAATCGTCGATGTCGGGCCGCGCGACGGTCTGCAGAGCCAGCCCAAACTCCTCGATACGGATACCAAGGTCGCCCTCATCGAGCGTCTGATCGACGCCGGCATTAAACGGCTTGAAGTCACGAGTTTCGTCAATCCCAAACGCGTACCGCAGATGGCCGATGCCGATGAAGTTGTCGCGCGCCTGCCCCGACATCAAGGCGTCGATTACATCGGTCTCGTGTTGAACGAGCGAGGTTTTGAACGTGCGCTTGCATCCGGGATCGATCAGATTAATTGCGCAGCGGTTGCGACCGATACGTTCTGTCAGCGGAATCAGGGTAAGACCTCGGCCGAAATGCTCGATATTATTGCCGGCATCGCGCGGCGCGCGCAGGATGCCAGTAAATCTTTCGGTGTCACGATTGCGGCCAGTTTCGGCTGTCCGTTCGAAGGCGAGGTGGCACCCGAGCGGGTGCTCGAAATTACGCGGCGCCTGGTCGACATGGGCGTCGACGAAATCGCCTACGCCGATTCGATCGGGGTAGCGGTGCCGACGGACGTACGGCGCCTGATTGAACTCGCACGACCTCTTACCGGCAACATTCCACTTCGAATGCATTTCCACAACACGCGCAATACGGGCATTGGCAATGTTTATGCCGCGATCGAATCCGGGATACGGATCTTCGACGCGAGCTGCGGCGGAGTCGGCGGCTGCCCCTTCGCACCCGGTGCGACCGGGAACATCGCTACCGAAGACGTACTCTATCTCCTGCATCGAATGGGATACGAAACCGGCATCAGCGTCGAAAAGGTGATCGAAACGGCTAAATGGCTAGAGGGGCCTCTCGAAGCCCCAATGCCGGCCATGATCACACGGGCGGGTCTCTTTCCGTCGGCGGCCTGACCTCTATCCGGAAACCGCTAACGCGGACGCTAGTTAGCGCACATAGCTATGTTCTTGAGCACAGCAGTTCCCAAATACGGTCGTAATGAACCACAGAGATCACAGAGGATACAAGAGATGGGGGAAAAGACCGTTTTCAGGTCGAAAATATAAAGAATTTCTCTGTAGTTTTATTTAATTGTGCCGTTCCGTTATACGTCTGCGTATCATTGCTGGACCTAAGATCCTACCTATGAGTTAGCGCAGTCCCGCGTAAAGCCGCGCCATTGCCTTGCGCCAGAGCCGGGCCGGTTTTAGCGGCATACCTGCATAGACCCCGGGTTTGCGAATGTCCTTGGTGATCCCGCCCTTGCCGAGCACGGTGACGTCATCGACAACCTTGACGTGTCCGACGGTTCCGACTTGCCCGGCCAGGGTGACGCGGTTGCCTAGAGTAGTGCTCCCCGAAACGCCGACTTGGGCGATGATCAGGCAGTGCGATCCCGTCGTAACGTTGTGCGCGAGCATGACCAGGTTATCGACCTTGGTGCCCCGCCCGATACGTGTCTCCGTAAAACGTCCACGATCGACCGTCGAATTCGCACCGATCTCGACGTCGGCTTCAAGCACGACATGACCGAGTTGGGGGATCTTGACGTGCTCTCGGCCGTGCTTGACGAATCCGAAGCCATCGCCACCGATCGAAACACCCGGCTGCAAGATCACACGATCGCCCAGTACGCTGTCTTCCCGCACCGTGCAATTGGGATAGACGATGCAGCCCTCGCCGAGAACGCTGCGATCCATGATGACCGTGTTGGGAAATAGGCGGGAGCGCGCCCCGATCTGCACTTTTTCGCCGACGACGACGTAAGCACCGATGCAGACGTCGTCACCAAGCACTACGCCGTCGGCTATCACCGCGGTGTGATGGATGCCGTCGGCCGCACCGAGTCGGGACGGTAGGAACAATTCCGCGATTTGCGCAATCATGTATTCTGGATGCTCGTGGAACAAGTTGGCTTTTCCGGCGATTGGACGTCCAGGCCGCGTTACGAACGCGGGTATGCGCGAACGCGACGCCGCCTCGGCGTATTGGTCTTCACCGATGAAAGAGAGACAAGCTGGGAGGTCATCCGACAGGCCGCAGATGCCGGTTATTTCGACGGTTTCATCGCCGTCGACTTCGAGCTTGAAGCGTTCTGCTATATCGGATAATGAATATTGCATGATTGTCCCTCATCTCGTTCCGATTCGACCTTGCATCGCGAAACATGTGCTCGTGACCTACCCGCGAAAGTTTACTGTATATGCTTGAGCAATAGCCACGGACCACGCCGGTATCGGGCGCCTGGTGAGCTACTGTGAACCGGAATTTGAGTGGAGAATATTTTGGCGAAGAAAAAGAAGCGGGATCGAAAGCGTAAACCGAGTGCTCCGGCGCAGACGCCGGCGCGGCCCGCGAACGCGGCACCCGATTGGCCCATGGCGCTGCTTGCTGGCGTCGGCCTGGTATTGACCGGTGTCCTGATATGGAGCGCAAGCTCTGCCGGGCATCTCCCGTACTGTTCGGGGGGCTCGGCCTGCGATGTGGTGCAGAGCAGTGCCTGGTCGCGCTTCCTCGGTGTCCCGTTGACCATGTGGGGGTTTGCAAACTACGTGGTGATTGGGCTGGTCGCCGTCATCCCGGCTCGCGCGGAACAACGGTGGCGATGGACGGCTCTGCTGACCGCGGCCGGATTCGGAATCAGCATCTATTTGACCGCGATCTCTGTCGTCGTTATCGAAGCCGTTTGCGGCTACTGTCTTGCGTCACTTGCCGTGATGGCTAGCGCCTTTGGATTGAGCTTTCGCACCGTCGACGTCTCGCGCCGGGCGGTCTGGCGCGGTGCGGGCGCGGCGTTCGCCATTCTGGTTTCACTGACGATGCATCTCGACGCGCGGGGCATGCTGGATGGGAGCGGTGGCGAGGTCGATCCCTATCTACGCGGACTCGCCGAGCACCTCGAGCGAAGTGGATTCAAATTCTACGGAGCGAGCTGGTGTCCAGCCTGTCGGGAACAGAAAAATCTATTCGGCAATGCTGCCAGGTATCTGCCCTACGTGGAATGTTCACCGCATGGGCGTAATGGACCCCGCGCGACAGTCTGCGAGACCGAGGAGATCAATAATTATCCGACCTGGACGGTGGACGGCCGACGGATTGAAAGGCTGCTCGTCATCGAAAGGCTCGCGGCGTATTCCGGATTCCCGAAACGCGGCGGAGAAACCTCGATCGACGAATAGGTAGCTGATGTTTCTGGACGGATTGTCGCTATGTGGAAGAATGGCCGCAGCCGCTTGAGCAGCGGAGTCTGCACGCCATCGTTCAGGGCGAGCTGACGGGCTATCTCATCGCTGTAAATTGTTGTTCTAAAGGAGCTTATGGGCTTGTTCCGGGCTTTCGCATTTCGATTCTTCGGTTAGGGTGAAACCCCGGTTCGCCGGACGCACCGATTACGCTTTATTAATATCAGTGATAATTTAATTACTTTTCATTAAGTTATAGTATATTTCAATAATTAATTTTAATTACAGGTCGCAATAACACCGTATGAAAAAGGGATTTTCATTCTTCGTCATCTTCTCCCTGTTTGGAGTGCTGCCGATCCTGGCAGGCGCGGACATCTTCAAGTACGTGGATCAGTACGGCCGCGTACACTTGACGGACCGTCCGCGCCATGACGGCTACCGACAACTGGTCAAGACCTGGAAAGGTTGGGAGGAATCGAAAGTCGACTTCAACAGCGTGCACCGCAACCGCAAGAAGTTCAGTCCCACGATTGCGCGTGCGGCGAAAGTTCATCGACTCCCGCCGGCGTTGCTGCACGCGGTGATCACGGCGGAGTCGGCCTACGATCCGGAAGCCGTTTCACATGCGGGCGCGGTCGGCCTGATGCAATTGATGCCGGGAACTGCGAAACGATACGGAGTACGCAACCGACGTGATCCAAATGCCAACGTCGTGGGCGGCACCCACTATCTACGCGATCTCTTGAATATGTTCGACAACAACGTGGCGCTCGCGCTCGCCGCCTACAACGCGGGCGAGAATGCCGTGATCAACCATGGGCACCGCATCCCCCCTTATAAGGAAACGCAGACTTATGTGCGCCGCGTGCTCAAGTACTACAACGATTACAAAAAGCAGATGTAAATACTAGAACTCATCTCAAAATTATTCAGGCCCACGCCGGCGGCCCATTTCGTACAGCTCAAGGCGCGAGGCGTGTTGCAAAGCATTAGCTAAATGAGCGACGAGCAACGCGGAGATGTGCGAAATGGGCCACCAGCCCTTCGGGTTGCCGCCTGAAAACCGCGTTCGCCGCGTTGCCGCGCTTGAACATGGAACCACCATGCCCTGCACGCTGCGCCCTGCAATCCCGATTTTCAGGGGGCAAGCTTGGCCCGAATAATTTTGAGATGGGTTCTAGCGGCGTGTCGGACTTCCCTACGGCTCACTCGTCGGTGACGCAGCCTTCCGATGCGTTTCTCACATTCTTGATGTATTTGTACAGGGTGCCGCGATGCGCCTTGTATGGTGGGGCGCTCCATGTATCACGTCGGCGTTGCATTTCAGCCTCGTCGACGGCGACCTCAATGATGTGGGCGTCCGAGTCGATGG
>JAYYZW010000140.1:0-11452 GCA_036339995.1 Pseudomonadota bacterium
CCCGCGCCGCGCGGCCGTGTCCCAGAGAATCGTCCCGCGCGGGTGCGACGCGAAGGTCGAACCAGCTATCAATCCCACGTCACAAAAAATCGAGTCAAAAACTGAACACGACGATGACCGGGATTACCGCGAGTGCAACGAAGATCAACAACATCCGCAAAGTCAAGCGTGCGCCGGGTTCGCGTGAACGCAGCTGCTTGCCCAATCGACGTATATTGATACCGATCAGAATGATGAACGCGAGCAAGCCGGCGGAATTCGAAAGCAACAATACCGAATACATCGCACCGAATTTGGCGGAGTTTTGAATCGCGGCGCTCATAAGAATGAGTAAACCCAGCAGCGACAGGCCCAACAGCGCTATCGAGCCAAGCGCGATAGCGCGCCGTTTTAGAGGCTGGTCTTCCATCGATACCATCCACTGGACATGTGCCAGCTTGGCGAAATGTATGCGAGCGGAATCATCGGAGCAGGTAGTGATTCGATGTCGAGACGGATTCGCAAGCTAATATTGTAAAGTGCCTGATTATCGAGTGCGGAGATCTCGGCGAGCGGAAGTCCGCGTATTCTGCCCAGATCGTCAATCGCGAGCTCGAGCGAACCATGAATGTGTCGATCGCCTGTAATCAATTCAGTCAAGATGAACTGCTCACTTAAAGCGTGGCGCTGGATCGAGTATTCGCGGTGAGTACTGAGCAGTTCAGGATCCCATAGATAGTTGCGGGGCCGCGTAATCCTGATGTCCAACTCAATCGTGATCGGAATTCCGCTATTCAGCGTGTTCAATGCATCTTCGCTGAAATCAAAAGACGCATCCGCATTGACGAGTACCATGTCATTGACGATTTCCGCGTTTGCGTTCTTGACGATGATGTCGTTCGCGCAGACAGGACCGCTCACGATCGCCAGAAAAAATACGCTCGACACGAAGCCATTTTGCATCCATTTCGGATACCGTTTCATCGATCGATCGAGTCCTTGATCAGCAAAGCGTAATAAAACCCGTCCATTTCATCTTCTCCGGGGAGAATTTGACGGCCGTATTGAGTTTGCCTGCCCCAACTTTCTTGCAAAGGCTGAACGCATACGTCTTCCTGCTCCGCGAGCAATGACCCGACGACGAAGTCGTTTTCACCAGGTATTATCGAACAGGTAACGTATAAGAGCCTACCGCCTGCGCGTAGTAACGACCATAAAGTCCTGAGTAGGTAAAGTTGCGTCTCGGTAAGATTCTCAACGTCTTCGGCACGGCGATGAAGGCGTATATCGGGATGTCGACGAATAATGCCGAGGCCGGTACACGGCGCGTCCAGCAGGATGGCATCAAATGGTTCGCCGTCCCACCATTCGCTTGGTGCTCCGGCATCAGCGACTCGTAATGCACATTGCAGGCCAATGCGTTTTAAATTTTCTTCAACACTTTCCATACGGGCGTTCGACTTGTCGAGTGCAAGAAGGTCGAAGTTTCCGGGTGTGGTTTCGAGCAAATGACCTGTTTTACCGCCAGGTGCGGCGCAGGCATCGAGGACTCTTTCACCCGTTTGCGGCGCGAGGAGCGGGACGGCTAGTTGGGCCGCTTCATCCTGTACGGAAACCCATCCATGCTCGAACTCGGGTAAAGTGTCAACCGGGACCGGCCGTCCCAATTTGATACCGACCTCGGAAAAAGGCGTCGGTTGGGATTCGATTCCCACATCTGCAAGAATCGATCTGTATTGACACACGGTCGTTCGTTTCTGATTTACGCGAAGGGTCATGGGCGCATGGTCGTTGCCGGATCTAAGAATTGCCTGCCATTGACCCGGCCAATCGCCGCGGAAACGGTCGATCATCCATTGCGGATAATCGAAAATCACGGATTCGTCTGCAGTTTCGATCGTGTGAGACTTCTGGCGTATTGCGTTTCGCAAAACGCCGTTTACCAGCGAGCAAGCCCAGGATTTTCCCAACTCGCGTGCGGCATCGACGCACGCGGACACGGCGGCATAGTTAGGAACTCCCATGTGGCCGATTTGATAGATACCGCCCACAAGCAGCGCTTCGATATCCGCGTCCTTTGGGCGGAGGGGGCGCTCGAGCAAACCGGCGAGTCGAGCGCGCAATGAATAGTAATTTCTGAGAACGCCGTAGACGCAAGCCTGTACGAAAGCGCGATCCCGCTCGTTTTCAACTTCCGCCAGGATAGCGGGTCCAGCTGTAGACAGGGACCGACCGTCGTTAACGATCGCCTTTATCAGGCGCGCACAAACGGTTCTTGCGGACTGCGTTTTGCGGCTCAGAGCTGGCTCCCGTATCCGTTGATAAACGATTCGGCCGACATCCGGTGTTTACCAGAAGGCTGTAGTTCAACGATAGACACTATGCCGTCACCCGTCGCCATTTTTATCCCATCCCGGCTCAAGCCCAATATGCTACCGGGACGAGATCGTTTTTCTGAGCCTTCGATACGGCATTCAAACACCTTGACATCCATTTGCCCGAGGCGGGTCAAAGCGGCCGGCACAGGATTGAGCGCGCGGACCTGAAGTGCGATCTTCGTGGACGGATCGGACCAATTTATCGCGCGATCCTCGGAGGTAATTTTTTCGGCGTATAGTGCAAATGACTCATTTTGTGGTGATTCGACAATTGAACCTTCAATGAAACGGTCGATTGATTCGTTCAATGCATCGGATCCCAGGAGAGCAAGCCGGTCGTGGAGTGTGCCTCCGGTATCAGTATCAGTAATGAGGCATTTCTTTGATAACCAGACCGGCCCGGCATCCAGACGTTCCACAATCCGCATGATTGAAATCCCGGTTCGGTCGTCGCCGGCCATCAAGGCGCGTTGAATTGGGGCCGCACCTCGCCAACGGGGCAGTAAGGATGCATGAACATTAATAGCGGCAGCGGGAACGGCCAAATAGTCGCTCGACAGCATGAGTCCGTAGGCGGCGACAACCAAGAGCTCAGGTTTGTAAGAAGCGAATCGCTTCAGCGCGGCGGGCAGTTTGAGGTCTGGCGGTTGTTCGACCGCAAGACCAGCAGCCACGGCCGCCTGTTTGACCAGCCTCGCCGTCAAGCGGCGTCCGCGGCCGGCCGGTCGATCCGGTTGCGTGTATACCGCAACGACATCGACGCTGGGGTGGGCCTGCAGCGCCTGCAGGCTGGGTACGGCAAACGCCGGCGTACCGGCAAATACAATTCGAATGGCTTCCATAACGGTGCGCCACTGTCGCCTGATGGGGAGATTAGGGCAACGCGGTGTTTTCTCGCGCTTGTAGATTAACGAGCTGAAGAAAAACTTGATTGTTCATTAGCCTACTAGCCCGCTGCGTGAAGGAGGGCGGCTGCCGGAGCCGTCACAGGCCGCAAGCGGCGGAAGGAGTCGGGATTTCCTCGAGCATCGTCGAATGGTCTGATTAATCCTGTTTGCTCGACATCTTCTTTGACCTCCGCGACCGCCTTCGCGCGATAGGCGGGCCAGGCGCTATCGAGTACTGATTCGCGCATATTACATCGCCAGTCGTTGGTCTTTTTCGAGCTTCTTTCGAATCCTGCTCTGTTTGAGCTGGGACAGGTAGTCGATGAATAGTTTACCGTCGAGATGGTCGATTTCGTGCTGTATACATACTGCCAGCAATCCTTCCGCTTCGAGCTCGAGTGCGCTACCGGTACCATCGAATGCAGTTAGCACAATGCGTTCAGCGCGCTGAATGGTTTCGAAAACGCCGGGTACCGAAAGACACCCCTCTTCGGTCTCGCTCAGGCCTTCGGTTTCGACGATCTTAGGATTGACGAAATGCATGGGGCTGCTCTTGTCTGGCGAGGCGTCCAGCACCAGGATTCGTTGATGGACGTTGACCTGGGTTGCCGCCAGCCCGATACCGGGCGCGGCGTACATGGTCTCCAGCATGTCGTCGATCAGGGACTTGAGAACACTGTCGAATGTGGTCACCGGTCGCGCCTTATTGCGTAATCGGGGGTCAGGGTGGTGAAGAATTTGCAGGATTGCCATGGCTCATCGACAGACTGCTTAGTATGTTTGGAGAATACTTGTAAGGCACTGATTATTCAACGGGATTCGGCGTCCGGCCGAGCATCTGAGAGCACTCGATTACAGGTTCCGTTTTTTATCAAATCTGCTAAACTACATTAAAGAAATTACGTAAGGGTATTGAGATGCCGAGAAAAATACTTATTTTTCTTGGGTTGTTTTTGTTCTGTACAACCGCCGCCGCCGACGGAGTGCAGTTACGCGAGGATCATCCCGAAAAATACACGGTTCAGAAGGGCGATACCCTCTGGGGAATAGCGGGGCGGTTCCTGGCCCAACCATGGCAGTGGCCCGATATCTGGGAGTCGAATCCGCAGATAGAGAATCCCCACCTGATCTACCCGGGAGATGTCGTCGTACTCACCTTCAAGGACGGCAAACCGACGCTCGGCATCGCTCAAGCGGACGTGAGTACTGCCACTGACGACATGTCAGGCGGCGTGAGCGAGGGCAATCGAGGCGTCAAGTTGTCCCCCAGCATCCGCGAAACACGACACGAGGACGCCATTCGTACGATACCGCTCGACGCGGTGCAGCAGTTCCTGACGCGGCCGCGGGTGGTATCTGAAAATGAGCTTGGGCAGGCGCCGTACATCGTCGGCAGCTGGGACGAAGGACTTGCCTTCGGTTCGGGTCTTCGCGTCTACGTTCGCGGCCTGCGCGAAGCGAACACCAATAAGTTCTCCATTTTCCGTAAAGGACCCGCTTACCGGGATCCTGACACGGGCGCCATCTTGGGTTACGAAGCGTTGCACGTCGGCGACGGCCTGGTCGAGAAGTTTGGCGATCCGGCAACGG
Organism: Pseudomonadota bacterium; assembly: GCA_036339995.1. GTDB lineage: Bacteria > Pseudomonadota > Gammaproteobacteria > JAYYZW01. Next base: position 4,835 of record JAYYZW010000140.1, read on the forward strand.
TATTTATCGTCAAATCCAGCAGGGAAGTTCTCAAAGGTGACCGTCTGATGCCGCAGCTGCGCGATGAGATTCCCGAATTCATACCGCATTCGCCGAGCTCGCCTGTCGACGGAAAGATCATCTCGATGATCGAAGGGGTATCGCAGATCGGCCAACACCAGGTGGTCGTGTTAAATCGCGGTGACAACGATGGCCTCGAACCCGGACACGTACTCGCGATCTACCAGGACGGCAAGATCATCGATGACCCTATCGCCAGCGATATCGCCGACCGTGAAATGCGGGAAGAGTACCAGCGCAGGGAACGGGAGAATCCTTCCGCCGCCGGGCGATTTTTCGAGTCCATCGCGAACGATATCCGCGATATCGATCGCGCAGCGAGGGATTTCGTCGGTACACCGATTGGCGGAGGAAGTCCTAAACGAGTGAAATTGCCCGAAGAACGTGCCGGAGAGCTGCTGGTTTTTCGAACCTTCGAGAGTGTCAGCTACGGGCTCGTCATGAATTTTCAGCGGCCGATTCACATCCTCGACAACGTCCGTAATCCATAGGCACGGGTCCAGACCTTAGCCCGCCTTCGTGCGATAGACAGGCTGGAGGCGCGATTCCTATACATTGACGTAACGGGAAACAGGTTGGCGAGGGGATAGGCTTTCGGCGGCCTGCAAGAACGCAAATCCGGTCAGGGACAGTCGTGCATCTATTGCACGACCTAGTTATCATGGCATTCGATGGACAAGGGACTGGACATCGATGCACTGTGGCGTGTGCTTGCCTGCCATAGCGCCCTTTATGGCGCTGGGCGCTCTGCGGCGAACGCCGTCTCCCAATACCGTCAAACCCTCAAAACGATCGCTAACAGTGGCGCGTTCCTGCCACCGCTCATTGCGAAGTTCAGCGACAGCGGCGTCAAACCACGATGGGATATCGCCGATCGCGCGCTTAAGTGGGAAGAATCGCCTGATCATCATTTGATATCTGTTGATGACGCCTGCTACGCGGTGTTGTTGCGTGAAATTGCCGTGCCTCCGCCCGTACTATTCGTCGCAGGCTCGGTCGAGTTTCTCACCCATGCCCAAATCGCCATCGTCGGGAGCCGCAAGGCGACGAAACCGGGCTGCGAATTCGTGACGGATATCGCTTGTGAGCTTGCTGCTTTCGGCCTGGTTATCATCAGCGGTCTGGTGTTTGGTATCGACGCTTGCGCACACCGGGGCGCGCTGAAAGCGGGTGTTACGATCGCGGTTCTCGGCTGCGGAATCGATCGTATCTACCCTTCACGCCATCAGGGTCTTGCCTTGGAAATCAGCAGTTCGGGCGCGGTCGTATCCGAATTTCCACTGGGTGCTCCGCCGCGCAAACATCATTTCCCTCAGCGCAACCGGATTATCAGTGGTCTCGCCCGAGGAACCATCGTCGTCGAAGCCGCGAAACGAAGTGGTTCGATTTCGACAGCGATGCATGCGGCGGAGCAGGGACGCGAGGTATTCGCCGTTCCCGGCTCTCCTCGCAACCCGATGAGCAAAGGCTGTCATCTATTGATCGCACAGGGTGCGAAGCTAATCGAGTGTGCCTTGGACGTTGTCGATGAGTGTACCGATCTCCCTTTGGCAGTCCCATCCGCATTGACGCGGACACGCACGCGGCGTCGTTGGGATCGCGAGAGACCGAAGCCTTTGAAGCCTGTGGCTGGGAACCGTTCACAATGGATCAGATCATTTCTCACTCTGGATTGACGGCTCAGGACGTTTCCTCCATGCTGTTGACGCTTGAACTTGCCGGGCGAATTGCGACGTATGCGGCAGGAACCTATATACGTATTCGATAACATGCGGATAATTTTGAGATAGGTTCTATGATGAAGCAAACGGTCATTGATATATTGATTTATCTGTTCGAGCATTATGTCGATGACGAAATAGAACTCGATGTCGATCGCGATCGGTTAAAATCCGAACTTTATGAGGCGGGATTTGAGGGCGGCCAGGTCGCGAGGGCGTTTGACTGGTTGCAGGAACTGGCGGCAAATCGTGATCACGCGAATGACATGCCGCTACCTGCGCAAACCTCGACGCGAATATATACCAGCGAGGAAGAACGTAAGCTGGATACCGAATGTCGCGGATTCTTGTACTTCCTGGAACAGGCTGGTGTCCTGAACAGCTGCAGCCGAGAACTGGTGATTGAACGCGTACTCGCATTGGAATCCGACGATATCGATGTAGAACAGCTCAAGTGGATTATATTAATGGTTTTGTTCAGTCAACCGGGCCAGGAGCAGGCCTTTTTATGGCTGGAAGATCTGGTTATGGACGACCTTTATGGAAATCTCCATTAGCGAATCTGCATAATCCCATTCGGCGTTCGAGGCGCCTTCCTTTTTCGAATTTGAACTGCATCTTTCCATGGCCGCTAACCTAGTCATTGTCGAATCCCCGGCGAAAGCCAGCACGATCAAGAAATACCTGGGAAAGGACTACGAAGTCCTCGCTTCCTACGGGCATGTACGTGATCTACTGCCGAAAGAAGGAGCGGTCGATACAGAAAACGACTTCGAAATGAAGTACGAAGTCATCAAACGAAATTCGAAGTACGTCGACCAGATCGCCAAAGCCATGAAAAAGGCCGATGTCCTCTACCTCGCCACTGATCTGGATCGGGAAGGTGAGGCCATTTCCTGGCACCTGGTCGAGCTTTTGCGCGGGCGCTCGATATTGGATGGTAAAGGCGTCTATCGTGTCGTCTTCCACGAGATCACCGAACAGGCGATCAAGGAGGCAATGGACTCGCCGCGCAAGGTTTCCATGGATCTCGTTAATGCGCAGCAGGCGAGGCGGGCGCTCGACTATCTCGTCGGATTCAATCTATCCCCCTTGCTGTGGAAAAAAATAAAAAGAGGTTTGTCTGCCGGTCGGGTACAAAGTCCGGCGCTCCGGCTCATTTGCGAACGCGAAGCAGAAATCGAAAAATTCAAACGCCGGGAATACTGGACCATCGAAGCTGATCTTCTCGCTGGTAAAAGCGCTTTCGTGGCGAAATTGAGCGAATTGAACGGCGAGAAAGTTCGGCAATTTACGGTGATTTCGGCGGATCAGGCCGCTGAGGTACGAGAGCAGATGCTTGGCGCAGCGGAAGGGGAACTCGTAGTCGCCAAAGTAGAGCGAAAAAATAGAAAACGTCATCCGGCGTCGCCGTTCATCACGTCCACCTTGCAGCAGGAAGGCGTGCGCAAACTCGGTTTTACGGCCCAACACACTATGCGTATTGCTCAGCAGTTATATGAGGGCGTCGACGTAGGAACCGGAAGCACCGGACTCATCACCTACATGCGTACGGACTCACTCAATCTGGCGCGGGAGGCATTGGACGAATTGCGACATTTCGTTGTCGAAAAATACGGGAAAAACCAAATACCCAAGACGCCGAGAATTTATAAAAATAAATCAAAGAACGCTCAGGAAGCGCACGAAGCAATACGTCCGACATCCTGTTTGCGCATCCCCTCGGAGATCAAATCCTTTCTGTCCAAAGAGCAGTTCAAACTTTATGATTTGATCTGGAAACGAACGGTGGCGTGTCAGATGATCCACGCAACTATCGATACGGTATCAGCTGATCTCAATGCTGGTTCAAACGGAGTGTTTCGTGCGACCGGATCGACGGTTACGGAGCCTGGATTCATGGTGGTCTATCTCGAGGGATCCGACGATGCCGAGCAGGAATCTAAGATGTTGCCGCCGCTAGCACCGGAGCAGAAGATAAAACTCGAGCAGATCCGAAACGAACAACACTTTACTGAGCCACCGCCGCGTTATACGGAAGCAAGCCTCGTGAAAACACTCGAAGAATATGGCATCGGGCGCCCTTCCACCTATGCGTCGATTATTTCAACGCTGGTGCAGCGAGATTACGTTGAATTTGAAAAGAAGCGGTTCCAGCCGACCGATATCGGCAAGATCGTGAATACGTTTTTGACCAATCATTTCGCGACCTACGTCGATTACAATTTCACCGCAAAGCTCGAGGACGACCTCGACGCAGTTTCGCGCGGTGAAAAGGAATGGATCCCGCTGCTGCGAGATTTTTGGGAGCCATTTTCCGCCATTGTTAAAGACAAGGAGGAGAACGTTTCCAGACAGGAAGCAAATCAGGCGCGCGAATTGGGTATCGATCCCAAAAGCGGGAGACCTGTGGCTGTGCGGATGGGGCGTTACGGTCCATATGTCATAATCGGGGCTATTGAAGACGATGAAAAACCGCAGTTCTATGGGTTGCGCCAGGGCCAACGAATTGAGGGCATTACTCTCGAAGAAGCACTCGAGCTCACGAAGTTGCCGCGCGAGCTGGGTGAAACGCCCGACGGCATACCGCTGTCGGTGAGTATCGGCCGTTACGGTCCTTACGTACGTTTTGCCGATAAATTCGTCAGTCTGGCCAAAGAGGACGATCCCTATACCATCACGCTGGAGCGGGCGATCGAACTCGTCGAAGAGAAAAAAAGGGTGGACGCGGCAAAGCAGATCCAAGAATTTCCAAAATCCGGAATCAAGGTGCTCAATGGGCGGTACGGGCCTTATATTACCGACGGCAACAAAAATGCCCGTGTGCCAAAAGACCAGGACCCGAAAGTCTTAAATCTAGAAGAATGTCTAAGCTTACTGGCCAACGCGCCGGTCAAGCGCGGGCGTCGCCGGGCCGCCAAGGGATCATGAATGGTTCGATAGCAGCACGATGCAGGCATGAAACCGCGTGACTGAAAATCGACGGTTCGTCGCCATCCTGATGGGCTCGCACTCTGATTTACCGACGATGCAATCGACCGCGAGCGTTTTGGATTCGTTCAATATTCCCTACGAAATGAACATCAAATCCGCCCATCGAACGCCGGCTGAAACCCAAGATTACGTGGTTGATGCGGAAAAGAGGGGATGCGTTGTGTTTATCGCAGCCGCGGGACTCGCAGCCCATCTTGCGGGCGCGGTATCTGCACTCACCGTCCGCCCAGTTATTGGAGTGCCGATGGAAGGCGGCCCCCTGCAAGGCGTGGATGCGCTTTTATCCACCGTGCAGATGCCTGGTGGAATTCCCGTCGCGTGCACCGCAATCGGTACGGCGGGCGCGAAAAACGCGGGATACCTGGCTGCGCAGATTCTCAGTCTCTATGACGAAGGCCTAGCACAGGCATTACGCGACGAGCGCCTGGCCAATGCCGCGAAAATTCTCGAAAAAGACGCCGAACTGCGGCGCGGCTGATCCAACCGGGCTTGATTGGCGCACTGATGCGGCCGCCCGTGTACTACTACGGGGTGGCGTGGTCGCGCACGCCACTGAAGCGGTATTCGGGCTTGCCGCGAGCGCTTACGACCGTGTCGCATGCAGACGTATCGCCCGTCTAAAACGCCGCTCAGCGCGCAAACGCTTTATCGTCGTGGGTGCGGATCTCGCTCAGATCCAGCGGTTCGTGAGCCTGGAAACGCCCCTGATGCGCGAAATTCTCGAGAGCTGGCCGGGACCTCATACATGGATTCTGCCAGCAAGGCGGACGGCTCCACGATGGCTAAAGAATGGCCGGGGACAGATTGCCGTGCGCGTGACTGCCCACTGGCAGATGGCCGTCCTCTGCGGCCGGGCGGGGCCTGTGGTCTCGACCAGTGCGAACCCGATGGGGCGGAAACCCGCGAGGACGGTATTGGCAGCCAGACGCTATTTCGGCAATAAAATCGAGTGCTATCTCGGCGGACAGGTGGGGTCTAATGTGGGGCCGACGGCCATTCGAGACGGATCGACGGGTACGATCATCCGCGCCCAATAGCCTGTCAGACATGGCAAGAATCTAATGCAACGGTGACATGGCGGTCCAGTTGGGCCATGATTTTTTGCGCAATAGCCCCGCTATTCGCCTAGAGCCATGGCCCATCCGGACTCACGCCCCTACCCCTCTCGCTATGATTCCGGAAGTCCGACCGGCTGCTAGTGTATTGACATAACCCTCAAATATTTCGACAATTTACGGCTACGGTTTTGGAGGGGTACCCAAGCGGTCAACGGGAGCAGACTGTAAATCTGCCGGCTCAGCCTTCGTAGGTTCGAATCCTACCCCCTCCACCAGGCAGGAGTGATGGGACGCTCCAAATCTTTGCCAATCCATGGCGTTAGTTTTCGGCGGGTGTAGTTCAATGGTAGAACCTCAGCCTTCCAAGCTGATGATGTGGGTTCGATCCCCATCACCCGCTCCAGTTTGAGTGGAAAGTAGAAAGGTGCAAATAGCAAAGGGGCGTTGTCCAACAAGCTTTCCGCTTTTTCCTTTCTGCTTCACTGGGCCCATGTAGCTCAGTCGGTAGAGCACTTCCTTGGTAAGGAAGAGGTCACCGGTTCAATTCCGGTCATGGGCTCCAAAGTATTCGACCCAAGATGATTAATCGGTGCCAACGACGCAATGCTTCTGATCGAACGTATCTGACTTAGGAGACGCAACAGCATGTCCAAGGCAAAATTTGAAAGAACGAAGCCGCATCTGAATGTGGGTACGATTGGTCATGTAGATCATGGTAAGACGACGTTGACGGCGGCATTGACGATGGTGTCGGCGGAAAAGTACGGTGGCGAGACGAAGAACTA
>JAYYZW010000141.1:0-20427 GCA_036339995.1 Pseudomonadota bacterium
TTCGGAATCCATGTGTACGAATCGCCCCGGGGTCGCCCTTCGTGAGGCGCTGATGATAACGTTACGCCATAGCGGAGGAAAACGATGACAAAGCGCTCGATCGGTGAGGGAATGACATGGATAGCCGGCATCGCGCTGGTAGTGATATCGGCGGGCGCGCAAGCGCACGGCGGGCATGGCGGCAGCGCGCAACTGCAGCGCCATAACAATGACCGCGCGATAGCAGCACAGGTCTACGGTGGTCTGCACCGAGACACCGGCGAGGTAACGATTAGATTCCACGGCAATATCGCTTTCGAAATCGCCTCGCCGCGAGGCGTAAAAATCTTCATCGATCCCTGGCGTAACGACATCACGGGCATGTATCCGCCCTGGTACAAGCGCGATATGCCGATTGCGTAGTTGTCACGTCTGGATACTAACGTGTACCCCTCTCTCGAAGAAACGGCGCGCGACCGAACTTCTACGCGCGTCGCGGTCGTTTACTGCGCAGGCGGCGGTGCTGGATACCATTCTTCGGGTGCCGGCATGTCGGCGCCTTCGGGAATGATGAATAACTCGAAGGTCGTGGTCGTCGCCTCCTCCGTTTCGAAATAAGCATAGGGAACGAGATCCTTCCAAAGCCCGGACTGGATCTTCTTGAAGCCACGCTGCTCGAATTCCTCGACCCGCTCCTGCCATGACATGTCGCCGCAATGAAAGGCGGTGTGGTGAATGCCTTCTCCATGTTTTTCGAGAAACTCGGTGTAAATACTCGGTCCTTTGATGGGCTCGATGATTTCCCACATCATGCTACCGTTGAAAGCGAGACAGAGCTTCATCGAATAATCACCGGGGCCGCCGCGGTAGGTCATCTCACTGACTGTCGTGTCGTCGAAGGTATAAACGGCCCACGGTCCGATCCCGAGCCTGATCATGCCGTCCATGGTTCGGTAGATATCGCGTGTTACGACGCATATCTGCATCGTATCGGTCAAGAAACTATTGCTGAGCGTGATGTCGCTGGTGGGCGTGGGCTGATCGGGCATATCGATATTCCTGTTTTGCTTTTGCCCGGCCGTTCGCGATCGACGAGAATGCCGACTCCAGCAGCAAGACTGCGGTTTGCACCGCAGACCGGGTCGAAGAGGATCCCTTATTGAACCTGCTACACCATAACTCTTTCAAGGACATGATGAACGACGTGGTCGACGCCGGCACTTGCTGCGAATGCGGGACCTGCGTGCTTGCGTGTCCGCACAACGTCATCGAGTACATCGATGGCAAGCCGAAACAGACCGCGAAGGCCTCCGCACCGTTCGATTACTGTGGGGTGAGCGAAGGAGCAGGCTGCGACGTCTGCGCGGCGGTCTGCCCGCGGCTCTGGCCGCGCGAGGATCACATGAGGGACGTCCAGTTCGGAAACGACCGCCCCTACGAGGATATTTTCGGTGTGTTTCGCAGCATCTTCGTCGCGCGCTCGACGCAGCCCGATCTCGCGGAAGCCGGGCAAGACGGCGGCATCGTGACGGCGTTGCTGGCGTGGGCCAGGGGCACGGACCGGATCGACGGCGCGATCGTCTCAGCGGTTGGGGAGCAGGACGATCCCTGCTTCCCGACGCCGAAAGTCGTGACTACTGTCGAAGAGATCAAAGCCACTACCGGCAGTTGGTACACCTATTGTCCCAACGATCTCGGGCTCGAAGAAGTTCGTACGCGGGATTTGAAGAAAGTTGCCTTCGTCGGCGTCCCCTGTCAGATCACACCCTTGAGGAAGATGGAATTCATGGACCCGGGTTTCCTTCTGGGGCCCAAGAAGAAGGCGAAGATCGTCGCGCGTCAACGCGGATTTCTGCGGGATTTCTCGGATCGCGTGGCGTTCAACATCGGATTGTTCTGCACCGAGGTCTTTCGCCCCGAACTCATGACCGAACGTATCGAAAAGCAGATGGGCATCCCTCTGGGCGAGGTCAGGCAGTTCAACGTCAAGCACGAGGTTTTGATCTATCTCAAGAGCGGGGGGCTTGAGACGATTCCGCTGAAGGAAGCCATGGCCGAGTACCAGCGGCCTGAGTGTAAGCACTGCGCCGATTTTTCGGCGGAACTCGCCGATATCGCCTGCGGCGGCGTCGGCACCGAACGCGCGACGATCGTGGTCATCCGCACACGCAAGGGCGAGGAGATCTGGCGGGATTTCCAAGCTGTAGGCGAAGTCGAGGTCGAACCGATACGCGAGAACAAGCGCGCCTGGAACATCCTCTTGCGATTGTCGCGGCGCCAGCGCGGCCGCGTTCCGGAAGGCGCGCCGCGCAGTGGCACAGCGGACGGCTTGGCCCAGTACGCCCCGACCATCGATGCGAGTTTGGCGGCCGGAAAATTGACCGAAGGCGTGCGCAGTGAAGAAGAACTCGCCGCTTGTTACGAAGCGGCTTATGCAGGCGAAGCGCGGCCGGTTGAAGTCGTTGGGTATACCGCCGGTCAGCCGATTCCGGGTGACCCGGGCGCGCCGCTGCCCGGTGAGAAACGCAAGCTGCCGCCGCCGCTGACGCCCGAGGACGGCGGTGCGGCGTCAGATCGTTGGGGCTAGGAAGAGGCGGTCTTTGCAACCCATGCAGGTCTCTACGGCCCAGTGGCGTTCGAACCGCAGGGCCGAACGCCGGTCTGATGAAATACGCCCGGGCCGTGAGGCCGAGCCCCCGGGAATGGTCGCCGGCCTTGCGGAAGCGGGCCTCCAAGCCGCCTGGTATCCTCGGATCGCATCGGGTCGGACCGTGCGCTCTCTTATGAAACTTCGTTATATATCTATTCTAAAACGAAATAATAAAATCCCGCATTCGAGCGGCGGCGCCGCCGCCGCCGCGGTACATCCACCGGATATGGAGGCGCCGCGGATGTCGACAAGCGTAATCTCAGCACGGATCGCTACGGTTCTTGTGCTTATGGGCGGGGTCTGTGCGACATCGCTGGCGGCACAGGATTACGTCGTCGAGAACTTTGCCATTGCGGAACCGTTGGCGGGCGAAGCGGGCGATCCCGAGCGCGGCAAGTCCGTCATGATCGATCGCGATCTCGGCAACTGCCTGGGCTGCCACGAAGTGCCGATCGACGCCGAATTTTTCGGCACCACTGGACCCACCTTGGCGGGCGTCAGGGATCGACTGACGCTCGCGCAACTTCGCCTACGCCTCGTGGATTCCAAGCAGATCAATCCAATGAGTATGATGCCGTCTTATTACGAGACTGAAGGCTTGCACCGGGTACAAAAAAAATTCGAGGGCAGGACCGTCCTGAGCGCACAACAGATTGAAGACGTGATTGCTTTTCTCGCGACGCTTAGGCGTCAAGAATGACGAGGCGATGGGATTTCGCCCGAACGAGGATTCGACAGATGAATGACAACAATGCCGACCAAAGCGGTATGACCCGGCGCATGATGGTGACGCAATCCGCGGCCTTGGCGGCCCTGCTCGCAAGCGGGATCGCCATGGGCGACGAGCACATCGAACGATCGCGGATCGCAATGAATAAGCTCATTGGGGAACGCGCAATCGAAGACGGCGGCATCACCCTCAAGACACCATCGATTGCGGAAAACGGCAATACCGTACCGGTCAGCGTTACCGTTGATCTGCCATTCACCGCGGATCAGTACGTCAAGGCAATACACCTCTTTGCCGAGGAGAATCCGACGCCCGAAGTCGCCAGCTTTTTCTTTACACCGCTCAACGGCAAGGCCAGCGCGTCGACACGTATTCGGCTTGCTAAAACGCAGCGAGTCATCGCCATCGCCGAATTGTCGGACGGACGCATCCTGCGTACCGCGAACGACGTCAAGGTTACCATCGGCGGCTGCGGCGGCTGAAATCCGAGGAACAAACCATGGCGAAACCGCGTGTCAAGGTCCCCAAGAAAATAAAAAAGGGCGAACCCTTCGAAGTTAAAGCGCTGATCTCACACAAAATGGAATCGGGCCAGCGGAAGAACGAGGAAACCGGGGAAAATTTTCCAAGGAAGATCATCAATACGTTTATTTGCAAACTCGACGGCAAAGAAGTATTCCGAGTGAAGTTCTATGCCGCCATCGCCGCCAATCCGTTCCTTTCCTTTTACGTCACCGCCGAGAAAAGCGGCGAACTCGAATTCATCTGGATCGACGACGACGGAACCGAAACGCAGCACAAGAAGAACTTCGAGGTAAAGTCTTGAAACGCCGATCCGTTTTGATTTGCTCGACTGCGGTTGCCGGCAGCCTGATCTTCGCCGCCTATGCAGCGGATACCGAGGATTGGGGCAGCTTCCAGGTTGAGGACCGGCGTAGCGGCTATACCTATGCGCACACAGAAACGCGTGCAATACAGGACGACGATTTCGACAATCCGGGTTACATCTGGGTCGAAAAAGGTGCGGAGTTGTGGGAAACGCAAGACGGCACCGCGGGGAAGTCATGTGTCGACTGCCACGACGACGCGGCCGAGTCGATGCTCCGTGTTGGCGCGACCTATCCGGTCTATCTAGCCCAGATCAAAAAGTTGATCAACGTCGAAAACCGAATCAACCAGTGCCGGACCGAGCAGATGGGGGCAAGCGCCTGGCCATGGGAATCCGAGCCGCTGCTCGCAATGACGGCTTTTATCAAAAATCAATCGACGGGTGTGGCAGTTAATCCCGTGATCGACGGTCAGGCGGCACCGTTTTTCGAAGCCGGCAAGGCGTTTTATCACCAACGACGCGGACAACTCGACCTGGCTTGCATCCACTGCCACGAAATGAGTCACGGCCGCATGCTCCGTGCGCAGCGGCTAAGCCAGGGCATGTCGAACGGGTTTCCAACCTACCGGCTCAAGTGGCAAACCTTGGGTTCATTGCACCGGCGGATTCGCGGGTGCAACCGCCAGGTACGGGCCATACCCTACGATGCGGGAGCGGACGAATACGTGAATCTGGAACTGTATCTGGCCTGGCGCGCACGTGGTTTGCCGGTGGAGACCCCGGCTGTGCGTAACTGATGCTGGACCGGCGGTCGTTCCTGCAGGTCGCTCTGGCGCTTGGAGCAGGCGGGACGGCCCTGGGCCCGGTCTCGCGCGCGATGGCGACCCAGGCACTGAAACAGTCCGAACTGCTGCGCTTCGATGCACTGGGGCAGGTCACCTTACTCCATTTCACCGACATCCATGCCCAGCTCAAACCACTTTTCTTCCGTGAGCCCTCGGTCAACATTGGCGTCGGCGAAGTCGCCCGCAAGCCGCCTCATCTCACCGGCACGGAATACCTCCGTCATTACGGCATAGAACCGCGAAGCGCTCTCGCTTATGCATTGACAGCTGAAGATTTCGCGTCGCTCGCAATGGCCTATGGGCGGATCGGGGGCGTCGATCGACTGGCAACCTTGATCTACGCGATCCGCGCTGAGCGCGAGAACAAGACCTTGTTGCTCGACGGCGGCGATACATGGCAGGGCTCGTATACGGCGCTAGCGACAAAAGGCGCCGACATGGTCCGGGTCATGAACGCCCTGGGTGTCGACGCGATGACTGCGCACTGGGAATACACCTACGGTCAGGCGCGTGTCGAAGAACTGATCGAATCACTGAATTTCCCCCTGCTAGCCGGCAATGTGTTCGATAACGAATGGAACGAACCGGTTTTCGACTCGACCGCTTGTTTCGAACGGGGCGGCGTCAAGATAGCCGTGATCGGCCAGGCCTTCCCCTATACGCCGATCGCTAACCCGCGCTACAAGATTCCGAGCTGGTCGTTTGGCGTACGCGAGGACGTCGTTCGCAACAACGTTGCGGCGGCTCGTGCAAAGGGCGCTGAACTGGTGGTGCTCTTGAGTCACGACGGATTCGACGTCGATCGCAAACTCGCGGGGCGTACCGACGGGATAGATGTGATCCTGACCGGTCATACGCATGATGCATTGCCTGCAGTCGTGGAAGTCAATAAGACATTGCTGATCGCGTCGGGATCCCATGGCAAATTTCTTTCGCGGCTCGATCTCGAGGTCAAAAAGGGCCGTGTCACCGACTACCGATTTCGACTGATTCCCGTATTCTCCGACGTGATCGCGCCGGATCCGGGCATGCAGGCCCTGGTCGAGGAGATTCGCGCACCTTACCGGGGGAAGATCGAGGGCGTGCTGGGCGAAACCGAATCACTGCTTTACCGGCGCGGCAACCTCAACGGGACCTTCGACGATTTGATCCTGGCGGCGATCCGCGAAACGCGCGACGCCGAAATCGCACTGTCTCCCGGTTTCCGCTGGGGCGCGAGCCTGGTGCCGGGGCAGAACATCACGGTCGATGACATCTACAACCAAACGGCCATTACCTATCCGGAGGTGTACCGTACGACGATGACCGGCACGCGGCTCAAGGAAGTGCTCGAAGACGTTGCCGACAACCTGTTCAATCCCGATCCTTACTACCAGCAGGGCGGCGACATGGTTCGAATTGCCGGTGTCGGTTACCGCCTGCGGGCTAACGCGCCGGCCGGACAGCGCATCGAGCGCTTGTCGAAAATGCCGGGCGGCGAGCCCATAGATGCCTCGCGCGAGTATGTCGTGACAGGTTGGGCGTCGGTCAATGAAGACGTCGAAGGCCCCGCCGTCTACGATATCGTGAGCGAGCATATCAAGTCCTTGGGCAAGGCCGTGCGGATCGCGCCAAACGATGCCGTACAAATCGTGTGACCCGTCGGGCAAAGCGGGCTTGGTGATAAGGCTGTTTATTACTCTCGGGGCAGCGTGCATCGAAATCGCTTGCCAAGCCTCGATGAAACCTCCCGCTCACGCGGTCTCGAATCCACGAAAAACCGAAGGCAGGGCGCGAATGTCCTGAACCAGATCCGGCGGCATATCGGACGGGTATTCGGCGCTCGCGCTCGCCTGCAGCGCGTCGCTCATACCCGCGAATCGAGCTTCTAGGGCCTGTGCGATCTGATCGTGTCGCCCGATTACCGTACACGCGTGTAGCAGATCGTCTGGCACCGCACCGGCCAGTCGATGCCATTCGCCCCGCTTCGTCATCCCGTTCAGTCGCGGACCGAGATCGGCATAACCCTCTGCCTGCAGCACGGGCCAGTATGCCGGCGTCGATGCGTAGAATCCGATCCGATACCGCACCCATTCGCTCATCCGCTGCACGGTGTCATCGTCCGGCCCGGTCGCGATGAAACCACCGCCGTTGATCTCGAAATGCTCGCGCGGTTTTCCGCTCCTGGCGAGGCCGCGCTCAAGCTGTGGCAGGACGATTTGGTCGAAGTACTTGCGCGTGCAGAACGGGTGGAGCCTGAGGCCGTCGCCGACTTCGCCCGCGAGCCTGACCATCACCGGGCCGACGGCGGCAATGGTCACAGGCGGCGCTGCAAGGGCTGTCTCTTCGGGCACGAAATTCGGCGGCATCAAGGTGAAACGATAATGTTCTCCCTCGAAACAAAGCTTCTCCCCCGTTTTCCATGCACGCCAGATAGCGCGCAGGGACTGTACGTACTCGCGCATGCGCGGTACCGGCGGGCCCCAGGGCACGCTGAAGCGTTTTTCGTTGTGCGCGCGGATCTGGCTGCCCAGGCCCAAAGTGAACCGGCCCTCGGATGCTTCGTTCAAGTCCCAGCTGATGTGGGCAATGGTCATGGGGGACCGCACGAATGCGAGGGCAATGCCGGTCGAAAGTTCAATGGCACGCGTCGAGGTCGCCGCCACCGCCAGTGGCAGAAAGGGGTCGTGGCGATTTTCCAACGTGCAGATGCCGGTAAACCCTCGGATCTCCATGGCCTCGGCGGATCTTTTCGACGCCTGGAGATTATGCTGCGGGATGGTGGTGAAGATGCGCATAGCGGGCATTTTCCCCTAATAAAATGAATAATGACCAGCGGGCTTTTGCCGAGGCGTTGACTAGCCGCAAGCTGTACGGCAACGAGATTAGCGAAAGGAGAGGACTATGAGAACGATACGCGCCCGGACGATCATGCAGGTAACGGGTTTGACCATACTTTATTCGCTGGCATCGGCGGTTATCGCGGCAGGCGATCACGGCACACCGCACAAGGATCCCATCTGGAACTGGGCGCCGGAACAGATCATCAAGCATGTCGGTACGGTGCGTGCGGGCCGCGACCTCTCGCCTAAGAGCTGGCCCGACGGCGCGCGGGTCGCCGTCACTTTCTCTTTCGATATCGATACCGAGCCGGTCTGGATCGGCTTCCAGGAGCAATCGAGTCCATCGTACATGTCGCGCGGGGAGTACGGCGCGCGAATCGGCCAGGCCCGGGTTCTCGAGTTGCTGGAGAAACACGAGATTCCCGCCACATTTTTCATTCCTGCGATGACCATGGAGCTGCACCCGGAGGTCGTGCCCGAGTTGCTGAAACATCCGCACTACGAAATTGGATTTCACTCCTACGTACACGAAAATCCGATGCGTTTAAATGAAAGGGACGAACGGCGGGTGTATGAGCAGGCTATGGAAATATTCGAAAAGCACGTCGGTCGCAAGCCGGTAGGCTTCCGCTCCGCGGCTTGGGATTTGACCGAGTCGACCATCAAGATCGTCAAGGAGATGGGGTTTCTTTATGAAAGCAGCATGATGGCTGACGAACGACCGTACATGCTGATATCCGGCGGTAAGGAAACTGGAATCATCGAATTGCCTGTGGAATGGATCCTCGACGACTGGCCGCTGTTTCAGATCAGCTGGCCATCGAAGCACGTGGCCATACGCAATGCCGAAGACGTACTGTCCATCTGGAGGGACGAGTTCGACGTCGCCCACGAGGAAGGCACCCTGTTCCTGCTGACGATGCACCCCCAGGTCATCGGTCATCGCTACCGCATCAAGATGCTCGATAAACTCATCACCCACATGAAGAACAAGGGCGATGTGTGGTTCGCGACCCACGAAGCCGTCGCGCGTCACGTCAAGAAGCAGGCGGGTTTATAGTGCGCTGGACAGCACACTAGATCACTTCTGGAATCGGCGCAGAGATGCCTACCGTCACGCATTACTTCGACTACAAGAGTCCCTATGCCTACCTGGCGCAGGAAGCTACTTTCGAACTGGCAAAACTGCCGGAGGTGACCGTCGAGTTTCTCCCTTATACGCTGCAGATCCCCAAGTACCTCGGTACCGCCGAGCTCGACGCCGACGGTCGGGACACTGTCGGAACCCGTAACGACCATCAGTGGCGGCGCGTTAGATACGGCTATATGGATTGCCGCCGCGAAGCTAATCGGCGCGGCCTGACCATTCGGGGGCCGCGTAAGATATTCGACAGTTCTATCTCGCATATCGCTTATCTTTTCGTGCGGAAGAAGGGTGATTTCCGCGCCTTCCACGACGCCGTGTTCGAGCGCTTCTGGCGGCGCGAACTCGACATCGAGGATCGCAAAAGCCTTGCCGCGCTGATCTCGGAAATCGGATTCGATGCAGACGAGTTCGAGGAATACCTTGCGGGCGACGGGCCCGCGGCGCTCGAACGCGTCATCGAGGAAGCCGAGGCAGCCGGTGTATTCGGCGTGCCGGGCTATCTCGTCGACGGCGAACTTTTTTGGGGCCTCGAGCGATTGCCGCGCGTCCGCGAGAAGCTTGGTGTTGTGTCGGAGTAAGCGTACGGAAATACGAGGGAATAGGAGACGGTTTAATTATTTCGTGGGAGCGCACCTCTTGTTTTATGCGTTCTCTAAATAAGTAAACGATCCCCGCGTTTCCACCGATACTGCTAAACTGCTCGACCATGAACGCCCCCGCCATTACCCATCGGGAACCCTGCCTGCGGCCGTCTGGAGTCGTCGATTCGGTTCACGAGCGTGTCGGGGCCTACGTCGAACGCCACACGGCTGGATGCCGCGACGATCGGACCAAGGCCGTCGCGCTCTACTACGCGGTCAGGGACGGTATTCGATACGACCCCTATAGTATCCACCTGTCGCCCCAAGGCCTGCGGGCGAGCGCCACGCTCGCGGCCGGGCGCGGCTGGTGCGTGAGCAAGTCCATTTTATTGACCGCCTGCTGCCGGGCGGCGCGCATACCGGCGGGCCTCGGATTCGCCGATGTACAGAATCACCTCTCCACCGAGCGCTTGCGGCGGGTCATGGGGACTGATGTGTTTGTCTGGCACGGTTACAGCTCGATCTGGCTGGAAGACCGGTGGGTTAAGGCAACGCCCGCATTCAATCGCGAATTGTGCGATAAGTTCCGTATCCTGCCACTAGAATTCGACGGCCGGGAAGATTCGATCTTTCATGCCTTTGACCGCGAGGGCCGCGAACACATGGAGTACCTCGCCTACCGCGGCGAGTTCGCCGAGGTACCGATCGAAGCGATTCAGGTGGATTTCGCAGCGCATTATCCGAGCTTTATGAAGTCGATGATCAATGGGAATTTCGATCGCGAAGTAGCCGCGGAAACTGGCGCAGACTGAACTGCCCCGAAAATGAGTCGTCGGCCATTCCGCAGCCGCTCCAAGTCGCCCTTCATGCGGAAATGGGGCGACCTTACCTCCCCAAAGTGTTGCGAGCGGAAAGGAACCCATTGATTCCGAAATCCTCGCGGAAATCCTCACTCTTGTTCAGGAAATCGGCTTCCATCGGGATCCCGATGGCATCGGCAATGCGATTGTTGCGGCTGAAATTTCCGGCGATCAGCGAAGCCGTGACCAAAGCCTAGCCGCCCAGGCGCTCGACCAGCACGTGCTTCGTGATCGGAGTCGCTAGTTTTCATGGACGATCTGTCCGTCGACCAGGGTCAGATCCACCCGCAGGCTTTTGAGCGCGTCGAGTTCACAGCCCAAGGGATCGCCGTCTACGATGATGAGATCCGCCCGTTTACCGGGCTCGATGGACCCGATTTCTCGTTCCATCTTGAGCGCCCATGCGCCGTTGACAGTAAAGCAGCGGATGGCTTCTTCGCGCGAGATCTGCTGATTGGCACCGATCACCTCGCCGGTCAATCCGGCCCGGCGGGCAAGACTCTGCCACAGGGTGAAAAACGCCTCGTGCGGTCCCCAGTCGGTGCTTTGTGCGATCGGGACTCCGCCGTCCAGCCAATCCCGCATCGGTATTGCCTTCTCGGCATACGCGTCGCCGAGGCGGGCTTTGTACACTTCAGCGCCTTTGCCCCAGATGAAATTGGTCGATGTCGTCGGCGCGACACCGAGTCGTGCACATTCGGCAATTTGATCCCCGGTCGGAAATTCGCAATGCTCGAGTACGTAGCGCTTGTCGCGTATCGGATCGCCGCGATCAATCTCGTCGAACGCCTTCAATGCGATACCGATGGAGCCGCGGCCGGCGGCTTCGGCGTGGATCCGAAAATTCATCGACGCGGCGAGGTCGAGGATCGCCCGGTAGCTGTCCCAGGGCACCAGCGGTTCCGGATCGACCATATCCCCGAAGGGGCCGGGATAAGGTCGATCGTTAACCGCGGCGCCGTGCCAATATGGGCCGTCCAGCCCGATGCTGACCCCGCACACTTTGAGCCGGGCGCTGCCGAATCCCCCGTTGGCTGCAAAGCGTACGGTCTGCAGGTACTCCGCGATCACGTCCAGCGGCTTGTCGGAATCAATTTCGAACGTATAAAAAACCCTCAGGGGCAATCGCTCTTGTTCAAGCAGTTCTGCGTAGGCACGAAGTTCTTCCGGGTGGGTTAAATGCGCTTCGAGCAGGGTCGTCGTGCCATGACGGGTAAATGCGGGTGCGAGTTTCGCAATGCCGTCGCGCATATCGGCGTAGCTTGGTCGCGGCGCTACCCGTTCCACCATCTGGTAAAGCGGGTCGACGTTGTAAATCGGCTGCAGCGCGCCCTCGAGGATTCCCGTCGGTTTTCCTTTTTCATCGCGCAGCAGGCGCGAACGAGGCGAAACATCCGTACCGGCCTCGATGCCGGCCGCATTGAACGCTGCGCTGTTGAGCACCGCAAAATTGGGGACCCGGTTCGTGGGCGCCTGTATGTAGACGGGGTTATTCGGCGCGACCGCATCGAGATCAGCAAGAGTCGGTACGGCTCCCGCTCTGCGCAAAGCGTCCGCGTTGAGGAAATACGGGGGATCGCCCATCGGCGTCGATACGATCCACTCGCCAGCAGGTGTCGTCGAGACGCGCGCTGCGAGTCGCTCGACAATCGTTTCTTTAGTGGTCGCGCCGCCCAGTTGCACCTTGAGTTCATCGAGGCCGAACAGGGCGACGTGGCCATGGGTGTCGATGAAGCCGGGCATGAGCGTGCGGCCGCCGAGGTCGATACGGCGGGTGCCCGCGGGCGCCGCCCGATCGAGATCCGCAGTGTTCCCGACGGCGACAATACGGCCGTGCTGCACCCACACCGCTTCGGCGATCGAAAACGCCGGATCGACCGTGAGGACCTGGCCGTTGCTGAACAGGGTTGATTGAATATCTGTCATGAGCTGAATATTCTTTGTCGTCCGCTGAGCCCGCGATATTGCGCGCTGCATTATGTGCGCATAATCTGAATGTCGACAATCTATCCCGAAAGGTGGCCTTCGCTGAAAGCTAAGCTGCTGCGGCTCGCCGTTTTCGGTGCCGTGCTGGTCTATACAACTGGATTCCTGTTGTGGTACAGCGCGACTCCGCTAGGTCTTTTCCCGGTGCTCGACGGGCGCGAGATCCTGAGCCTTGCCGTTCGTATCGCGGGCGGGGATTTGCCTGCGGAGCCCTTTTACCGCGCACCCTTGTATCCCGCGCTACTCGGCGTATTGGTCGAAGCCGGCGTCGCTCAATCCGATCTGCCATTTGCAGCGCGGGTGCTGAACGGGGTGCTGCATCTGGTCAATACGTTTCTCGTGTGGCGATTGGCGGGCGATGCGTGGCGCAGTGATGGCGCGGCTGCCATCGCGGCGGTCTTGTACGGTCTGAACCCGGTCGTGCTCCATTTTGTCGTTGATCCGCTCGACATTACGTTGGGCATGTCTCTCATGTTGGTCGCGTTCTCTATGGTGGGATCCAGCCGTCTTCCTGATGTCCACGCCGGCCGCCTCGCGCTAGCCTCGGCCTGCTGCGGGCTCGCGGTCCTGACGCGACCACAGATGGCGACCATTCTGTTGGCGTGGTTCGCGATCGTGGCCTGGAGTTCCGGATCGAGATCGATTCGTGTGAGGACTTTGCTAGCGGGGCTACTGCCGGCCCTCGTGTTACTGGGCACGATGGGTGCGATCAATCACGCGCTGTCCGGGGAATTCCGGGTATTGCCTTGGCAGGGGGCATTCAACCTCTGGTCCGCAAACCGGCCCGGCGCTCACGGACGGTATTTCGAACAGTCGTCGCGCGTCAGTTCCTATGAGGAGGGCACGAATCCCGCGCGCCTTGAGTCGGAACGACTGTATCGCCAGCTCCATGTAGGCGTGCCGCTCGACCGCAACCGGATGTCGCGTTTCTGGCGGGAACGGACGGTCGCCTATGTTCTCAGCGAACCCGGCCAGTGGATGCGCCTGCTCGTGAGCAAGGCTTATTACTTGGTGAACAACTTCGAGCAGTACAACAACAAAACGTACCAATTTCATAAACGGCGATCTTTTTGGCTGCAATGGAATCCCATCGGCTGGGTATGGGTCCTGTCGCTCGGTGCGGCGGGCATCGTATCGGGCTGGCGCCAGGCGAGGGTGAAGCGCTTGATGCTCTTCGCCGCGGTCTACGCGGCGGGCTTGATCATCACTTACGTCAGCGCGCGGTTCCGTTTGCCGCTAGTGCCGCTGATGGCCGTGATGGCAGGCGGCATCGCCGTTTCGATGCGCACCACAGCGGCGCGCATTCGTACGGGTCTGATCGTCGTCGGTGTTTTTTGCGCCAGCAGCATCCCGATGGCGACGAGTGAAAGAGAGAAAACCTATCTGCAGGATCACCTGCTCCTGGCGCGGGCCAATTTGAGCCTGGGCCATCATGCAGCCGCGATCGTTCAGGCGCGGGCGGCGTTGAACTATGTGCCGGACAATGATGCGGCCCGCGAGTTGATCTGCGTTGCGGAATTCAACCACTGGCTATACGGCGCGCAATCGAACGGCGACTTGCCACGGGTTGCGCGAGCCTGCGAACAATCTACGCCATCGTCTGACGTCGCGCGTCGAATTGCAGGCATCATGTACTGGCGGCTCGACCGGGATGAGGATGCCGTGAATGCCTGGTCGAAAGTAGTCCGAGAGGATTCGCCAGAACGCCCGGCCGCGCTCGCGGCGCTGTTGATGACGGGTCATGCCGACCCGGCGGACATCGCGCTCGACTGGGTGAGCGAGGCGAAGGTCAACGATGTTCTGCTGCTCGCGATGATGGCCCGGGGTGACGCGCATGCCGCGAGTGCGTTGTCGCGGCGAATGGATCCGGACGAAATTAAACGTCAGATAGCGGCGCTGAAAAAGACTTTCGAACGATCCCCGTGAAACGAAGACCATCAGGGTCGAGAAATTTTGATCTTGGCGCCGTGCCTCACGAGGTGTTTTCGGTGAGCTTATGCGGCGTCACTGACGAAATGGCTGCCCACACCGTACCCGTCGCGCTTTGCGGACGCGGTGCCGTTATCGCTGAGGACTACGGGCTGTTCGACGTAGTCTTTGAGGTGGGCGGCGATATTGTCGGCGACGATAAATACGCTCGCGCAAAAAAGTACGAAGATGGCGGTGGTAATGAAGTTTGCGATCTTATTCATGACAGTGCTCCGGTTACGTTGTTTGAGTGATGAAACACTAGCTGTCCCTGCCGGCCACGCGCACCGGTTGCCGGACGATGCGCGTTCCGAGTGGCTCGCTTTGTGCGATCGAGGATTCACCGTGGGTTTGCACGAGATCTTCGCCGATGGCGGCGTGACGGTTGCTCGCGGCAGTCATCGACAGGGCGATGACGAGGGCGAGGGCGAGGATGGCGACAAATAAGGGGATGGCGAGCCGCGCCGCGGTCGCAATGACCGAGTTTAGGATCAAAAGAGTCGGGTGGGTCATGACGTGCTTCCTTAACCGAATGGGGTTGAATAGGAATTCCCTTTGTTAGCGCTTAGCTTGTTGGAAACGTACGGGTTGTTTCAAAAACCGACCTGTCGGTCTGTTATTGGCGTCGATGAAGGCCGAGGGCCGGTGCCCGGCGGACGGTCCGTCGGCGACGGCGACGGTCGGTTGGTTCACGCCGAGGGTGAAGGCAAGAGCGAGTGCCAAGATGCCGGTTGCTACGGATGCGCTCAGGCCCTGGCGCCGATTGGTTTGATTCGATGATTTCATGTCGATTCTCCGGTTGAGGGTTTAAATTAAACCGACTAGTCGGTCGGTGGTTGTATAAATTTTTTCACATGGTCGATTCAGGTAGACGGCTTGCGTAAATCGTCGAGATACATCATCAGTCCCTTGATCGCGGCTTTAAAGATGTCGCAGTTCTGGGCGTTCTTGGCCAGGCCGGTAGCGCCCTGCATGCAGGCGATGATGAAGTAGGTCACCTCGCTGGCATCGACGTCGTCACGCATCAGGCCGCGTTGCTGGGCACCCGCGAGCGCGTTGTGCACTCGCCGATGCCAGTTGGCGTAGACCTTTTCGATACGCAGCCGAAAGCCCTCGTCGACCGGTGACATCTCCTGCGCTAGATTGTTGATCGGGCACCCGCAGCATAGGGACCGACCTTCGAGTTTGTCGGCCTTTTCCTCGAGCATTTCGCGCAAACCCAGGATCGGATCATCCCGGTTCAAGGCCGACTCCCACACCTGGTCGGTAGCCGCATAGAAGATGTCGTCGACTACCGCGTAGCCCAGCGCGCGCTTGCTCGGGAAATGGTGGTAGAGGGCGCCCTTGGAGATGCCGAGATTCTTTAGGATCTCCGCGATCGAAGCCGCTTGGAAACCGACGCGATATATTTCTTCGGCCGCGGCGGAGAGGATATTCTCCCGCGTGATTTCCGCCTGGATTTCGCGTTGATTGACCATAGTGCGGAAGTATACAGACCGGTCGGTCGGTTTGCAAGATAAAGTTATCTCTTTCCGTGTTTTTTTTCTCGGCACCCGTAATTTTCTCGTATTCTCGTATTTTTCGGCGCTTTTCCGGAACACCCACGCAGTTTTCGGGGCGCCCTCATCACGTCGGCTCCAGCGGCGGCTGACAGCATGGCTCAGTAAGCGCAAAGCCATAGGGCCGTTGGTTTCGGTCCGACAACCCGCCTATGCATCGCTTCGTCGAATCCTACTTCGCCTCCCGCCGGGAAGATGGGTGAACACTCGCCCAAGCCGCGCGGCGAGGCGGTAGGGAATCGATTCGAAGTTGGACGACTGAGCGGGGGTGTGCAACCCGTGCGGGAAAGGCCTGCTCGAAGTCAGCAAAGCCGGTTCGAAAAATCGTCGCCACGTTCGTCCCGAGTTCTACCCAACGGGTGGCTGACGGCACTCACGCGAATCGTAACGGGTGCGCGCAATGGCTCGGCCGTGATTGTCCGCGACTGGACTTTCTATAGCTACGGAATGGCGCTATTACCGCTGAGCATCATTCCCGCCATTCCCTTATGGCATATGCTGGACGCCATGGATCTAGACGAAGCGGTAATTACGGCGTCGACCTTGTCGTTCGCGGGCCATTATCTGATTGCGCATTTCGTCCTGTACGAAATGATCGGGCGCCGGGCCATATCCACGCCGCGCTCGCCCGCATTCGTGCGAAAGGCGGGCTAGGGGGCAGCGTTCGGATGGAAGAGTTGGTGGCCGTTGACCTCGAATGCAGCGATGGCACTTTGCCCTTCTGGGCTCAGTAACCAGTCGATGAAAGCCTGGCCTTCGGGCGCCTTGACGCGCGGGTGTTTGTCCGCGTTGACGAGGATCACGCCGTATTGATTGAACAGCTTCGGATCGCCTTCGAACAGGATTTCGAAGTTCCCCTTGTTCTTGAAACTCAACCAGGTCGCGCGATCGGTCAGCGTATACGCGTCCAAGCCGACGGCCACGTTCAAGGTCGTGCCCATTCCGCTGCCGGTTTCGAGGTACCACGTTCCGCTTACCTTCACGGCGTCGATGCCGGCTTCAGCCCACAGCGCCATTTCTTTCTTGTGCGTGCCGCTGTCGTCTCCGCGCGAGGCAAATAGCCCCTCATTGGCGGCGATACGCGCAAGCGCGACGGGCGCCGATGGCACGTCGCGGATGCGCGCTCGGTCAGCCGGCGGGCCAACGATGACGAAATCGTTATACATCAAATCGAAGCGGCGAACGCCGAAGCCCTCGGCGACGAAGGCTTCTTCTGCGTTTTTCGCATGCACGAGCAACACGTCACCGTCTCCATTGCGGGCGTTCCGTAAAGCCTGCCCGGTGCCTACCGCGATAACGCGTACGTCGATTCCCGACTTTGCTTTGAATAGCGGAATGAGGTGTTCCAAGAGACCTGAATTCTGCGTCGAGGTGGTGGACTGCAGAATAATGAAGCGCTCTGCGCTGATTACGGTGAGCGATATTACGGTGGTGAGGGCGAAGAGGAAGAGGTTAAATAGTGATCGCATTGCAGGGTCACGCGTTACGAAGTCGGATTGAATGACGCTTCAAACGAACCTTCGATAAAAGCGCGTGCGTTCTCGGATTCGGGTCGTTCAAAGAATTGTATCGCGGACACGTGTTCGACAACCCGACCGTCATGGATGAAAATCACGTCATCACCCAGTCGTCGCGCCTGCGGCACGCTCTGGGTGATGAGTACGATCTTAGTTCCCTGATCCCGGGCGTTCGTGATCAAATCCTCGATTGAACGTGCCGATACCGGGTCGAGGCTCGCAGTCGGTTCATCCAGGAACAGAATTTCGGGCTCGACACTCAACGCGCGAATGACCGCCAGGCGTTGACGTTCGCCGCCGGAAAGCACGGCGGCCGGACGATCAGCCAAAAGGGTCAAGCCGGCTGCATCCAGCAGACGCGTGAGACGCTCTTCGCGGACGCGAGTCGAAGTGACGTGAACTTTCATTGCGTAACGAACATTTTCTGCAGCTGAGCGGCGTAACATCACAGGGTGCTGCAAGACCATCGCCTGTCGACGCTCCATAGCGGATCGCGGAAGATCCAGAGCCCAGTTGATCGAACCTGTGGTGGGTTTAATGAGGCCGTGAAGCATTCGTAACAGAACGGTCTTACCGGCGCCGTTGTAGCCCATGATGACCGTGCAGCCGCCCCGATCGATGACGAGATCGATATGACGCAAGATGCGGGTATTTCCCGCGCTGTAGCTAAGGCCGCGTAACTTGACCGGCAGTATGGATTGCCCATTGCCGGCCCTTTCGGTGTGATTCAATGGGAGGGCGAAAGTCGGGCTAGCCATACGCCACTTCCGGTTCGGTGCGTTTCAGCGCGACGACGGATCCGTTGACTATCAGAGCAATGCACATCAGGACGATTCCCAGCGCCATCGCGAGGGCGAGATCACCGCGGGACGTTTCAAGCGCAATGGCTGTCGTCATGACACGGGTCACGTGGTTGATGTTGCCGCCCACGATAATCACCGCGCCGACCTCGGCGATCGCTCGGCCAAAGGCGGCGAGGACGATAGTTGAGAGCGCGTATCGAGCTTCGTAAAGAAGCGTTCGCAACTGACCGAAGCCGTGGACACCGAGCGAGCGCAATTGCTCATCATAACGAACATGAAGATCTTCGATTATTTGACGGGAAAGGGCGGCGATGATGGGGGCGACGACGATGACCTGCGCGATGATCATCGCCTTCGGTGTGTACAATAATTGAAGCCATCCGAAGGGGCCCGAATTCGACAAGGTCATGTACACCATGAGCCCTATCACGACCGGTGGTAGTCCCATGAGCGCATTGACGACGATGATGGCAATCGTCCGGCCCGTAAATCGATAAGTCGCGAGCGCGGCGCCGAGGGGAAAGCCGAGCACGCAGCCGATGATCACGGCCGAACCGCTGACGCGTATCGACAACCCTACGATCTCGAACAGGTCGGCGTCACCGGATGCAATCAGCGCGGCGGCAATAGCGAAGGCTTCTCTGAATTCGAACATCTTGAACGCCTTCAGAAATTGAACAAAACCTGTGAATAGACGTAAGTGGCATCGCCTTCGCCGTTGGCATTGGGCGCGTCATCCATGAATTCACCCGCGAAGAGGTGCGCGACCCCGGTTTCGAAACGATAACTGCCGGGTAGCACTTCCCACCGGAACCGCGCTTCGATCTGGTGGCCGATAAAATTTCCGGACCGTCCGCTTACATCCCGCACGCCGCTCGTCGTCCACGCGTCCTGATCCGACGCCAGCCAGTAAGCGCGATGGGCGACAAACACCTTCACGTCCCGGGTCGGCTTCAATTTCAGCCTCACGCCGGGCGTACTCAGGTTGTTGCGCAGAAAGGGCCCATAGATCCCGGTCGGACCGAAATCAAAACGGCGTGCGCCGAACAGGGTATCGAAACGTTCGTTGTCGCCATCGGTGGGATCATCGTCTCCGCTGGCATAGTCATACTGTGCGATCACTCGAGGGGACCAGGGAAGGTCGAAGGTGTATCCGATCTCGACGTGTTGAAAATGCGCGAAGTGATCGAGATCGCGGGTATTCGTTGCGGTGCTCGACGAGCGTGATTGGCCGAATTGAAACACCGACTCCAGTGAATAGTCGACTCGGCCTCTGGTCGGGGGACGGTATATTCTGAGGCCGGGCATGTAATATTCGCGGTTCCTCGTCGAGCGTCCGTCCGCATCGTGTTCGTTCAGGCCCAAGAAAAAGACCTCTCCTCGGAGGGCGGCCCGTAGTTCGGCGAATGCGTAATAAATCCCCCAGAATCGAACTTCGACATCTTCCTCGTCGAATTCGATAGTGTTATCCAACAGGTCTGCTCGCGTATTCGGCTTGCGATTGACGGGCAATGTGTAGAACGCCTGAAAGCGCCTTCCGGCCGCTCCACGCCAGTTCCATTCAACGCCAGCGAAGGTGTTGATCGTATTGCGGTACAGACTGCGCGCAACAAGCCTGCGGCTACCGACGTCCAGGGTGAGCCGGCCGGCGCGAATGTCGCTGCGATCACCGGGCGAGAACAGATTCGACGCATGCCATGTGACGTAGCCCTGGAGGAGTTCGACCGGATTGATGAGTGTCGTACGCAAGGTGGACCCGTGGTCGTTGAGATGAGCGCGGGAATCGATCACTTCGACGCCGAAACGGAGCTTGTCGAACTTGATCTCGGTCAGCAGTATCGTGCGCAATGCCACTGTCTGATCGCCGCCGTTAAGCGCGACACGGAACTGCCCATCCAGTGATGCATAGCGGGTCCGGTGCGAACCGCTGATCGAGAGCCAGTCGGGTAGCGAGGCGGCGGTGTCGACGCGCCACGGCCACCGTTCTTCCGCAACGGCCGCTGACACGGCCGTCATCCCGAGCAGGGTCGTGGCGATGGCTGGAATGAATAAATATGAAATATTATTCATATTTTAATATGCTACGCGAGATCGACAGGTTATTATAACGATTTTGTTCGGAAGTTTACTTGTTCTAAATATGAAATATAA
>JAYYZW010000142.1:0-15855 GCA_036339995.1 Pseudomonadota bacterium
TAGTTCTTCGTCTCGCCACCGTACTTTTCCGCCGACACCATCGTCAATGCCGCCGTCAACGTCGTCTTACCATGATCTACATGACCAATCGTACCCACATTCAGATGCGGCTTCGTTCTTTCAAATTTTGCCTTGGACATGATTTTCTATCCTCTTGAAGTGCGCTTATCGCTCTTGCTCTTATCAAGTGCCTAATTCTGTTTAACGATGGTCTCAGCGATATTGTTGGGAGCTTGCACGTAGCGTGAAAACTCCATCGAGTAGGTTGCACGGCCTTGTGTCGCGGATCGGAGATCAGTGGCGTAGCCGAACATTTCAGATAGTGGAACATCGGCTCGGATGATGACACCCGCCGCAGATTCTTCGGTGCCCAGCACTATGCCCCGTCGGCGATTGAGATCCCCATTGACGCTGCCCACGTACTCGTCAGGCGTGACGATTTCCACAATCATTACGGGTTCGAGCAAAACCGGCTTCGCCTGGCGGGTTCCCTCTTTGATTGCCATTGACCCGGCGACCTTAAAGGCAACCTCACTTGAATCCACATCATGATATGAACCGTCATAAAGGGTGACGCGGATATCGACGACGGGGTAGCCCGCTATGACACCGTTTGACAGCGCTTCCTCGACCCCCTTGCGCACGGCCGGGATATAGTCTTTCGGTACGACACCGCCGATGATTTTATTGATGAACTCGAACCCGCCGCCCTGTTCGGTCGGTTCAATTTTTAGAACTACGTGACCGTATTGTCCGCGGCCTCCTGTTTGACGAACGAATTTACCTTCCGCTTTGATTACCGGTTTTCGAATCGTCTCGCGGTATGCCACCTGCGGCTTGCCAATGTTCGCCTCGACCTTGAACTCCCGTTTCATTCGGTCGACGATGATATCGAGATGAAGTTCACCCATGCCTGCGATAATGACCTGGCCGGATTCTTCGTCCGTCGACACCCGAAAAGAGGGATCCTCGGCTGCCAGTTTCTGGAGCGCAATTCCCATTTTCTCCTGGTCGCTCTTGGTTCGAGGTTCTACCGCGACGGCGATCACGGGGTTGGGAAACTCCATTCGTTCCAAGGTGATGATCTTATGTGCATCGCAAAGGGTGTCGCCGGTCGTTACGTCTTTCAATCCGACGGCCGCCGCAATATCGCCCGCGCAAACTTCTTTGATATCGTCACGGCTGTTTGCATGCATCTGAAGAATGCGACCAAATCTCTCCTTTTTCCGTTTGCCCGGGTTGTAAACCGTATCGCCCGAGTTAACGACACCGGAGTAAACGCGAAAAAAAGACAATGTCCCTACAAAAGGATCGGTCGCGATCTTGAATGCCAGTGCCGCAAAAGGCTCGTCGTCCGATGGCCGACGTTCGGCTTGCGTCGTCCCATCGTCGAGAACGCCCGTAATTCCCTTCACGTCAATAGGCGCCGGCATAAATTCGATGACGGCGTCGAGCAGAGCCTGCACGCCCTTATTTTTGAACGCGGATCCGCACAATACCGGAACGATTTCGTTGTTAAGAGTCCGCCGTCTCAGACCTGCCTTTATCTCTTCATTGCTCAGGCTGTTTTCATTCAGGTATTTTTCCGTAAGTTCTTCGTTCGACTCGGCAGCGGCTTCGATCATCTGCTCTCGTAGTCGAACACACTGCTCCATGAATTCGTCTGCGATTTCCCTTTCCTCAAACCTCGTACCAAGATCTTCGTCGTCCCAGTGCAGCGCCTTCATCTTGATCAGGTCGATGGCGCCTTCGAAACTATCCTCCGCGCCGATAGGAAACTGGATTGGGACAGCGTTCGCTCCCAAGCGAGTTTTGATCTGCTCGACAACCCTTAAGAAATCCGCCCCGGCGCGATCCATCTTGTTCACGAAAGCGAGACGCGGCACTTGATATTTGTTTGCCTGCCGCCACACTGTCTCCGATTGAGGTTCCACACCGCCGACTGCACAGAAAATCCCCACGGCGCCATCGAGAACTCGCAAAGAGCGTTCGACTTCGATCGTGAAATCGACGTGGCCCGGGGTATCGATGATGTTGATCCGGTGTTCGGGAAACTGGTTATCCATCCCCTTCCAGAAACAAGTCGTTGCGGCGGACGTTATCGTGATCCCGCGTTCCTGCTCCTGTTCCATCCAGTCCATCACGGCTGCGCCGTCGTGTACTTCACCCATTTTATGAGACACACCGGTGTAGTAGAGGATGCGTTCCGTAGTGGTGGTCTTACCCGCATCGATGTGTGCCATGATCCCAATGTTTCGGTAGTGTTCTATTGGCGTTGTACGGGCCACAGCCGGCATCCTCGAAAATGACTCGATTACCAGCGGTAATGAGAAAACGCACGGTTGGCTTCTGCCATTTTGTGGGTGTCCTCACGTTTTTTGACCGCCGAACCGCGGCTCTCGAAAGCATCCAACATTTCGCCGGCAAGCCGCTGCCCCATTGATTTCTCGCCACGCTTGCGCGCCGCGTCCACAAGCCAGCGCATCGCCAGCGCGCGTCTCCGGTTCGGGCGAACCTCAATCGGAACCTGGTAGGTCGCGCCACCGACGCGGCGGGATTTCACTTCGACCTTGGGCTCGACGTTTTCGAGCGCCGTCTTGAAGATATCCAGCGCCTCGCCTCTGCCGCGCTGTTCAACTTCGGTCAGTGCTCCGTACACGATTTTCTCCGCGACGGCCTTTTTGCCGCGTGACATCACCATATTGATGAATTTCGCAACCACCCGGTCGCCGTATTTCGGATCGGGAAGAATTTCTCGCTTTGCTGCAACGTGGCGTCTCGACATGGTTTCGGCCTCAGTCTGGTGTGACGACGAGGTTTAGCTTTTGGGCCGTCTGGCGCCGTACTTTGAGCGCCCTTGGCGACGCTCGGTGACGCCGGCCGTATCCAGGGTTCCGCGGACCGTGTGATAACGGACGCCTGGAAGGTCTTTGACACGGCCGCCGCGAATCAGGATTACCGAATGCTCTTGCAGGTTGTGCCCTTCGCCCCCGATGTAGGTCGTGACTTCCTGGCCGTTGGTCAGCCTCACACGGGCCACTTTGCGCAGCGCCGAATTCGGCTTCTTGGGTGTGGTCGTGTACACGCGCGTACACACGCCGCGCTTTTGCGGACACGCATCGAGTGCCGGCACGTTGCTCTTTTTGTGCTGCCGCTTGCGCGGTTTGCGCACTAACTGGTTGATCGTCGCCATTACTCTACAGAGTTCGCTCGGTATTCCTGATTGTTAAACAGCTCATTATCCGCACGGCCAAATCGCATAACGAGCGGATACCGAACTTGCGGCGCCCGCCGCGTGAACGAGGTTCGGAGTCAGGTCAGGAAGTGGCAGTGCAAAAAAACGACAGACAGGGCCGCTCCCTGCCTGCCGCGGAAGCGGAATTATAAGGAGCCTAAGCGCCTGATGTCAACGGGTTTTAGGCGCTTTTCGTGCTCTGCTCAACCGCCTCTGCCGTCCCTTCGGCGCCTCGCAGTTTCGTGCTCTGCTCGACCGCCTCTGCCGTCCCTTCGGCGCCTCGCAGTTCCGCCATCAGTTCGGCGTCCAGATCGGCGCTGGTTTCCGCCACCAGATCGGCCTCAGGAAAGCGGCGGCGCTTCCTATCAATATGGTAGGCATACCCGGTTCCGGCTGGAATCAGGCGCCCAACGATGACGTTTTCCTTGAGGCCGCGGAGTTCATCGTGCTTGCCCGTGACAGAGGCTTCGGTCAGCACCCGGGTGGTCTCCTGGAAGGAGGCCGCCGAGATGAAGGATTCCGTCGCGAGCGAGGCCTTGGTGATGCCGAGCAGCAACAGCTGCGCCGTCGCCGGCTTCTTGCCCTCCGCGACAACCCGGTCGTTCTCGTCGAGTAGCCGTTCACGCTCGACCTGCTCGCCTTTGAGGAATCGAGTATCCCCCGGTTCTTGCATCTCAACCTTGCGCAGCATTTGTCGGACGATTACCTCGATGTGCTTGTCGTTAATCTTGACGCCCTGGAGTCTGTATACCTCCTGAACCTCGCTAACGATGTAGCGCGTGAGTTCGTGCGCACCTTTTAGCCTGAGTATGTCGTGTGAATCGGGCGCTCCATCACAAATGACTTCACCCTTTTCGACGTGCTCGCCTTCAAATACCGTTACGTGGCGCCATTTTGGTATCAGGCTTTCGATATGCTCGCCGTCGGATTGTGTAATGATCAGGCGTTGCTTGCCTTTCGTATCCTTGCCAAATGACACCGTACCCGTTGCTTCGGCGAGAACCGCTGGCTCCTTCGGCTTACGCGCCTCGAACAAATCGGCGACGCGTGGCAGGCCACCAGTTATATCGCGTGTCTTTAGGGACTCCTGGGGAATCCTCGCGAGCACGTCACCTACTTTTACCTGCTGGGCGTCGGCAATACTAACCACCGCATTGGGCGACAGATGATAGTGTGCCGGGATATCAGTCCCGGGGATCTTGAGATCTTTACCCTTGGCATTAACCAGCTTGATCACCGGGCGCAGGTCCTTTGCTGATGAACTACGCTGCTTGAGATCCATGACGACAATACTGGAAAGCCCGGTAATCTCGTCGATCTGTCGAGTTACCGTCACACCTTCGCTGATATCTTGAAATACGACGGTACCCGCCACTTCAGTGATGATCGGATGGGTATGAGGATCCCATGTCGCTATATTTTGTCCGGCGTTGACTTCGGCCCCGTCGGCCACCTTCAGTACAGCACCATACGGCACTTTGTATCGTTCGCGATCGCGTCCGACCTCATCGTTGATGGTGAGTTCGCCCGAGCGTGATACAGATACGAAAGTTCCGTCCTTGTGGTCGAGTGTTTTCATATTGACGAGCTTGACCGTACCCGTGGCTTTGACGTCAATACTGTTGATCGCAGCCGCCCGTGATGCGGCGCCACCAATATGGAAAGTACGCATCGTAAGCTGGGTACCCGGTTCACCGATGGACTGCGCGGCGATCACTCCAACTGCTTCGCCGACATTGACGCTATGCCCGCGCGCAAGATCACGTCCATAGCACGCGGCGCAGATTCCGTAACGCGTCTCGCAGGTAATCGCGGAGCGCACCGTAACTTCGTCGATACCCTGTTCATCGAAATGTTGCACCCATTTCTCGTCGATCAGCGTCCCGGCAGCAACAGTCGGCACTTTTTCGCCGGGCTTGATCACGTCCACTGCGACGACGCGTCCGAGGATGCGGTCGCCCAGCGCCTCAATGACGTCGCCGCCTTCGATGATCGGCATCATCACCATCCCGCCGCTGGTCCCGCAATCTTCTTCAGTCACCACGAGGTCCTGCGCAACGTCGACGAGACGCCGGGTCAGATAGCCCGAATTCGCGGTTTTCAATGCCGTGTCCGCGAGCCCTTTCCGTGCACCGTGCGTGGAAATGAAATACTGCAGAACATTCAGGCCTTCACGAAAATTCGCGGTGATCGGCGTTTCAATGATCGATCCATCCGGTTTGGCCATGAGCCCGCGCATTCCAGCGAGCTGCCTGATCTGGGCGGCGGAACCGCGCGCGCCCGAATCTGCCATCATGAAAATCGAATTAAATGAATCCTGGCGTACCTCTTTGCCGTCACTGCCGGTAACCACTTCGGTCCCCAGCTTTTCCATCATCGCCTTGGCGACCTGATCGTTGGTATGGGACCAGATATCTACAACCTTGTTGTAGCGCTCACCGGTCGTTACGAGGCCAGATGCGTACTGGTCTTCGATTTCCTTCACTGTTATCTCGGCAGCATCAACGATCTCGGACTTTCCTTCCGGCACGACCATGTCGTCGACGGCGATCGACACACCCGCCCGGGTGGCATGCTCGAATCCCGCATACATCAGTCGATCCGCGAAGATGACCGTTTCCTTCAACCCAGCCGAGCGATAACACGTATCAAACACTTTCGCTATCGTGCGTTTGTTCATCACTTGGTTGATAAACGCGAATGGAAGCCCTCGCGGTAACAGCGCCGAGAGCAAGGCACGCCCTACCGTCGTGTCTACGATTTCTGTGCTTTCCCGGATTTCGTTGTCTTCATCGCGTTCCGTCAGATCCATTCGCACTTTGCATCGCGCATGGAGTGATGCAGCGCCGGTCTCAAAAGCGCGGTGAACTTCCGAAATATTCGCGAATATCATGCCCGTTCCTTTCGCGTCGGCGGATTCACGCGTGAGGTAATACAGGCCTAAAACGACGTCCTGAGTCGGTACGATAATCGGATCGCCGTTTGCGGGGGAAAGAATATTGTTCGTTGACATCATGAGGCTGCGCGCTTCAATCTGAGCTTCGACCGACAACGGTACGTGTACAGCCATTTGATCGCCGTCAAAGTCCGCATTGAACGCCGTACACACCAGCGGATGAAGCTGGATGGCCTTGCCCTCGATCAAAGACGGCTCGAAAGCCTGGATTCCAAGCCGGTGCAGTGTCGGCGCGCGATTGAGCATGATCGGATGCTCCCGAATGACTTCTTCGAGGATATCCCAGACTTCCGGACCTTCCCGTTCGATAAGCTTCTTCGCCCCCTTGATCGTCATCGCCATACCACGACGTTCGAGCTTACTGAAAATGAACGGCTTGAAGAGTTCGAGCGCCATTTTTTTGGGCAACCCGCATTGGTGGAGTTTCAAAGTCGGGCCGACCACGATGACCGAACGGCCAGAGTAATCGACGCGCTTGCCAAGCAGGTTCTGGCGAAAGCGTCCTTGCTTGCCTTTGATCATATCGGCGAGCGACTTTAGCGGCAGCTTATTCGTCCCGGTAATGGCGCGCCCACGCCGACCGTTGTCCAGAAGTGCGTCAACGGCCTCCTGCAGCATGCGCTTCTCATTGCGTACGATAATGTCGGGTGCATTTAAATCGAGCAAACGCTTCAGCCGATTATTTCGATTGATAACTCGGCGATAAAGATCATTCAGATCAGATGTTGCGAAGCGGCCTCCATCGAGAGGTACCAGAGGCCGCAATTCCGGCGGCAGCACGGGAAGGACCTTCATAACCATCCATTGCGGCCGGTTGCCCGAATGGAGAAACGCCTCCATCAACTTCAGGCGTTTGGTGAGTTTTTTGATCTTCGTCTCGGAGTTGGTCTTTGGAAGCTCTTTGCGGATGAAGTTGACTTCTTCGGCGAGATCAACGGATCTCAGAAGCTCATGAACAGCTTCCGCGCCCATGCGGGCATCAAATTCATCGCCGTGTTGCTCGATCGCATCGAGATAGGCTTCTTCTGACAGTAATTGACCCCGCTCCAGATCGGTCATGCCGGGGTCGACCACGATGTAGGCCTCGAAGTAGAGAATCCGCTCGATTTCGCGCAGCGTGATGTCCAGTAACAATCCCATTCGTGATGGGAGGGATTTTAGATACCAGATATGGGCGACCGGACTGGCGAGTTCGATATGGCCCATACGTTCACGGCGTACCTTGGCGAGCGTTACCTCTACTCCACACTTCTCACATACGACACCCCGGTGCTTCAGGCGTTTGTACTTACCGCACAAACATTCGTAATCCTTGATCGGACCGAAAATCTTTGCACAGAAAAGCCCGTCTCGCTCCGGTTTGAACGTGCGGTAATTGATCGTTTCCGGCTTTTTAACTTCGCCGTAAGACCACGAGCGAATTTTTTCCGGCGACGACAAACCGATGCTGATTGCGTCGAAATCTTCAACCTGGCCCTGACTCCTAAGTAGATCAAGTAGGTCTTTCACAGTTTTTACTCCTTAAGGCGAATGTGCGCCGAATGTCCAGTTAGTGCCTTAGTCGTGCTCTAATTCGATGTCGATCCCGAGTGATCGCATCTCCTTGAGAAGCACGTTGAAGGATTCGGGCATTCCCGCTTCCATTTTGTGGTCGCCATCTACGATGTTTTTGTACATCTTGGTTCGACCGTTGACGTCGTCGGATTTGACCGTGAGCATTTCTTGTAACGTATAGGCCGCTCCGTAGGCTTCGAGCGCCCATACCTCCATTTCTCCAAAGCGCTGGCCGCCGAATTGCGCTTTACCACCCAGTGGTTGCTGGGTGACCAGACTGTACGGTCCAGTTGACCGCGCGTGCATCTTATCGTCGACGAGATGATTCAACTTCAATATGTACATGTAACCAACCGTAACCGGTCGATCGAATGCCTCACCTGAACGACCGTCGAATAGTTTTGTCTGCCCGGAGCGGGGCAGCCCGGCAAGGTCGAGCATATGCTTGATCTCATCCTCCTTTGCTCCGTCGAAAACAGGCGTCGCCATCGGCACACCGTCCTTGAGATTTCTACACAGGGCTTGAATCTCATCGTCATCGAGGGTTTCCAGGTCCTCTCGCTGACCGCTGGAGTTGTATATCTTGCCGAGGAATTTCCTCAATTCAGCACTGCTGGCTACCGCGTCCAACATCTCGCCAATGCGCAAGCCAAGCCCGTGGGCAGCCCAGCCCAAGTGCGTCTCCAACACTTGTCCCACGTTCATGCGCGACGGTACGCCGAGGGGATTCAGCACGATATCGACCGTAGTCCCATCTTCCATATGCGGCATGTCTTCTATTGCCACGATCATGGATACGACGCCCTTATTCCCGTGGCGACCCGCCATTTTGTCTCCTGGTTGCATGCGCCGTTTAACAGCCAGGTAAACCTTCGCCATTTTGAGTACGCCAGGCGCCAGATCGTCTCCGCTGGTCAATTTTGATTTTTTCTCCTCGAACTGCCGGTCAAAATCTTCGTGGTATTTTTCGATCTGACGGGCTAGTTGTTCGAGTTTTTCGTTGGCAGAATCGTTCTTGAGTCGAATGTCGAACCATTTTTCACGCGCCACATCGCCCAGCAACGGCTTGGTAATCTTGGCGCCGCCTTTGATCTGGCCCGGTCCTTTTTCAGCATTTTTATTGATGAGAAGACGTTCGACGCGCTGATAAATATCAGCCTCAAGAATTCTCAACTGGTCGTCGAGATCCTTTTTTACGCTCGCGACTTCGGCGTTCTCGATCTCGAGTGCGCGCGCATCTTTTTCGATTCCGTCACGCGTAAAAACCTGCACGTCAATGACGGTTCCGCTCATACCAGAAGGAACCCTCAGCGACGTGTCTTTAACGTCAGACGCTTTCTCTCCAAAAATTGCACGCAACAGTTTCTCTTCCGGGGTCAGTTGGGTTTCGCCCTTGGGGGTAACCTTACCGACGAGGATATCGCCCGAGCGAACTTCGGCGCCCATGTAAACAATGCCGGATTCATCAAGCTTGGAGAGCGCGCTTTCGCTGACATTAGGAATATCGCTCGATATTTCTTCAGGCCCGAGTTTCGTATCCCGCGCTACACAAGTCAGTTCCTCGATGTGGATGCTCGTGTAGCGATCTTCCTGAACGACCCGTTCCGAAATCAGTATCGAGTCTTCGAAGTTGTAGCCGTTCCATGGCATGAAAGCGACGAGTATATTCTGACCCAGGGCGAGTTCTCCGAGATCCGTCGACGGACCGTCCGCGAGGACGTCACCGGCTGCAATTTTGTCGCCGGGTTTACCCAGTGGCTTCTGATTGATGCACGTATTCTGATTCGACCGGGTATATTTGGTCAGATTGTAGATATCGACGCCCGGCTCTTCCGCGCTCGTTTCCGAGTCGTTGACCCTGACTACGATTCTTGCTGCATCCACCGCGTAGACTTCACCACCCCGCCGGGCGACGACCGTAACACCTGAATCCTTGGCGACGGTTCGTTCGATCC
Source organism: Pseudomonadota bacterium (assembly GCA_036339995.1). Lineage (GTDB taxonomy): Bacteria > Pseudomonadota > Gammaproteobacteria > JAYYZW01. The sequence goes on from JAYYZW010000142.1 coordinate 9,701, forward strand.
CCGTACCGACTAGCGGCTTTTCCACGCGCAAGGTTGGTACGGCCTGCCGTTGCATATTGGACCCCATGAGAGCCCGGTTGGCATCATCGTGCTCCAAAAACGGTATCAGGGCGGCGGCGACGGACACGATTTGCCGGGGTGACACGTCCATATACTGAATGCGATCCGGCGAGGACATCGTGAACTCGTTGCGGTGTCGGGCAGAGACCAGGCTGTCTGTGAGTCGACCGTTTTTATCGAGGGCAGCGTTCGCCTGGGCAATGACGTACTGGCCCTCTTCGATCGCCGATAGATACTCGATTTCATCGGTTGCCTTGGCGTTAGCCACCTTGCGGTAGGGCGTTTCCAAAAAACCGTATTCATTGGTTCTGGCATAAACTGCAAGCGAATTGATCAAGCCGATGTTTGGCCCCTCGGGCGTCTCGATCGGACATACCCTGCCGTAGTGGGTCGGATGTACGTCACGAACCTCGAATCCCGCACGCTCCCGGGTCAAACCGCCTGGTCCGAGTGCAGATACACGCCGTTTATGTGTCACTTCCGAGAGGGGATTGTTTTGATCCATGAACTGGGATAGCTGGCTCGATCCGAAAAATTCCCTGATCACTGCAGACACAGGTTTCGCATTGATCAGTTCTTGCGGCATATAGCCCTCGGATTCGGCCAGACTCAACCGCTCCCTGACTGCGCGTTCTACGCGTACCAGCCCGACGCGAAACTGATTTTCGGCCATTTCCCCGACGCTTCGTACACGGCGATTTCCCAGATGATCGATATCGTCGACCGTGCCGTTGCCGTTGCGTATATCAATTAGCACTTTGAGCACGTCGGTGATGTCGTTTTGGTCCAAGACACCGCTACCGATAATTTCGCTACGCCCGACGCGCCGATTGAATTTAATGCGACCCACGCCGGAAAGATCGTATCGGTCTTCAGAAAAGAAAAGATTCTTGAAAAGGTTTTCCGCCGCGTCCTTGGTAGGCGGTTCTCCCGGCCGCATCATCCGGTAAATTTCGACCTGGGCCTCCAGCTTGGTGGTCGTCGGATCCACCCGCAGGGTCTCGGCAATATAAGCTCCGTGATCTAGATCATTAGCAAAAATTGTCGCAATCTCCGGTACGTTGTTGCTGGCAAACGTTTCGAGTATCTCGTCGGTGATTTCGGCGTTCGCCATCGCCAGGACTTCGCCGGTTTCTGTATTGACGACATCGCACGCAAGGATTTTTCCGATCACATATGATCTCGGAACGTTTATTTCCGTTATGCCGAGGTCTTGGATTTCCTGAGTATGGCGCGCGGTAATCCGGCGCTCCGCTTCTACCAACACTTTACCCTTGGCGTCTACGAGGTCGAATTCGAGCGTTTCACCACGCAGGCGTTCCGGGATGAGATGAAACTGCACCTGCTCTTCGTCGAGTACGAAAGTATCGCGCTCGAAGAATAATTCGAGCACCTGCTCGGTCGAAAATCCTAAAGCGCGTAACAATACGGTCGCCGGTAGCTTGCGGCGGCGATCGATACGAACATAAACGTGATCTTTCGGATCGAACTCGAAATCAAGCCAGGATCCGCGGTATGGAATCACTCGGGCGGAAAAAAGGAGTTTTCCGGAAGAATGCGTTTTCCCGCGGTCATGATCGAAAAATACGCCAGGCGAGCGATGCAGCTGTGACACGATTACACGTTCCGTGCCGTTGATCACGAACGTTCCATTAGTCGTCATCAACGGAAGCTCACCCATGTAGACTTCCTGTTCGCGTATGTCTTTGATCGCCTTGTCAGCTCCGGACTCCTTGTCGTAAATGACAAGGCGTACGGTAACGCGTAGAGAGGTAGCGTAGGTCAAACCTCGAACCTGGCACTCTTTCACGTCAAACACGGGCTCGCCTAGGCGATAGCTTACGTATTCGAGAACCGCGTTGCCCGAGTAACTTTCGATTGGGAATATAGACTTGAACGCAGCGTGGAGACCGACGTTGCTACGATTATTGGGATCGCTGTCTTCTTGTAGGAAACGCTTAAACGATTCTATTTGTGTTGCAAGCAGATACGGCACGTCCAATATCGGCGGTGTCTTGCTAAAATCTTTACGAATACGCTTCTTCTCAGTGTACGTATAGGCCATGGTGTCTACCGTCCTATTAAACCGGGTTCGGGCAAGTGACTCCGAAAATCGTCGTTTATGGATTCATTCCGCAATCGCGGAATGCGAACGACGCCCGCTATCACGCGCGCCGGTTCGTTCCGAATATCGAGAATTGGCAAAATACCCGGCTACTTGAGTTCTACAGCAGCGCCGGCTTCTTCCAATTTCGTCTTGATTTCTTCGGCTTCGTCTTTGGAAACAGCTTCCTTCATTGCCGCTGGAGCACTTTCGACCAGTTCTTTCGCTTCCTTCAATCCAAGTCCAGTAATTGCGCGAACGACTTTGATCACGCTAACTTTGTTTTCTCCGAAGCTCGACATGAAGACGTCGAATTCGGTCTGGACTTCGTCGGCGGCATTGCCGGGAGCCGCGCCGGCGCCGGGAGCCGCGGCCGCCGCTACTGCGGCTGCCGCCGATACGCCCCATTTATCCTCAAGCTCGGAAACGAGCTCCGTCACTTCAAGGATGCTCATGTTACTCAGAGTTTCAATTAACTCTTCTTTGGAAACCGTCATTTTGATGTTCTCCTGAAAACAGATTGTTAAACGCTATAAGGCTGCTTGTTGCGAATCGCGGTAAGCCGCAAGCACTCGAACCAGTTCACCGGCAGGCTCGGAGAGCGTGCGCACCAGTTTCGTCTGAGGCGCTTTGAAAACGGACAAGAGAATCGCGCGTGCTTCGTCGAACGTCGGAAGATTCGCCAGAAGTTTGAGATCTTCGGCAGGCCGTAATTCACCATCAACCACGATGGCTTTGGTTACAAGTTGCGCATGGTCTTTGGAAAAATCGCGGACAAGGCGTGCTCCAGCCCCGGGATCTTCCCTGGAAAATACCAATAGCAGCGGTCCTGTCAGCGAGTCGTGCAGACATTCGAAAGTTGTACCGTCGATCGCACGGCGCGCAAGTGAATTCTTGACGACGCGAACGTATACGCCTGACTCGCGAGCTTTCGCGTGAAGCTCAGTCATTTGCTTCACATTGAGGCCGATATATTCGGCCGCGACCGCGGTCTGGGCGTTCGTCGCTATTTCGTTGACCTCCGCAACAACCGTCTGTTTTTGCTGTAAAGTCAGACTCATTGGTCAGTATCTCCCGGTTAGACCCAAGCTCGTTCAGCCAGGTCACACCACGTTCACTGCGCCCGCAGAGGCGCGATTCGTTATACGGCGTCCTAACCGGGCTTTAAGCTGCCCCTGGGGAACACCGTCTGCGCGGGCCTTTGACGATTAACCGCAAGCGTTTACTTGCGGACCCGCGGTCTTTGACGATTACCGGTCGATACCGGCGACCCAAAGTTCTACGAAAACTCGCGTTATAAGCGAGCATCCTTCGAAACGAATACACGTCTTCGATATGTCGAATCACCGCTTGTGCGTTGCGAAAGATATAACGAAGAAATCAGATTCATTTCTTGATTCATGAAGTCGATAGTTCACGCTGCGTCACACGAAGCTTTGTCGACAGCTAATCCGGGACCCATCGTCGTGGACAGGGAAATCGATTTGAGATAAATGCCCTTCGCTGAACTCGGTTTGGCCTTGTGCAGGTCTGCCAAAATCGCATTCAAATTAGCCTTGAGAGCATCCGATGGAAACGACGCCTTGCCGATTGGGCAGTGAACGATTCCGGCTTTGTCGGTGCGAAATTGTACCTGTCCGGCTTTGGCGTTACTGACCGCCGCCGCGACGTCGGCGGTTACCGTACCCACTTTCGGGTTCGGCATCAAACCACGCGGGCCGAGGATCTTTCCCAGTTGACCGACGACACGCATCGATGCGGGCGTGGCAATGGCGATGTCGAATTCGATATTTCCCTTTTTTATTTCCTCGGCCAGATCTTCAAGCCCAACGAGATCTGCGCTGGCTTCGCGCCCTGCATCTGCGTCTGATCCCTCGGCAAAGACCGCAACGCGCATACTCTTTCCGGTGCCATGCGGCAGGACGGTCGAGCCGCGCACGTTTTGATCGGACTTGCGGGAGTCTACGCCCAGATTGATTGCGGCCTCGACCGATTCGTCAAATTTCACCGTCGCGACATCCTTCAGCAAGGCGAGGACTTCATCAATCGGGCGGGGATCACGCCGGTCGCCGATCTTTCCGCGTATCGCTTCAAGTCGCTTACTCTTTTTTGCCATTTCAAACGCCCTCCACCAGAAGGCCCATACTCCGTGCGGTCCCCGCGATGGTCCTTACCGCAGCGTCCATATCGGCTGCAGTCAAATCAGGATCTTTTGTTTTCGCGATCTCCTCAAGTTGCGCGCGGTTAACGGTCCCCACCTTCTCTGTGTTCGGTGTTCCGCTGCCCTTGGTAACGTCTGCTGCCTTGCGGAGTAAAACGGCCGCCGGTGGCGTTTTGGTAATAAATGTAAAGCTTTTATCAGCGAAAACAGTGACCACCACCGGTATCGGAATACCCTGCTCCGAATTTTGCGTTTTGGCATTGAACGCCTTACAAAATTCCATGATGTTAACTCCGTGTTGGCCCAGGGCAGGTCCGACCGGCGGACTCGGGTTAGCCTGTCCGGCCGGCACTTGCAACTTTATAAACGCATCAATTTTCTTGGCCACGTGAGTTTATCTCCTTGGGTGCAAGCGCCTCTTGGCTCCCCTAAAGACAACAACAAATAAAAAGGGCGTGGATACACTATCCCTCCGTGTCAGCAAATCCTTGTTTGGTACTTCTGACATCAATCCTTACTTACCTGGCCAAACTCGAGTTCAACCGGCGTAGATCGGCCAAAAATCGAGACGGCTACGCGCAAACGGCTCTTGTCGTAATTGACTTCTTCGACGACACCGTTGAAATCGTTGAATGGCCCATCTGTCACCCGAACGACTTCGCCGACTTCGAAAAGCACTTTCGGTCGAGGTTTTTCAACGCCTTCCTGGATTCGATCCAGAATCGCCTGTGCTTCCTTCTCGGAAATCGGCGCCGGCCGATCGCTGCTGCCGCCTATGAAGCCCATCACTTTCGGACAGTTTTTTACGAGGTGCCAGGAATCGTCATCCATCTGCATCTCGACCAGGACATATCCGGGGAAAAACTTACGGTCGCTCTTGCGCTTTTGGCCTTCCTTCATTTCGACGACTTCTTCCGTCGGCACGAGAATCTGACCAAACATTTTGCTGATGTCGCTTCTGTTTATGCGCTCTTCCAGCGAGCGTTTTACCTGCTTCTCAAAACCCGAGTAGGCATGCACGACGTACCAACTCAAACTCATTTTCACGATCCTCGCCCGATCATCGTTTGTACCAATCCGCCGAGCAAAAGATCGAGCAACCACAGTAACACCGCAAAAATTATTACGACGATCATTACGACCATGGTTGTTTGAGTCGTTTCCTGCCTCGTCGGCCAGACGACTTTCCGAACTTCGATTTGGGCGTCGCGTATGAAGCTCGATACCTGACGCCCCTTATCAGTTTGGAACGCTATCGCGACGGCAACGATAACCGCCGTAATGATACCGCCGACACGAAGCAGCTTTGACGCATCCGCATAGTGATAGAAGGCAACGAGCCCACCGACCAGTATCGTCAACGATATGGCCAGTTTGACCGTATCCAGCGGACTATACTGCATCGTTACCTTTGTATTCACTAGTCTCTTGCAGAAGCTTGAAAAAACGGTGCTCGGTGCCTGATCCAAACTCGTGTCGTCTCCTTGTCTGCTATTCCCGATCGGTGTATTTCCGTGTTGCTGTCTCGTGCCTGCTCAGGTGGCAGGCCAGGAGGGAATCGAACCCCCAACCTGCGGTTTTGGAGACCGCCGCTCTGCCAATTGAGCTACTGGCCTAGAACTGGAACCCATCTCATAATTATTCGCGCGCGCGCATGCGAACAAATTTGAGATAGGTTCTCTACGAATCATTCAATGACCTTGGATACGACGCCCGCCCCAACCGTGCGTCCGCCTTCCCGGATCGCGAAACGCAAGCCGTCCTCCATGGCGATCGGCGCGATCAATTTCACCGTGATCTTGACGTTGTCTCCAGGCATCACCATCTCCA
>JAYYZW010000143.1:0-9323 GCA_036339995.1 Pseudomonadota bacterium
ACCGGCAATGCCGAGCAAGCCCTGGTGGCCGGACTGTTGAGCAATATCGGCGCCTTTCCGATCCTGGACCGCCTCGCTATGCGGCCCGAAGTGGTCCGGGACCCGTCCAGGGCTGAGGCTGCTATCGAAGCGCACGCGGCCGAAATCGGGGCACTCATCTGTCGGAAGTGGAACTTCGGTGACACGGTGATCGAGGCGGTGTCCGAAAATCGGAACTGGGCATTCGTCTCACACGGAGAACTGATCCTGGCGGAGATTGTGATCTGCGCGCGCTATCACACGCTCCTGGGTCTCGGGCAGATACAGAATCTACCCAAGCCCAAACAAATCGGGGCGATGCGTGTGCTGGGCGGCGAAGTCACGCCGGAAAAGAGTTTGGAGATCATCAAAGACGCGAAAGAACGCGTCGACGTTCTGCTCGATACGCTGTCCTGATTTCGATCCGCACCCGCCCGCCGCGTCCGCCAAGCTTCGAGTCATTTGGTCTGCGGCACGGTCAAGCGTGCTTTGATTTCGCCCGCCGTTACGAGAAATTTTCCTGCCATGGCCTTGCGGCGCCGATCGCGGTAGTCTCGTTCATATGTTCCCGGATTCTTTCGACCCCGCCGTTCGGACCTGGTTTAGCGGCACATTCGAAACTCCCACACCCTGCCAGGTACGCGCCTGGGCGGCGCTGGAGAAGCACCGGCATACCCTGGTTGCGGCGCCGACGGGATCCGGCAAGACGCTCGCGGCGTTTCTGACTGCGATCAGTGAGCTTGCACAGCAAATACGCTGCGAGAAGCTCGCGAACGAAACCCGCGTGCTTTACGTATCGCCTTTAAAGGCGCTCAGCAACGACGTGCATCGTAATCTCGAACAACCGCTGGCGGCGATCCAAAAGCTGCTTGAGCGAGAACTCGGGCAAGTACCCGCGATTACGAGTGCAGTCAGAACGGGCGATACGCCCGTCGCAGCGCGCAACCGCATGCGCAAGCGGCCGCCACACATCCTCGTCACCACGCCCGAATCGCTGTATATCTTGCTGACGAGCGATAGCGGGCGGGAAACGCTCAAAACCGTTCGGACCGTCATCATCGACGAAATCCACGCACTCGCCGGCAATAAACGCGGCGCGCATCTCTCGCTGAGCCTCGAACGGCTCTCGCAGGTGATCGGCCGTGCGCCCGTGCGCATCGGATTGTCCGCCACGCAGCGGCCGATCGAGCGGGTCGCTGAATTTTTTACCGGAACGGCGTACGGAGACGCGACCGCGGAGAGGTGCGAAATCATCGACGAAGGCCACGTTCGGGCGCGCGATATCGCCATCGAAATGCCCAAATCACCGCTGGAAGCGGTTGTTTCTGCCGAGGTCGCGGGCGAGATCCGAGAGCGGATCATCGAACTCATTGCAACGCATGCGACGACGCTGATCTTCGTCAATACCCGGCGAATGACCGAACGCCTGGCCCGCGCGTTGGCCGACAGCATCGGCGACGATGCGGTCTGTGCGCACCACGGCAGTATGTCGCGCGAACGCCGCCATGATGCCGAAAGGCGGCTTAAAAACGGCCAACTCAAAGCGCTCGTCGCGACTGCCTCGCTCGAGCTCGGCATCGATATTGGCGATGTCGATCTCGTCTGCCAACTCGGTTCGACGCGATCGCTCGCGATGCTGTTGCAAAGGATCGGCCGCTCCGGGCATGCCGTCGGCGGCGTCGCGAAAGGGCGTTTGTTTCCCCAGACGCGCGACGAATTGGTCGAGTGCATGGCGCTGTTGGACATGATTCGACGCGACGAACTCGATACCCTGGAAATTCCCCGCGGCCCGCTCGACGTACTCGCGCAACAAATCGTCGCCGAGGTGTCATGCGAGGATTATGCGATCGACGCCCTGCACGCGATCTTCACTAAAGCCTGGCCGTATCGTGGTTTGAGCGCGGCGTCATTGCGCAAGGTCGTGCGCATGCTCGCAGAGGGGTTTAGCTTCGCTCGAGGACGGCGCTCCGCCTATCTCCATTTCGACGACGTCAACGGGCGTTTGCGCGGGCGGCGGGGTGCGCGGCTGACGGCGATAACCTGCGGGGGCGCGATACCCGACAACGCAGATTATGACGTCATCGCCGAGCCGAGTGGAGAACTCGTCGGCACGGTCAACGAGGACTTCGCAATCGAGAGCCTGCCGGGCAACATCTTCCAGCTCGGCAATACTTCCTGGCGGGTCCTGCGGGTCGAATCAGCGGGGCTGCGCGTGCAAGATGCCGCCGGAGAGCCACCCAACATGCCGTTCTGGTTCGGCGAAGCACCGGCGCGGACGCTGGAATTCTCTGCCGCGGTGTCCCGTCTGCGTGGAGAATTCGCCGCGCAGATCGAGGCCTCAGACGGGAACCTCGACTCCCTGACCGCCGGCTTGGCCGATATTCCGGGCGCGGGCCCGGCCGCGCGGCGGCAGCTGAGCGAATACCTCCTCGGCGCTTATCGCGCGCTCGGCACAATGCCGACGCAGCAAACCCTGGTCATGGAGCGTTTTTTCGACGATTCGGGTGGCATGCAGCTCGTTATCCACTCGCTTTTCGGCAGCCGCGTCAACAAAGCCTGGGGCTTGGCACTGCGTAAACGTTTGTGTCGCACCTTTAATTTCGAATTGCAGGCGGCCGCCATCGAAGACGCCATCGTCATCTCGCTCGGCGCCGTACATAGTTTCCCACTCGAGGAGGTCTGGCGTTACCTCAGTGCGGAAACGGTGCGCGACGTGCTCACCCAGGCGCTGCTGGATGCACCGATGTTTACGGTGCGCTGGCGCTGGGTCGCCACTTGTGCACTGGCTATTCAACGGTTCCGCGCGGGGCGCAAAGTGGCTCCGCGTCTGCAACGCATGAACGCCGAAGACCTGGTCGCGCTGGTGTTCCCGGACCAGCTCGCTTGCGCGGAAAACCTCAACGGCCGCCGGGATATTCCCGAGCATCCCTTGGTCGAACAGGCGATCGGTGACTGCCTCAACGAAGTGATGGACATCGATGCGTTCGAGCGCCTGCTGAGGGCGATGAGGAACGGCGAAATAACGCTGGTCGAACGGGATCTCACGGAACCCTCGCCGTTGGCGCTCCAGGTACTCAACGCCAATCCTTATGCCTTTCTCGACGACGCGCCGCTGGAGGAGCGCCGGACTCAGGCAGTCCAGAGCAGGCGCTGGCTGGACCCGACTACCGCAACCGATCTCAGTGCTCTGGATGCGGCCGCTATCGAGCGGGTTCGAGTGGAAGTCTGGCCGGCGGCGCAGAGCGAAGACGAGTTACATGAAGCGATCCTGATGCTGGGTTTCGTGGCCGACGATGAAATCGCCACGCTGTTCAGCGACCGCATCGCGGGAGAGGGCGATCTGTTTGGCGGCGTCGCCAAACCGTGGCTGGCGCGGCTTGAGGACGACGGGCGTCTGGTCCGCGTCACCGCCCCCAAAGCGGGGTGGGTGGCGACGGAACGCTGCGACGAGGTAGGAGCGATCTGGGCGAATGCGGCCATGACGCGCAATGCCAGGTCCCATGCCTACCAGCCCCTACGAGCACCTGAGCTCGGCGAAGCCCTCGAAAAGCTCGTACGGGGCCGCCTCGAGATGACCGGCCCCACAACCGTCGAAGAAGCGGCCGGTGTTTTCGCCGTGTCCATCGAAGCGGCCACGCAGGCGCTGTCCGCGATCGAGGGTGCAGGCATCGCCCTGCGCGGGCGTTACCGGTCAGGTGTCAACGCCGAACAGTGGTGCGATCGCCGCCTGCTGTCGCGCATACATCGCTACACCATGGATCGCCTGCGCCGCGAAATCGAAGCGGTTTCTAGTGCCCAATTCGTGCGCTTTCTATGCGAGTGGCAACACCTCGCCCTATCGACTCAGGTCGTCGGCGCCGAAGGCGTATTCGAGATCATTCGCCAGCTTACCGGATTCGAAACGCCGGCGGGCGCCTGGGAAACACGTCTTCTACCGGCGCGCGTACGCGGCTATCAAAGTGTCCTACTGGATCAGCTAATGGCATCCGGGCGTTGTACCTGGTTGCGGCTCACGCCCAAACGCTCGACGCCATCGCGCGCCACTGGCACCTTGAAAACGACGCCGCTGGCCCTCATGCCCCGCGGCGACGCCGCGGCCTGGATCGCCGCGGTGGGCAGCGACGAACCCGCACTATGCGGTGGCGCCGCGGAGATCGTATGGCGGCATATCGTCGAGCGTGGGGCATCGTTTTTTAATGATATCGTCGCCGACACCGGGCTCTTGCGCACACAGTGCGAGAATGCACTGGACGAACTCGCGGCGGCGGGGAGGGTGACCTGCGACAGTTTTGCCGGCTTGCGCGCGCTGATCACGCCGGCATCAAGGCGCAATCCCTTCGGGCGGCGGTCACGTCGAACGACGCGCCCGGGGATCGAGGAAGCCGGACGCTGGGACCTCGTGCGCAGGGATCGCCGCATAGCGCCCGGCCGAGATGACGCCTGGGACGAGCAGGCGCTGGAATGCGTCGCCCGTAGCCTGCTGTGCCGTTACGGCGTCGTGTTCCGCCGGCTACTCGACAGAGAGTCGGGATTACCGCCCTGGCGCTATCTGCTGTGGACTTACCGGCGGTTTGAGACAGCCGGAGAGATTCGCGGCGGTCGGTTCGTGGCCGGCTTTTCCGGCGAACAATTCGCGTTGCCGGAAGCGATCGCCGCGCTGCGTGCGAGTCGCAAGAGCGGAGTTTGCGGGCGTATCGACGTGGTCAATGCCGCCGACCCGCTCAATCTGGTCGGCATCGTGTTGCCCGGGGTGCGTATCCCCGCGCTCGCGTCGAACCAGCTGGCCTACCTCGATGGCGAAGCCGTAGCCGTGCGCTGTGGCACTGACTTTCGCCTGCTCAAAGCACTTGATTCTGCCACCGCGCTCAAGGTCCGCACGGCACTCCTCAAACCGAACGTTGCTGCCTCACGTCCGTTCCTGCGCCGGCGACAACGCTGATCCCGGCGGCCTGGAGGGCCGCGAATGCGGTTTCCGGCCCGCCGCATCGCCTTTATCCTTCCGCTTGACCTCGCCTCCATCCTGCCTCATGTTCGCCGGGTCACGGCGGGTGGATTAAACCGATGAACAACCGGGATACCTTGATTACTCTCATGCTCGAAAACGACCTGGAACGGCGGGAAATTGCCGAGCTCTTATTGGTACAGCGTGATACGGTCGACCGCTGGCTGATATCGCCCGAATCATCGAGACACCTCGAAATACCGGATATGGCCGTCGAATTACTGGATCTCAAACTGGCGGCTCGGAAAGGCGCCTAGCTCGGCTATTGCACGAAGGCGGTCGCGGCGCTCAGAGAAGTTATTGAGCAAACAGGATTAATCCGGTCGTAAGGCCGAGCGTCCCGGTCACGATGACAAAAGCTCGAGCCTTTCCATATAGGAAGTGGACGGCGGAATCCTTGTGCACTTCTTCGCAGTGTGCAGCCCAGCCGAAGTCATTGCGTCCGTCGGGCTGACGATCGCGGACCTTTACGACGCACCAATATCCAACGTCAGGCCGTTTTTACGGAGGCGTATACCGACACAAACGCTGTGGGCAGTACAAACGGCTGCCCCGCCTGTAATTGTACGGTATGGCCCCCTTAAACGGCAGCTAAAACGTGTTGCCCGCACGTCCTCGAAGCTGCGTCTCGTGTCGAAGCCGGCGAACGAATTTTCTGACGAGAGCCGAACTGATCTCGACCAGCGCGATGCACGGCCGACGCGAGCCGACATCTTGTTTTTCTTATACTCCTACTCCAGTAATTCCGCCCTCCGAGGAGAGCGGAATTTCCGTCTACGCGGAGTGAAATGCGGAAAGTGACCGGCCCATTCATGACTTCAAATAGTCGTGGATGACTTCACCATCCTCCAGGGTGAAGTCTGAGCTGTAATAAAACCCTTCGATCACTTCGACGACGGGTATCTCCGCATAATGATCGCATGGAGAGCGACCGAACTCGATCGTGGCCGGCCCGCGATAGACCTTGTCGGGTACGAAATTTGTGAGCTCGGTCAAGGTCAACTGATTGACGTCCGGCGGCGCACCATTCTTGACCGATGGGATGAATTTCCAGTTCACATACTCCGTGGTACCGCTCAGCGCACTCGCATCGACAAGTTCGTTCAAGACGACGTTTGCGCGCACTAATTCAACACCGCCGCGCCCGACCCGCGCCTGCACTACCGCGTCGTTCTCATCGACCTCGATGGTCCCCATCTTTTTGGGCCAACCCCAGATTTCCCGTCCGCCGCAAATCGCCATATCGTTGTCCAGCATGAGGAACAACGTGTAGTTCACGGGTTTTCCCTTGAACCTGGCGTGTGCACACAGGGTCGCTTCTCGATAATGACCAAACCCCGTGGCAAAAAAATAGCTGGTCAACATGAACATCAAACCGTCGGGGTCTGGAACCAGCTGCTTCGGAATCCATCTGGAAATGACCTTGGGGTCGCTCCTGAACGTCACGTGTTGCGACCAGTTGTCGCGGTATTCCATGGGCGGCGCGAAATATAGGGGCGACATGTAGGGCATGCTGTAGGCTTGCCTGGGGTCGGCACTCGCTCTGATGGTACGCTTTTTCCTGGTTGCCACTTTTTCGTCCTCCTTAATCTTCAAATGTGAACCGAGGCGGTGTGAATCAGCTGACGATGTCTGCCGTTCAGCATCCACGCTTTCGTGTCGAGTGCTCCGCCATCCAAATAGCCACGCCGCTTCTTGTCGGTGTCGGCATAATCGCTCTTCCACGATACAGTGCGCCTAACTCGTAGGGGTGGAATTGATTTAAGCTGCTGGGTGAAGCGCCGCAATTGATCGTGATTCCAGGGGCCCGGCGAATGATAAGCGTCGAGGATAGTCATGCGGCGGGGGGCTTGACACTCAAGGACTCGGAGCGCGCCGTACTCGCTCAAATTCCCGACAGTGCCGTCTGAGCGTGCGAATTTTTCATGCGGTTCGGAACTATCTTCACCGCAAAGCACCAGCGATGGTGATGTTGCCGTTCCGGTCGGCACGCATCGCAGCGAATTTCTGGTCGCGGCGGGCGCTGTAATCCTCGAACACTTTTGCGACGAATGCTCGAAAAAGCGCGGCTAGATTACAGAAAAAGACCGTTGTGTTGCCCAAACAACCGCTCCAGTACCGACTTCTTGCGTTCCGCCCTGACCTGAAAGACGTCCACCTCGGCGGCTTTGGCGCATAAGTAATCGTCGCTCGTAGAGATTCGATCGATGAGCCCCAGTTCAAGAGCCCGCGTACCGAACCAGTGCTCACCGGTCGCTACACGTTCTAGATCTAATTCGGGCCGTTGCGCAGCGATGAATTCCTTGAACAAGGCATGTGCGTCCTCGATTTCCTCCCGGTATTTCTCGCGATCCTCATCCGTGTTCTCTCCGAATAAAGTGAGGGTTCGCTTGTACTTGCCGGCGGTAATCTGTTCGAAATCGATATCGTGCTTCTTGAGCAGGCGACTGAAATTCGGAAGCTGGGCTATGACGCCGATGGAGCCGATGATCGCAAACGGTGCAGCGATGATTTCGTCTGCAACACAGGCCATCATGTATCCACCGCTGGCAGCGACCTTGTCGACGATGACGGTCAAGCGCAAGCCTTTGTCTCTTATCCGGCGAAGCTGCGAGGACGCGAGACCGTAGCCATGCACCGTGCCGCCCGAGCTTTCCAAAATGACGGCGACTTCATCTCCTTCGGCTGCCACCGACAATATTGCAGTTATTTCCTCTCGCAGGGTTGACACGGCATTCGCGCGAATATCGCCGGTAAAATCGCATACGAAAATCCGCGTTCTGGTATCCGCGGATTCTAGACGGGCTTTGTTATCCTTTTTGACCTGCTTAATCCGCTTTTTGAATTCCTTCGGCTGCATTAAGACCGACTCCAGGGCCAACGAGGTTTCGAGAAGCTTGTCGTTTAGTTTACGGATCTCGATCGGCGTTTCCGCAAGATGTCGGCGCCGCGATTGAATCAGGACAAGGGCGATGAAGACCGGTATCGCGATGATGGCGACAACGGTGATCAATTTCGCGGCGAAAAGGCCGTAATTGAAGAGATATTCCATCAACGGGGAAGCCGGTTATCGTTTCGGTGAATCGTGAAACCGCAGTTTACGGAGATTTAAGAAATTCAGCGATCGCTGGCGCGACGCCTGGCCTGGCGCATTTTTAGCCCGCGGCGCATTCAAGCGTGCTTAATGACGGCGGGTCGATGCCGGCACGACGGGATCCGAACCTCCGCTAGTCCGAATATCTACTAAGAAACCCCTGAATAAGTCATGGTGCGTGTGAATGCTGCATGAAATCATGCAGATCAAGGCACGAATCGCGGGTAATAGCGGGGACTATTGGCAAGATTCGAAACGTAAGTCTCCGCGATTTCAGGCGCCAAGCACGGGTGCCATGACTTATTCAGAGGTTCCCTAAGCAAAGTTCGGGCTAGTTCTCTCTGCTCCGGCACGAACGCAGGTAACACTCGGTATGACAGATACGCTCGACGTTTCGAGCGCGTGTCGCGTCATCCGGGGAAGCGAGCCACAGGCCGATTTCGAAGCCCTCCGCTTCCTCGCGAACCATGACCACGGTGCCGGCGAAGCGCTGTATATCGCCGCGTAACGGGATCTCGAGTTCAATGCGCGTGCCCGCCGGAATGTATTTCGCTGAATGGAAGCTCAGGCCGAGGTCCCCCGAAGTGGAGTCGGTCGGCCGGTTGCGCCATGGGAGAAGCCGGTAACGGATCGGAAATTGTGCCGGGTGCGGAATGAAATCATTACGCACTGCGTCGAAACGTGCACGGTTGTGCGCCTGCACAGGATTGGGCATTAGATAATCATTATCACCAATGGCACGATGGCTTGTGTTCGTGTGCATGGTCCAGACCCCGCAAATCTATATCTACAATATTTTTAATGAATTGTGGGGTATATTTATAGTTAATTCTACTTTTTGTGTCAAGAAAAGCGTCAATAATTCATGGAATTGAGGCGTATACTTGAGCTTACCCATTACATGTGGCCTGAGCGCGGGCAGTTGAACTGGGCCCTGCGCAGCGAATTCGCCTTTACGATCAGGACTTTGCGCTAACGTATAACCAGGTACCCACGAGTTCGATAGTGGTGCCGTCCCCGCCATGGATGGCACGAACGGAATCCACCACCATCGGATAATTGCCGTCGCGGTGACGGACTCGCTATTCGAACACGGCGTTGGTTTCCTCGCCAATACCAAGGTCCGTATTCCAGTACCTAAATCTCTCGAACTCGTCCAGGATGGCTTGCGCACCATGGGGCGCGTCGATATCGCCGACGATTTCTTAG
>JAYYZW010000144.1:0-7821 GCA_036339995.1 Pseudomonadota bacterium
CTCCGGCTCGTTTCAGAACGCCGGCTACCGACGCAGGGGTTGCGCCGGTGGTCACGACGTCGTCGATTAGCAATATCGTATCTCCACGGACCGGCCTGATTACGGTGAATGCACCACGTACATTTGCGGTCCTTGCCGCCGCCGGCAAGGACGACTGGGGTCGATCGGCACGGGCGCGCCGAACGCGAGTCGCCGAGAGGGGCGTACCGGCGAGCGCCGCGAGCGGTCGGGCGAATTCTATCGCTTGCATTGAACCTACGGTGGATATAGCGCAGCGCCCAGAGCGGAATAGGCACGAGACGATTAACATGTGTTAAGTAATCGCTTACTTCGTCGTAGGTTGAGTACGCCAACGTACGCATAGCACCGAGATCGCGATGGAATTTCGCACTTTGAGTCAGGCGATCCCACGGAAAACTATAGTGAAACGGCGCGAAAGTCTCATCGATATGCGCTATTTTTTAGAGCGAGAACCACGGCATTGCGGCGGGGAAGATCGGCCGTACAGCGTGAGCAAAGACCGGACAGTTCCGAGGCCGCGTCGCATAGCCAGCACCGACCTGCCCACACGCACCCGGCCGGCCGGGCCGGCAGCTTGTACACTTCTGCGAGTTTGAATAAAGTTGACCGCCGCTTCCCTGCAGCCATGAGGTGTCCTCCCTGTCGCCATCTCCCGATCATTGATGAAAGGTTACGTCGATGCAAACCCAACTCACCGACCTGCCGCCTAACCCACGCTCGGAAATCCGTCACGATTGGACGCCCAGTGAAGTCCTGGCATTGTTCACGCGACCGTTCAACGACGTCCTCTACCAAGCCCACTGCCTGCATCGGGCGCATTTCGATCCCAACCGGATCCAGCTGAGTACGCTACTCAATATCAAATCCGGTGGCTGCCCGGAGGACTGCGCTTACTGCCCGCAAAGCGTTCGCTACGAGACCCGCGTCGAGGCTCTGCCGATGCTTGACGAAGAATCCGTATTGGCAGCGGCACGCCGCGCAAGAGCGGCGGGCGCGACCCGCTTTTGTATGGGCGCCGCGTGGCGATCTCCCAAGGATCGGGATCTCGATCTAGTCATCCCGCTGGTCAAAGGCGTGAAGGCGCTCGGCTTGGAGACCTGCGTGACGCTCGGTATGCTGACCTCGCCCCAGGCCAGGCGCCTGAGCGCTGCCGGGCTCGATTACTACAACCATAACCTCGATACGTCACCGGAATATTACGGTGAGATCATTTCCACCAGGACTTATGCCGACCGCCTGGAGACGCTTGCGCACGTACGCGATGCTGATATCAATGTGTGCTGCGGTGGAATCGTCGGCCTCGGCGAAAGCACTGCCGATCGCGCGGAAATGCTCCGCACGCTGGCGAACCTTCGGGAACATCCCGAATCCGTACCGATCAATCTGCTGATCCGCGTCGAGGGGACCCCTCTGGCGGACGCCGAGGAGGTCCATCCGATCGATTTCGTCCGTACCATTGCGGCCGCTCGAATCCTCATGCCGCAATCCGTGGTACGGCTCTCCGCCGGCCGCACGGAAATGACCGACGAGCTTCAGGCGCTGTGTTATTTCGCAGGCGCCAACTCGATTTTCTACGGCGAGGAACTCTTGACGACCGCAAACCCAGTCGCGATTCAGGATCAACGACTATTCGAGCGCCTGGGGCTGTCCGCGACGGACGCCTGATCGCACCCAAGGCACGGCAAGTGGTGTCCGATCTCATGGGACAGCTTACCAGCGCGTTGGAAGCGCGTAGGTCCCGCGGGCGTCTGCGTACGCTCGAAACGCGTTCGAGCGCGCAGGGCGTTGACATCACGATGGACGGCCGGCGCCTGGTGAATTTCACGAGCAACGATTATCTGGGGCTGGCGGACGACCCGCGGCTTATCCGGCGGGTCCACGCCGAACTCGATCGGCATGGCTTTGGCAGTGGTGCAGCATCCCTTTTGTCGGGGCGTTCGCAGTTGCACGCCGAACTCGAGCAGCGCCTCGCCCGCTTTACGGGGATGGAAGCGGCACTGGTGTTTTCGTCCGGTTACCTGGCCAATCTCGGCGCGATCGCGGCACTGGTCGAGCGACGGTCATACGTGATGCACGATCGCTTGAACCACGCCTCCTTGATCGACGCGGTCGTCGCGAGCGGTGCGCAGCATCGACGATATCCCCACCTTGACATGGACGGGCTCGACGCGCGCCTGTCGTGCGTCCCCGATGCAATGAAATGGATAATCACGGAATCCGTGTTCAGCATGGACGGCGACATGGCACCAATCGGTACCCTTGCCCGGTTGTCCAGAAAACGTGAAGCCACGCTGTACATCGACGATGCTCATGGCTTCGGCGTAACCCATGGAGGACGCGGTGTCTTCTGCGCTCTCGCGGACACAGACTCTTCCGATTACATCGTTATGGTGACCTTCGGCAAGGCGCTGGGATCGATGGGCGCCGCAATCCTCGCCTCTCAACAGGTCATCGACTATCTCGTGCAGACTGCGAGAACCTTTGTATACGACACTGCGCTCCCGCCGGTGTGCGCAGCCGCCGCCCTGGAAGCGCTGTCGATACTCGAAGAGGACGATCGAGCGAACCGGAAATTGGCGGAAAATATCACCCATTTTCGCGCCGCTGCCGCCGCCGCCGGGCTACCCATAATGGACTCCAACACCCCAATTCAACCCATACTCATCGGCGAGGATGTGCGCGCTGTCGGCGTCGCCGAGGGTGTTTGCGAGGACGGTTTCTACGTCCGTGCAATTCGCCCGCCGACCGTGCCGGACGGTTCCGCGCGGATCCGCATTACCTTGAGTGCGGCGCACCAGCGCCGCCATTTGGAAGACCTTGCAAGCTCGATGGCGTACCGACTCTCGATATGAGTTCGCTGTTGCAAAACGACGTCGATAAACGAAGTGTCGCCGCCGCCTTCGAGAAAGCGGCAGCGACTTAAGACGATCACGATTTCCTGCAACGTGAAGTGGCGGCGCGGGCAATGGAACGTCTCGATTTCGTTGCCCTGAAGGCGCGCCGCGTGCTGGACCTCGGATCTGGAACCGGCCGCTGCGCGGGTGCCTTGGTGCGGCGGTATCGGCGCGCCTCAGTGCTGCAGTGCGACCTCGCCTGGGGAATGCTCGAACGCGCGCGCAGTGGTGCAAGCAGGTTCTTCTCGAGACAAGTCTATGTCTGTGCCGACGTCGAGCAGCTGCCACTCAAAGACGCTGCTTTCGATCTGGCCTTCGCCAACCTCTCTCTGCAATGGTGCGTTGATCTGGGACGGGCATTTCGCGAAATCCATCGCGTGCTGGAGCCTGGCGGCCTGGTGTTGTTCACCACATTCGGGCCCGATACCTTGAAAGAACTGCGCGCTGCCTGGGCGCAGATTTCTAACACGCCGCACGTCCACCAGTTTTTCGACATGCACGATGTCGGTGACGTGCTGGTCACGAGCGGGTTCGCCGAGCCGGTGATGGAGACCGAATACATCACCGTGCAATACAACGACGTGATGACCTTGATGCGCGACTTGAAAGGGATCGGTGCGTCAAACTCGGTGATGGACCGACGGCGCGGCCTGCTGGGACGACGTGCTCTGAAAGCCTTGATCGACGCATATGAATCCTGTCGAGACAAGGGTAAGCTCCCGGCCACCTATGAAGTAATTTACGGGCACGCTTGGGCGGCGGACGTGGCAGCAACGGGTCAGGGCGGGGGCGTACACACCTTTCCTCTCGAACGTCTGAAACGCAGGTGAGGCCGTGCCTTTGTTCGTGACGGGTACGGACACCGGCTGCGGCAAGACCGTCGTCAGCTGCGCTTTACTGCGGGCGCTCGCACGGATGGACATACGCGCGATCGGGATGAAACCGGTGGCGACGGGCTCCAAGCGGGAAGGCGAACGCTTGATCAATGAGGACGTGGAAGCGCTGCGGGCCGCTTCTTCGACGAGCTTACCGCCGGCGATTACCAACCCGTATATATTCGAACCGCCGTGTTCTCCGCATATCGCGGCCGCGCAGGCCCGCACGCCCATCGAACTCGATCGCATCGCCACTGCCTATAAAGCCTGCATCGAAAAAGCGGACGAGGTGGTTGTTGAAGGCGTCGGTGGCTGGTGCGTACCGCTGGGGAACGATCTGTGGTTGGACGAACTGCCGCGAGCACTCGAACTGCCCGTCCTGTTGGTCGCAGGGGTCAAGCTCGGCTGCATCAATCACGCGGTCCTCACGGCCCAGGCTATCGAACGCAGCGGCGCCCGGCTGATCGGGTGGGTGGCCAATGTACTCGAACCTTCACTGTTCGAACTCGAGACAGTCATCGAGACCTTGACGGCGCACATACCGGCGCCCCGGCTCGCCGTGCTAGATTGGGCACCCGGCGCGACCCCCGCCGAACGGGCGCCGCATTTGGGGACGGTGGCCGCGAAACTCTCGAGCGAGACGCCACTCGCCTGAACGGGCGCAAAGGACATGGTGAGGCAACTGAACAGAGTCGAAGGCGAAGACGCTTGCTGGGTGTTGAAACCCACCCGCTCGATGAGCTGGAAGCAGGCCAAGCGCTTCATCCTCTTCATCGCGATCGTGAGTTTCGGGATCAGAGGCTTTTTCCTGCTGCGCGCTTCGAAGATCAGATAACATGGCGGCGTTGTTTCGGCTGTTGTCCACCCTGCTGCCGGCACTGGCGCTCCTCGTCATCGTGTTCGGCGCTTACGTGCGTCTGACGGACGCCGGTCTGGGTTGTCCCGACTGGCCCGGATGCTATGGGCGGCTGGGGGTGCCTGAAGCCGGTACCGAAGTCCATCTCGAGGACCCCGCCTGGAACGCACGACCGCTAGAATCCGGCAAGGCCTGGCGCGAGATGACGCACCGTTATCTGGCCAGCACCCTCGGTCTCGGCATCGTGCTCATGGCCTTCGCGGCACGCAATCCCGCGCGACAGGGCGCCTCTAACCTCGCCGTATACCTGCTCGTACCCCTCGTCGTGTTTCAGGGTGTCCTCGGCATGTGGACAGTCACCCTGCTGTTGAAGCCGCTCGTGGTCAGCGCTCACTTACTGGGAGGACTCGCAACTCTGTCGTTGTTGTGGTGGAATTTTATCGGCACCTACCGATGGGCTACGCCACCCCAGGCCCTCGAGAACCTCGCAAAAGATCGCGGTGAGAAAGCGAGGCTGATCGACCGCGGCGGCTTGAGAAAAATCGCCTGGATGGCGTTCACGGTGCTTATCGTGCAGATATTTCTGGGCGGGTGGACCAGCGCAAACTACGCCGCGCTGGCCTGCACGGATTTTCCGACCTGCCAGGGACGGTGGTGGCCAAATACCGACTTTGGCGAAGCGTTCGACCTGTGGCGGGGAGGCGAGATCAATTACGAATTCGGCGTCTTGGATGCCCCCGCTCGTACCGCGATACACCTCGCCCACCGGCTCGGCGCTGTAGTCGCTGCCGCGCTTATCTTGGGCGCTGGTCTGGCCGCGCTCGCCGGAGGTTCCGCACGCCTGCGGCGAGTGGCTTGGTGTATAATCGCGGCGCTCGTATTCCAGCTTGTGATAGGCATTTCGAACGTGATCGGCGGACTGCCGCTCCCGGTCGCGGTTGCGCACAACGCAGGGGCTGCCGCGCTGCTTTTGACCCTGATCACGCTGCTTCACGCGATCTACCAAGATTAAAATTTTGGGGACAGGATGGGCCTGCGGATCTCACCAGCTTTCAACTCAAGCGGCTCGATGGCACGCCCTGACGGGCATTCGCTCGTTCGCGACAAGGCCAGCGGCCAGGGGGCAGGATGCCCGCAGTCTCGGCAGCCATGCCTGAGCCTTAAACCATTTTGCAACGAACGCTGCTGAGATATGCGGGCTAGTACAACGGCAGCTTCGGCATCGATTGGCCACTGGCGCGACTACGCCGAGTTATGCAAGCCGCGGGTCGTTGGTCTCATCGTGTTTACGGCCGTCGTCGGTATGCTGCTGTCGACGCCCGGCGCCGTGCCGCTAGCAGTTTTTATCCCTGCGACGCTAGGCATTGGTCTGGCCGCAGCATCGGCTGCCGCCATCAATCACGTTGCCGAATATCGTATTGATGCGCTCATGGCGAGGACGCGCAACCGTCCATTACCCCAGGGCGAGTTGAATCGCGCTCACGCACTCGCGTTTGCGCTCATCCTCGGCGGCTTTTCGATGTATCTGCTCATCGCGTTCGTGAACGTACTGACCGCGGTACTGACTTTCGCGTCACTGATCGGATACGCCGTTATTTACACGATGTATCTAAAATACGCGACGCCGCAGAACATCGTCATTGGCGGCGCGGCCGGCGCCGCGCCTCCGGTGTTAGGCTGGACCGCGGTAACGGGTCAGGTCGATCCGCACGCGTTGCTGCTGTTTCTCATTATCTTCGCGTGGACACCGCCGCATTTCTGGGCGCTGGCCATTTATCGTCGCGATGAATATGCGAATGCCAAGATTCCAATGTTGCCGATTACACACGGAGTCGATTACACGCGGCGGCAGATATTGCTGTATACGCTGATCCTTGTCATCGCGACGCTTCTGCCGTTCGTTACCTACATGAGCGGGGTGGTATATCTTTGCGGCGCGATTTTGCTCGACGCGGGTTTTCTCTACTACGCAATTCGCATGCAAACAGACCACGACGACGCCTTAGCCATGCGTACGTTTAAATATTCGATCGTCTATCTGATGGGTATTTTCATCTTCTTTTTCCTGGATCACTATTGGACAGCGGTTCTGAAACTCATCGGGATCGCTTGAAAAAACTGGCGGCGACGCGTCCGGCGCCGGTATTACCGAAGTGGTTGTGGCTGTGGTTCCCGCCGCTGCTTCTGTTCGTGATTATTCCCATCCGGATCATCGACCCGGCCGCCTACAGCACATGGATAGACAGCGAACTTGGCTTAATTGAGCTGACGACGCCTGTTCTTGCTTTCATCGGCGCCGTGATCGGTTGCCGCCTGTTGTTGCGCCTGAGGCACGATGACTTCACCACGATCAACGCCTGGATCGCGCTCCTCGTTCTGGTCTGCATCTATTTCGCCGGCGAGGAACTCTCATGGGGCCAGCATATTTTTCAATGGCAAACGCCTGAATACATAGAAAGCATCAACGATCAGAAAGAAACGAACCTGCACAACGTTAGCAGCTGGTTTGATCAAAAGCCGCGCTTGTTGCTCGAGCTATGGGTGTTAATCGGGGGGGTTTTTGTGCCGTTGCGCGAATTGCAGCGGGGCAGTCGGTTGACGCCTTCGGAATTTCGCTACTGGTTTTGGCCGACGATGGACTGCCTGCCCGCCGCGGGACTGGCCATCCTCGTTCGATTACCCGAGCGCTTAAAGGATTTATGCGGTATCGAATCGATGCCCTTGGAGATCCGTTACAGCGAACCGCAGGAATACTACTTCGCGATGTTCTTGATGATCTACCTCGCCTCGCTGACCGCGCGCAGGGGCAGACAGGCTTCATAGCCTTGAATGCGCGTGACGATTAGGAGCCTGTGTGGCATAGGGAATCGTAGCGAGGCGAGGGGGAAATTGGTCCAGCTTTTCTATCATTTGCGGCTATTTGGGGGGGCTATTAAACGAGATTGATCGGAAAGCTGGACCGATTTCCCACCGCCGCAGTAGATTCATCCCATGCCACACAGGCTCCTGGTGCGGCGTGGCCGCACCTCGCTCAACCGTTTTCAGGCTCTGCGGCGATGTATTCTCCGAGTGTTGATTTGCATACAAAACTGGCCCACTAAAAGGGATATTTGCATCCAAAACTGACCCACGTGTAACGCTTGTTCCTGCTGATGAGATTGGAGGAGATCAAAAG
>JAYYZW010000145.1:0-7902 GCA_036339995.1 Pseudomonadota bacterium
GTGCCTGGACGGAAAACGAGGCGGGCGAGCGGTTCTCTGTCCTCAAAGGCCAGCAGATTTTGGCCGGCACGACGCTCGTGACCGAAAATGGGGCGATTCAACTCGCGTTTCGGGACGGCGGAAATCAATGGCAGCGTCATGGCACCCATCGTGGGTCTGGACCTACCGTCGATAACACGGAGCATCGCCACGGAGCGCGCCGTTGTCCACTTGACGAGGAGCAAAGCGGCCGTCAATGGCGGGACGAATCCAGCGCGAGTCCCCCTTCCCAATTCAGTCAAGAGTCTAAAAATCGAGTCGGTCAAGGCGATGATTGCGGCGCAGAAAGTGAACGCTGCCGCGCTCGCCAAAAGCTCAGCAAAGGTGGGTATCACCCTTGAGAATCTGAATTCGATCAGCCTCTCTCAGGCCACGGCAGGAACGATCCGGTGCCCCGCATCCTCATGCCATGAACATGCCAAGCAGCACCGTCGCGACGATGCTGGATATGACGGTCGACACGACGATGGTTTTAGACACGTCGCTCCGGCGAATACCGTACTGACTCGAGAAGATGAACGCATTGACCCCCGTGGGCATCACCGCCAGCAGGACGGCGACGTGGAGCCAAACGCCCTCGATCCCCAGTAAACGGCACGTCAGCCAGACGGCCGCCGGAAAGACGAAATTTTTTAAGCCGACCAGCAGAACAACAGTCCGGTAGCCCCCGCCCAGTTGGTATTGAGCGAGGCTGATGCCGAGCGCGACGAGTGCGCAACCCGGACCCGCAGCGCCCACCAGTTCGAGAATTCGATCCGCAGACGGATGAAGCGGCAACGCCATCAGGTTTGCGGCCACTCCGAGTGCGAGGCTCAGGATAACGGGATTGAGCATGGGTTTCGCCAAGGCCCGCAGTCGTGCCGCGGCGCCCGCAAGGTTCACCTCGCCACTGATTTCGGTCGTATAGGTCACGATTGGAAACATGAACGTGCTCTGCATCGCCAGCAGAATGAACATCGGAACCGCGGCATCCGTCCCGAAGGCGGCAAGCGTCAAGGGATAACCCAGCATCACCATGTTGGAGTAACTGGCGGACATCCCGGCGATGCCTGCTTCGCGTCGCTGCCATGAGAACCACGCTCTTACCAGTCTCATCGCGAGCCAGAACGTCGCGAAAGCAGGTAGGTAGAAGGCGGCGAGGTAGCGCCATGGAATCTCCGCCGGCAACTCCGCGTTCGCGAGAATTCTGAAAAGCATCGCCGGGATGGCAAGGTAGTACATGAAACGAACGAGGGCGGTTCCGACCTCGGCACTGAACAGGCCGCCCCGGGCCAAGACGTATCCCAGCACGGCCGTTCCGAACACGGGAATGACGACGGGAGCGACCGCATTCACCTCAAGCACCCGGATTCAACAGGACGAGACCTTAAGGGCGGAAACCGATGCCGCTCGCAGCGCTGCTTAAGGAATCTCTGAATAAGTCATGGCACATCTGCCTTGCCCATGAAATCGCGTAGCTCCGCGTTACGAAGCTTGCCAACAGTCCCCGCTATTGCCTGCGATGCGTGCCTTGATCTGCACTGTTCATGAACAATTCACACGCACCATGACCTATTAGCGATTCCCTAAATGAAAACCCGGCGGCGGCCTGGAAGCCGTCGCCGGGTCGAATGCACTCTTCGTGATCGGGATCAGGCGGTTGCGGCGACGCGCTGTGTGTTCGAAGCCTTGATCTTATCCGTGAAATTGGGCCACACCTTCTCGGTGATAAGTTCGAGACTGCGCATGCACGCGGCGTGCGGCATATGGTTATAAATGAACATCCAGAAATAGTCGACGGGGAGATGCTTCAGCAGATCCTCAATCTTCCGGTTGACGGTATCCGGGCTCCCGTGAATCAATAATCCGCGCTCAGTCATGGCTTCGAACGTGGCTGGTACGTCGAAGGGGCCTTCGCCCGGTGCCGCCAGCGCCGCGTTGAATCCAAAGGGCACGAAAAATTTCAGCCAGACGAACGGCCCAGCATCGCGCGCGATGGCCTCGGCCTCTTCGTCGGTATCGGCAACGATGACCTCGCGGCTCAGCGCCATGCCCTGCCCGAACTTGTAATCGAGACCGGCTTCGTTGGCGGCTTCCATGCCCGCGCGAAAATGCTCCCTCACTACATCGTAATGGGTCATGATGGTCACCGGTACGATACCGCGCGACATACCCCACTTGATCGAGCGCTCCGAAGTCGCGAACGGCATGAACAGGTCGGGGATTTCCTTGTTGTAAGTTGGCGGCGCAATACCGATTTCCTGAATATAGCCTTCGTCGTCGCAACCCTGGCCGAACTCGCGCGCAACCTCCTCGGCGGCCCATTTGATGTCAGGCGTCGGGATCTGCCAGTGCTTGCCTTTAAAGGTGAAAGTATCGTTCTTCCATGCTTCGAGGATGATGTCGAAATGTTCCTCGAAGAGCGATCGCTTGAGTTCTTCGTAATCTTCACCAGACGCCGGGTTGGAGAGCCCGATCTGCTGTCCGAGGACGTTGACCCAGCGCGGCTGGTAGCCACGGGCAAAACCGGCGAAAACACGGCCCTGCAGCATCTGCGAGGCCATGGCAATATCTTCGGCAACATTGATGGGATTTTTCGACGGCAGGACATTACCCAACTGACCGAACTTCATGTTCTTGGTCTGCATGCCGAAATAGAGATCCAGCATGACGGGGTTGGTCGAGACTTCCTCGCCTTCGATGTGGAAGTGGTGCTCGGTAAAACCAGTCCCGTAATACCCGCGTTCGTCCAGATACTGAATCTGCTCGGTCAGCTCGCGCAGCATCATCTGGTACAGATCGGTACGTTTGCCAGCCATACCCTGTTCCATGTCTTTTTTGCGCCCGAGCGAGGGAAGATAAAATGCGCCAACTTCCATAATTCTTTACTCCTGATCGTCCTGAGGCCATGGGCCCCGCCCCGCGTTACCTTCGTGGCTGGGTGGCCACCAAGAGTACTACGCCGGCCGACTGAGCGTCCACTTCGGAACCTCAACCAGGTCGGCGTAACAGCACTCATTGCGACGCGGCGGCGACCGCGTCGATCTCGAAACGCCACTCCGGCAATAGCAACTGCTTGATGAGCACGGCCGTGGACGCGGGTCGCGCATCGCCTATATGTTTCGCACGAGCGTCGGCAAAGGCAGGATAATCGTCGGCATCGATTAGGTAAGCGTTTATTTTTACGATATTTTCTGGTCCCATCCCGGCTTCGCCTATACAGGCCATCAGGTTCTGCCAGGCCTGGTCGGCCTGTGCCTCAAGGGTGTCGGGTAAGCTTCCGTCGGCACGTAAGCCCACCTGCCCTGATACGTATACGATTCGCGCGTTCGCTGGAATGACCACGGCATGGTGATAATTATTCTTAAAGGGCGCCATGATGGCGGCGGGATTCAGTTTTTCGAGCATCGATGAATATCCTTATGCGTAATTGAAGATTATTGCGGACTAGTTGGTCCAAGCCCACTTCAGTATAGTGTCGCGCTTGGCAGCACGATGCCCTCCATCCCAAACAGCGACGGCTCGTGCAATATCCGGTTTTTCGCCAGACCGCTCTAGCCCATACGACGACGGAACAAATGCCTACCGCCGCGATACAACCTACACCGACCCTGCTGACTTCGGAACCTTACTACGAGGCGATCGGCGACGAAATCCAGGTCTTCGCCGCCGCGTACCGGAATCAGCTTCCGCTGTTGCTGAAAGGGCCGACCGGCTGTGGCAAGACCCGGTTCATCGAATACATGGCGTGGTATTTGAAACGCCCGATGGTCACGGTCGCCTGTCACGATGACCTGACCGCCTCGGACTTGATCGGCCGCTATCTCGTCAAGGGCGGAGAGACGGTATGGGTCGACGGTCCGCTCACAAGCGCGGTGCGCAACGGCAGCATCTGTTATCTCGACGAGATCGTCGAAGCCCGCAAGGATACATCGGTGGTCATTCATCCCCTGTGCGACGACCGGCGCCTGCTACCGATTGAGAAACTCGGTGAGTTGATTTCAGCGCCCCCTGAATTCTGCCTCACGATCTCCTACAACCCCGGATATCAAAGTGTCTTGAAGGATCTGAAACAAAGTACCCGGCAAAGGTTCGTCGCACTTGAATTCAATTATCCGAGCATGGAAATTGAGCAGACGATCATCGAGAAAGAGAGCGGCATCGATGAGGGAACTGCCCGCCAACTGGTCAAATTCGGAGCCATGACACGCAATCTCAAAGGCAGCGGGCTGGATGAAGGCGCTAGCACACGGCTTCTCGTCAATGCCGCCAAGCTGATGGCCGAGGATATCAGTCCCGTGGTTGCAACCGACACCGCCGTCACTCAGGCATTGACCGACGACGAAGACATGCTGCACGCGATACACGAACTGAGCCGCTCCGTATTCTAGTGCGCCTTGCCATCGTGCTTTCAGGGGACAACGCACAGGCGGATAATTTTGCGATAGGTTCTAAAAACGGGCCCGAAGTTTTCGCCAGGGTCGGCGGGACGGACCGACTGTAGCAGCGCGCTAGTGCGCGCAGATGACCATTGGCAGATTCCATGTGAAACAAGGTGCCGTCCTGAAGGCGACTCCACTAGCTGAGCGAATCAATTCGCGGGCGTTCACATGAGCGACGAATCGCGCCAGAACGTCTTGAATCGAATCCGGATCCGCAAAGATCTCGAAAAATTCACGGGCGGAGCACTCGAGCGCCACGGTCGGGTGGATGATTTAATCGTGCGAATCGCGGCACTCGATCCCGACGACCAGGAATTCATTTGCGAATGGTCGCGACTCATCGCACGCTCGAATAACGAACTCGCCGCCCATTTCGTCACCAAGGTACCCTCGGCCTTTGAGGCAATGGACAGTGACGGGGTGCTGGACTGGGTCGATCAGGCGATGACGGTTTTTGACAACCGAGGCCTCGGGTTCGCGATTGAGGTCCTCGAAGACGTGGAATCATTCGCCGTCGACTACTCGTCCCGGCACATGCGGTGTGAGTTCGACGATGCCAGCCCGTTTCTCCGGTATTTCGTACGCGGCCTGGGTGGGCGTGAATTGAGGATCGCAAGCGATCGCTCGACGTTCACCGACACCGAGTCACTGTTTCTTCCCGATATGTTCGGCATCTTTTCCGACGCGGAGCAAAACTTCAGGCTATACAAACTGACTGCCGTGCATTTATGGGCACAGACCTGGTACGGAACCTGGCGCTATCACGTAGTGGAAAAACTGATTCGCCATTTCGAGATCGACCAGGCGGTTCCAATATTCAACCGCCTCGAATGCCTGCGGCTAGACGCCTGTCTGGCGCGCGACTTTCCGGGCTTGGGACGCGAATTCGAAGCCCTTGGGCGGCAAGATCCCGATACGGCGGCGCAATGGCAAGCCTGGGCCGAACGCGCGGCCGAATTGCTGCGCCCCGGCGCAACCGCCGAAGATTCTCTTCGAATGATTGACGAATTCAGATCTCTGCCCCTGCCGACGCTCAAGCATTATCAGGGTGAGATGTACGCGGCAAAGGTCCGTGAAGCGATGTTTGCCCGCGTCGAGCGCGAAAAAAAGGAGTTTCAACGTGCGCTGAGTGAAATGCGTAACAGAGAGGAAGGGCTGGAAAGCGGCGATTCACCCGACGAGTCACAGAAGAACCTGATTGATATGCTGTTAGCGGAGGAGGACGGCAAGCAGAACTCCGAACTGGATTTCCAGGTAACGATGGATGGTGAGGCCGTCAACGTATCCGACCATTTAAGGGATTTGGTGGGCTCGATACTGCAAGACTTCGCTGAAATACCGGACGAACACATGAAACCCATGGACCTCGGCGAATACCGCAACGATCTGCAGCCGCAGACAGGCGATGCCGATTCTGAAAACGAATTGGACCCGAAGGCTAGAGGATCCTTCAAGTACCGTGAATGGGACTGCGTGCGTCAACGCTTCAGAGAGGATTTTTGTACCTTGCGCGAATTATCCGTCGCTCCTGGTGACGAATCCTTCGTTGATGAAACCTTGGACAAGCACCGCGGGCTCCTCAAGTCGATAAAAAAGACCTTTGAGGCGGTGCTCGGCGAATCGCGCCTGCAGCGGCGTCAGTCCGACGGTGACGACATAGATCTCGACGCCATCGTCGAGGCCTATGCGGATGCCGCCAACGGTCGAGAGATGAGCGAATACCTCTACACCTGCTATCGTAATCAGGAGCGGAGTATCGCGGTGATGTTCATGGTCGACATGAGCGGTTCGACCCTGGGCTGGGTTAACGACGCTGAACGCGAAGCCCTGGCCCTGTTGTGCGAGGCGCTCGAAATGCTCGGCGACCGCTACGCAATTTTCGGCTTCTCGGGGCGCACCAACAAGCGCTGCGAGGTTTACCGGATCAAGGACTTCGAGCAAGCCTATAACCTGGATGTCAAGCAGCGGATCAGCGGCATACGCCCCAAGGCCTATACGCGGATGGGGGTGGCGATCCGGCACTTGGGGCACCTGCTGCACCTGACTCACGCCCGCACCAAGCTGTTGATTACCCTGTCCGACGGGCGGCCGGAGGACTACGGTGGTTACAAGGGGAAATACGGTATCGAGGACACGCGCCACGCATTACTGGAGATGAAACAGGGTGGCATCCACGCTTTCTGTATTACGATCGACAACGAAGCCCAGGAATACCTGCCGCATATGTACGGCTCCGCGAACTACGCGGTGATCGACGAAGTTCACAAGCTACCCAGGAAAGTGGCGGACATCTACCGCCGACTGACCACCTGAGCGTTAGCAGGCTGGTGATAAATTCGCGATAGTTGCAATTATCGGAGGTCCCAGCGTCGAACCCGGTTGTCGAGAACGCCGATCGGCGGTATTTCGATTCGCACTCGATCGCCGGCCTGTAGATAACGCGGGGGATCAAAGCCGGCACCGACCCCCGCCGGCGTTCCGGTCGCAATGACGTCGCCCGGATAGAGTGTTATCCCGGCCGAGATCGACTCGATCAGTGACGGAACACCGAATATCAGCTGCCCGGTATTACCGTCCTGGCGCAACTTTTCATTGACCCAGCAACGGATCGAAGTGTCACTGAGATCCAGCAGGTCCCGTGTAATTGCGAACGGGCCCATGGGGCAAAACGTGTCCTGCGATTTCCCGAGTAGCCACTGCTTGTGATTTTTCTGTAGGTCGCGCGCCGTAACGTCGTTGATGATCGTATATCCCCAAACGTAATCCATCGCATCGACCTGCGAAATCGAGCGGCCCCTGCGGCCGATAATGACGGCTAGTTCGGCCTCATAATCGAGCTCCTTCGTAACGCGACTATCGTGCCGAATCGAGGCGCCGGTGGCGATGACGCATTCAGGCAGCTTGGAAAATATAATTGGTGCTGTTGGTGCCTCCGCGCCGCTGCCGGTGGTATCGAAACCCGCGTTGGCGATCTCCTGGACATGTGCGTAGTAGTTCTTTCCGACGCACAGGATATTGCGCCGCGGGCGCGGGATAGGCGCGAGTAATTCGACGTCGCTTGAATTCAGAGGGTGGTCGACGTCGCGCAAGAGCTGCAGGGTTTGATCAACGCCGAGCAGAGCCAGCAAACCGCCGGCTGCGCGTTCGGGCGGGATGTCGAACGGCGTAATCGCAGATCCGTCCTGGGACAACACGCCGACTTCGATGCGTGTCTGAGTCTTATATGTGGCGATCCGCATGTTCCCGGGATCCTCGTGACCTCTTTTTTTCACCCATTATTTCGAGAGCTGCGGGATCGTTCATATTAGGTGCTGTCAGCTATCCTAATGCGGCAATGGGTTTCAGCCCAGTGACTAGGAGTCGCTGCAAAACTCCTGATGACCTAAAGTCGAACCACACGGGCTTCAAAAAAGCAAAATTTATCCATAATAGGCGAGCACCC
>JAYYZW010000146.1:0-8187 GCA_036339995.1 Pseudomonadota bacterium
GGATTTCGACGAATCCGAATCTCTGCTGCGCGCGCAGGCGCTCTATTTCTACCAGGTGGGCGAGTACACGACCTCCTTAAATATCGATTCGGACCTGCGCGACGAACTCGCAGAACGCCGTTTTCGGCTGCTTATTACGCATCCGCAACAACCCGGTTAAACGACCCACGCGAATCGTTTAATCGGGGATCGAATCAGTTAGTTAATCGCTCGAAATGGACTTATTCCGTACGGTGCCGTATGGATGTGACTCCGAAGTGTAACGGCGCCGTAGCGCCATTGCAATCTCCGCACGCATTCCATCAGAAATATTATTCAAAGCTGAGCCGCGGCGGATTCAAAGCCTGTGATGAACGGCTGATAACGCGGGCCGGTTGGGAGTGCCACGCTAACTGGTGAACTTAGGGGGGCTTGATCTTATAACAAGAGATTGCGCGTCGACGAGCAGCGCGATTACTTATCCGTCAGTGGCATTTCTCTTTGATTCCGCGTTTTAACATGAAGTAATTGACGGGATAACCGGCCGCGTAGCCGGCGACTACGGCGACAGCCATCGCGATCCAGAATTGAGCCGTGAAAATTGAACCGGCCGTCATGCCACCGAGCAGATAGTCGGCTGCGTTCATCGCGATCTCCATCGTGCCGATCGAGACGGTCTCGCCCAGCCACACGAGCTTGAACGCTGCCCCGACAGCCATCCCCTGACGCAAGGTGAGAGGGATCAGGGTCAGGGTAAATCCGCTGATGAAGGCGAGCGCGGTCGCGAAAAGTGCAATTGCCACCGGGGGCCAACCGAGGGCGACACCGATCAACAGCCCAATGCTCTCTCCGATCACGCAACCGGTCAGGCAGTGCAAAGTTGCGGACGCTGCAAGGCCTGGGCTGAAGACGGCCTGCTGCGGTGGTACGTGAATATGTTCTTCGGTCATTGCCATGTTTAGATCGCTCAGTGCTTATGGTTTGATTCGCTTCATCGATGGAGGCCGCCGTCGATAACGAATTCGCTGTTGGTGCAATACGCACTTTCGTCGGATGCGAGAAACAAAACCAGGTTCGCTACCTCCTCCGGTTCGGCGGTGCGCCCCAGCGGGATCAAGCGCTTGGCGCGGTCGAGTTTACCGGCGACAGCGGCGGGCGTCTGCTGCATCATGTCGGTCTCGATAAATCCGGGGTGCACGGAATTAACGCGCACGCCGTGGCGGCCAAGTTCCTGGGCGGCGTATTTCGTCATGCCGCGCACCGCCCACTTGCTTGCTCCGTAGGCGAAAGCGGCGGCACTGCCCTCCATCCCGGCCAGAGACGAGATGTTGATGATGGAACCGCGCCCGGTCGCGCACATGTGCGAGGCGACGGCCTTCATGCCGAGAAAGACGCCCG
Source organism: Pseudomonadota bacterium (assembly GCA_036339995.1). GTDB lineage: Bacteria > Pseudomonadota > Gammaproteobacteria > JAYYZW01. Next base: position 1,378 of record JAYYZW010000146.1, read on the forward strand.
TCTGGTTGACGGCGATGATCTGCTCGTAATCTTCAAGCTTGGTTTCAGTCATCCGTGCGATGTTGAAGATACCGGCGTTGTTGACGAGCACATCGATATGACCATGCGTCGCCATCGCGGCACCGACGACCGTGTTCCAATCCGTTTCGCTCGCGACGTCGTGGGTCATGAAGGTCGCGCCTGTCTCTTGCGCGAGTTCGCGCCCTTCATCCTCGAGTACATCGGTAGCGAACACGGTCGCACCCTCTTGAATGAACAAGCGTGCTTCAACCGCGCCCTGCCCCTTGGCGGCGCCCGTGATCAACGCGACCTTGCCTTCGAGTCGGCCCATATCAGGCGTCCAGAAAGGCCATCACGCGTTCGGCCACCGCGTCGGGTTGATCGAGTTCGGCGAGGTGCCCTGCACCCGCGATCTCGTCGATAGTGGCCGCACCGGTCATGCCCGCCGCAAAGCGGTCCAGATAAGACGCCGGAATAACGCGATCTTCCGATCCACGCAGCAGCAGAACCGGACATTCGATGCGCGCAAGGCGCTTGGCGAGCCCGGTATTGCCGTTCGGAAAGAGGTAACGCGCGTGCGCTCCTAGTGCCCGCATCTGCTCGACCTTCCATTCCATCGGATCGGCATCGTCCGGTTGTTCGATGAAGGCTTTATAAGTCTCGCGTTCGGCACACATCAAATCACTCAAATGACCGGGCCGCTGCGCCCAGATGTCGGCGCTCGGATCGATGGCGTCGAACAGACCGAACGGCGCCAGCAGAACCAATCGGTGCACCAGGCCCGGCCATACACCGGCCGCGTCGGCCGCGAGTGCACCCGAAACGGATACAGCCATCAGGTCGGCCCCCTCTAGACCTGCGGCGAGGAGTACGTCGCGGGTCGCGAGCAGCCAGTCGAAGATTGTATCGAGTTCGTCGTGCCCCGCAGCACCTGGGAACCCAGGCAGCGAAGGTGCAATCACCGTGCGCTCTTCCGCCATTCGATCGAGAAACACCGTCCACTTTGGAAGACCGCCGACGCCCGGCAGGAATCCGAGTGGCTCACCCGTACCCTTGCGCCACACCCGGCTGTCATGCCCGTTCACGCGAACCGTGTCGGCTTGAAGGGCGGCGGTCATGCAGCAGCCTCCACGCCCGCCCGGCCGGACGCCGCCATCGGCTTGATCCACCAGTGGTCTTCCCATTGGTCATCAAACAGATCCCGAATTTGCGGGATCACCTGTTCGGCAAAGAGCCCCGTGTTGTACTTCACGAGATCCTTGCTCATGTTGCCGAACTGCATCAGGAGCATGAGGTGACCGACGCCGAGGTCGAGCGCGATCTCGCGCAATTTTTCCGCCACTTCGTCCGGGCTGCCCACGATCACATAGCCGTTGTCCACGATGTCTTCGAAATCGGTCGCGCTTTGCCGAATCGAGGGGCCGCCGCCCGCGGACACTTTCGCGGCGAGCTGCATCTGGCTTTCGACCCGCGCGCGGATCGTGGCCTCGGTCATGTACCCGGGTGGCACGACCCAGCGCGGATCGACATGCAGGGAGCGGCCATAGAAATACTCCGCGGGCTCCCGGTAGAGCTTCATTGCCTCTGCGCGCGTCTCGGCGACGCCCACGAATTGGAGGAAACCGGCGCGATAGGGATTGCTGTCCTTGCCCAGGCGCTCCATCTCCGCCCAGTAGCCATGCATTTGTTCGCGCGCGAGCTTGTAGCCAAAATAGGACAGGAAACAGTAGACGTAATCGTTTTCGGCACAATAGTGCCAGGTTTCGACCGAGCCGCCGCCCGGGATCCAGACGGGCGGATGCGGGGCCTGGATCGGCCGCGGCCAGATATTGACGTAGCGCTGCTGGTTGAAACGGCCGTCGTAGCTGAAAACGCCGTCCGCCGTCCACGCCCGCAGGATGAAATCGACCGCTTCGAAATACCTCTGGCGCAGCATGCTGGGGTTCTGACCATAGGCGAAGCAGGTGTCCTGGGGGCTGCCAACCGGAAAACCCGCGATCACCCGTCCGCCGGAGATGCAGTCGATCATCGCCATTTCCTCGGCCACCCGGGTCGGCGGGTTATAGAGCGCGATCGAGTTCCCCATGATGCAGAGCGCTGCGTGCCGCGTGCTGCGGGCCAGCGCCATCGCGATAAGATTCGGCGACGGCATTAGACCGTAGCCGTTGGAGTGGTGTTCGTTGACGCAGACGGCGTCGAATCCCACTTCGGCTGCATATTCGAGTTCGTCGATGAACTCGTTGTACATGTGGTGGCCGCGTGCCGGGTCGAACAAGGCCGGGTCGATATCGATCCACACAGAAGAATTTTTTTCTTGGAAATCCTCTGGGAGTTCCGTGTACGGCATGAGGTGGAACCACATCAGTTTCATCGGTTTACTCCGTTATAAAACCCAGTGTGCTGCCTCTTAATGATCCGCGTACGAATCACGTAGGGCTCGTGTCGCAATACCAGGCGCTAGTGGGCGTCGTATCGGCAATAAGGCCAGAGTCGCAAGGCCATTGCGCGGCGCGGTGACTCTTGAATTATGAAGGTTTATTGCGGGACAGCATACCTGGTGAATGACCGCGACCGCCGGATGAACTGCGTTATTTACGCTCGCCTGGAAACTATTGGATTGAAAAATCATGATATGTCATGACAATGGTCACCTTGGGGATGGTCAAGATCAGTTCGAAGGTAGACGAGGGTACGTGGCGCGCATTGCAGCCCTCGGCGCGGGACTCGCATCAGAGCATCTCGGGGCTGCTGACCGAAGCAGTGCAGTTGTATTTGAGCAACCGCGCCGTGCGCCCGGCGGTGGTGGTCCAACTCGAAGCGTCGATCAACGACAATGCGGAACTCGGGCACCTCCTCGGCCGTTGAGCCGGTTCGCTACCTTTCGGTGGACGAAGTCGTCGCGATGCACGAGCGCCTGCTCGACCGCTTCGGCGGAACGCCGGGGCTGAGTGAACCAGGCCTCCTGGAAAGCGCCCTCTTTCGTCCGCAAACGGGACACTACGGGGACGTGGTCGCAATGGGCGCCGCGCTGTTGGAATCGCTGCTGATCAACCGGCCGTTCGACGACGGTAATACCCGTACGGCGTTCTTCGCCGTCGACGTTTTCCTGCGCATGAACGGCCTGCAGATCCGTGCCGACGCTCAGAATGCCCATCGATCGCTGGTCGATCTCATGAAAGAGCAGACGGCCGATTTAAAGCACCTCGAACCCTGGTTGCGACAGTACACGGTGAAAATGCACCGATGACGGCGGGGTAACGACCATTCGTCCGCAAACGGGCTCCTACCCGTTGCCGCCGCGGGAATATACCGAAAGTGCGGTCTGTAGGAGCCCGCTTGCGGGCGAACGGAGCGCTAAACGTCGCTCACGGCAGCGCCTGAGCGCTCACCGATTGCCGGACGCCAGCAGACCTGCCTCGACCTGCTCGGCCACTCTGACCGGTTCCCAACCCAGCACCTCCTTGAGTACGGCCTCATTGTGTTGTCCAAGAAGCGGCGCAACGCCGGCGGAATAATCCTGCTGCGAGGAGAACCTCAGGGGAAAGCCCGGCAATTTCATCTCACCCAGAATGGGGTCCTTGACCGTGCGGATGGTGCCCCGCCCTTCGAAGTATGCGTGCCCCAAGGCATCCAGCGGACTCAACACGGGCGCGCTAGGCACGCGGTTTTCCTCCAGCACATCGAGCACGGCCTGGTCGTTCGGAAACCTCTGCAACCAGGCCTCGATGAGGGGAATGAGTTCATTTTGATTTTCGGCACGGGATTCGAGCGAATCGAAACGCGGGTCGTTTTCCAGTTCGGGTTGGCCGAGCGCCTTACACATGCCGGCCCACTGCGCCGGCGTGACCAGAATTGCTACATAACCCTGCGATGACTTAAACACGCCACAGGGACACAAGAGCGTGTGATGCCTCCCCATGCGTTTCGGCACAAACTCGCCATCGGTCAACTGGTTAACCTGAAGACTGACTTCATGGAGGTGAAAGAGGGAATCGATCATCGAAATGTCCATGTACTGCCCTTCTCCCGTGCGTTCGCGGTGAAAGAGCGCATAACCAATGGACGAGAATGCGTGCACACCGGTCGAGATATCGGCCATGCCGACGCCGACTGGGTGCGGCGGACCATCGGCGGGTCCGGTCACGTGCATGATGCCGGCGAACGCCTGGGCGATCCAATCGAAGCCCGTCTTGTGCGCTAACGGGCCGGTGCGGCCGAACGCAGACACCGAGGCCATGACGAGTTTCGGATTGATCTTCAACAGCGAGTCGAAATCCCAGCCGCGCCGCTGCATCACGCCCGGGCCGAAGTTTTCGACTACAACGTCGACCTTCCCGACAAGTTTGTGGATGAGCGCATCGGCGTCGCCGTGATTCAGATCGACGCAAAGGCTCCGCTTGCCGAGATTCTGCTGTACGAAGTAGCCGCTGCGGCCGTCCTTGATGGCGGGCAACAGCCGCGCCGGATCACCGACCGGCGCGCGTTCGATCTTGATGATGTCAGCGCCCATCTCAGCCATCAGGCGGGTGACCGTCGGACCGGCCAGGTACTGGGTGAAATCCAGGACACGAATGCCGTTGAGTATCATGTTGCGAGCCCCGTTCAATCATTAAGCTACGCGATTATTCACCGCTTACCGCCCCCGGGGCCAGGGTAGTCTTGAATTTTCTGATCCGCATCACGGGAAATCGTGATATATGGTTTTCAATACGAGAGGTTTCGGAGGGCGAAATCGACGTGAACACACTCAATCATATCCTGCTGGCTACGGATGGCTCGGGTCATGCTTTGCATGCCGCACGTTTCGCCGGCATGCTGGCCCGCTCTACCGGCACGGACGTGTCAATAGTATCCGTGCACAACGACGATGCCGTGATGCTTAATGCAATGGGTCCGGCGATCTGGCCGGCGACCGTACCTTATTCCTCAATGACGGTTGAAGAAATCCGCAATACCGTCGAAGAAAATGCGGCGCAGACCATCCTGCCCGAAACCGAAAAGGCCTGCGGCGACGGCACGAAGATCAAGGACACTGTGCAACTCTGGGGGCAGGTGGCGGAAAAGATCTGCGAATATGCCGACGACAACAAGGTCGATTTGATCGTCCTAGGTACGCGCGGTCAGTCGACCTTTTCCAAGCTCCTGCTCGGCAGCGTCAGTACGCAGGTCACTAATCACGCCCACTGCCCGGTCACGCTCGTTCGCTGAGGGCGTTCCTGCGCGGAGACGCCGCCGCACCCCTGGATCCCAGATTAGATCTTTGGCCGCGTGCCGCGCCAGGGCCGTGCTTTCTCGAACGCCGCCGCGATTTGAAAGACCGTCGGGTCATCGAAGGTACGTCCGACGATCTGCATACCAGTCGGCATGCGGTCGTCACCGAAGCCGCTTGGTACGCTCATCACCGGGCACCAGGCCATGCTGTTGAAACACCAGGTCATCGCCCAGCCGACGTAGTTGTCGACCAGTTGACCGTTGATTCTGAGGTCGGTACCCATGTCGTCGTGCTCGACCGGCAGGCTCGAGAGTGCGAGGGTCGGACAGATCAAGGCGTCATACTTCTCGAGAATAGGTCCCAGTGTCTGCCACTGCTCATAACGCCCAGCGTTAGTGTTGTAGAAGCGATCGGCGCTGTGATGGAGACCGTTCTCCGCAATCTGTGCGCACCATGGCGTCATTTCGTATTTCCAGCGCGGCAGTAGATCACCGACCAGGCCGCCGAAGGCGCCCTCCCATCGCGTCATCCACGTGTCGAGCGCGCCCCAGTTCCAGCCGACGTCGACCTCCACGACTTTCGCGCCAAGCCGTTTCAGCGCGCTGGCCGCCGAGCGGAGGTTCTGCTCGACGTCCGGCGCGACCTCGAAGAAACCCAGATCGACCGACAAAGCGATCTTCAATCCGCGGATCGACTCGAAGGTTTCCGGCAGTACCTGTTTTTCACGAAGCGAACACATGTCGGCGACGTGCTGCCCGGACATCACGTTCTGCATGAGCGCCGCATCGCCGACGCTGCGTACGATTGGCCCGTAATGCAGGAGATTTTCGAGCGGATGCTCGCGGTCCATGGGATTGCGCCCGAACGGCGGTTTATAGCCGACGCAACCCGCGAAACTCGCGGGGATGCGACATGAGCCGCCGCCATCCGTGCCATCGGCAATCGTAGTCAGGCCGGCGGCGATGGAGGCACTCGCTCCGCCCGAGGAACCTCCGGGCGTGCATTTTCGATTCCAGGGGTTGCGGGTAATCCCCCACAACGGGCTCTTGGTGACACCGGAATGGGCAAATTCCGGGGTCGTCGTTCGGGCGAAGAGGATCGCCCCCGCTTTCAGCAGCCGCTCGACGGTGGGCGCAGTATTATCCGGGCGGTTATTCTCGAAGGCCTTGGACCCGTAGGTCGTTATCTCGCCCTTGACCGAATGGAAATCCTTGATGGAAATGGGAATCCCTTCGAGCGGACGCAGGCGGGCGCCTTTTGATTTCTTGTATTTTGCTTCCGCCTGGCGCGCCTCTTTCAAAGCCCTGTCGAAAAACGTGTAGGTGGTCGCGTTGAGCTTTTCCCCGATTTCCGTATTTCTCTGGATCAGCGCTTGGCACAAAGCGACCGGCGACAACTCGCGGGATTTAAATTTCGAGAGTGCCTCGGTTGCGCTTAGGTAACAGAGTTCCAGATCGGCCTTCTTCATATCAGTCCCCCTTCGATTCGGCTTGATTGGCGTTATTCGCGGGCACCGGATCGTAACGACAGTATACGACTTCGACGTGCACCACTGTTCGCCTCGAGATCGCGTCGAATGTACCCGCCAACGGTGGTGT
>JAYYZW010000147.1:0-13851 GCA_036339995.1 Pseudomonadota bacterium
GTTCATGTCCGAATCGAAAATCAGGTTCTCCTTCGTCATGAACACGCGTGAGTTCGCAAAATCGATGAATTTGCTCTCGTCATCGAGCAGGGCCTGATAAGCGGTCTTACCTTCGTCGGTGGCCATACTGGCGCGCAGGTCGTCCTCGCTGTTCCACCAGACTTCCGTGATGCCGTCGTAGGGATCTGCAAGCCCGCGCGACGCCTGGAACGCATCGTTCAGATCGGTCTCGATGGTGTGACTCTGAACGTAGCGTCTCGCATTCATCGTTTTGACGAAGCTCGTAACGAGCGGCCCGTGCGAATTGCGCCAGTATTTATGGAATTCCTCGGGTGAGACGTCCGCGCGCTTGCGCAGGCAGTAGACGAGTTTAATCATGGCTCTTGATTCCTCTACTATCCTAGATAGGACTTCGATGGTGCCGCGTCGCGGGCTGATATTCCAGCGGCACAAGAATCGCTCGGTGTAGGATAGGGTGATGACATCCTGAGCAAATAGAGATCCAACAATGAACCCGGACAAGCCCCTGGTGACGACGCAATGGCTGGAAGACCATCTCGGCGAGGCTTCGCTGAGGATCTACGACACCACGATCTTTCTGAGCCATAAGGAGGACGGATTCGGGTATATCCCGGTCAGTGGAAGTGAAGAATGGGAAGCAGAACACATTCCGGGCGCCGGGTTTCTCGATGTCATCGAGGACCTATCGGATCGCACGAATGAAATCCCCTTCATGATGCCGCCGGCGGACCAATTCGCCGCGACAATGGCGTCGTACGGCGTCGGCGACGATTCTACCGTCGTGCTGTACAACAAGGGTTTTCCGATGTGGTCGACCCGGGTGTGGTGGATGTTGCGTTCGATCGGCTTCGATGGCGTGGCGGTACTGGACGGTGGCTGGGAGAAGTGGCGGCGGGAAGAACGCCCGGTCAGCGGCGCAACGCCGGATTATCCGGCCGGCAGCCTGACGCCGCGAGCGCGGCCCGACATGTGGACCGACAAGGGTGACATGCTCGCGATGATAGATGCGGGCTCACCGGTGACCATCAACGCCTTGTCGCCGGCGGTCTATAGTGGCGAGACGAACCAATACGGCCGGCCGGGGCACCTCCCGGGCACGCATAATGTTTTCCACGGCGACTTGGTCGATGCGGATAATGGCGAATTTCTGGCGCCCGATCAATTGAGAAAACTGTTCGAGAGTAACGGGGCGCTCGACGGCGACCGCGTCATCACGTATTGCGGTGGCGGGATTTCGGCGACCATGGACGCCCTTGCCCTGATGTTGTGCGGGCAGACGAACGTCGCGGTTTACGACGGCTCGATGTCGGAATGGGTCAAGGACGAAACGCTGCCCTTAAAGCTCGGCAAGGAGCCGTAGCGTGAACAATTCGGTATTGTTGGTGGAAAAAAGGGATGGGTTTGCGACCGTCACGCTGAACCGTCCCGAGAAGATGAATGCACTCTCGCTGGAACTGCGTCGGGCGATTGCAGACTCCTTCCGAATGCTCGAGGAAGACGGCGAGGTTTCCGTCGTGATCGTAACGGGCGCGGGCAAGGCATTCTGCGCCGGACTCGACTTGAAGGAACTCGGCAGCGGTGACGCCGAGGTCGGCCGGCCAGACGATTCAGGGAGCGATCCGGCCCGCGCGATAGCGGGCTTCTCGGGCCCTATCATCGGGGCCGTCAACGGCGTGGCGGTGACGGGCGGATTCGAACTCGCGCTCGCCTGCGACGTACTCGTCGCTTCGACCCGGGCGCGTTTCGCCGACACCCATGGCCGCATCGGGCTCGCTCCGGCCTGGGGCTTGAGTCAGAGACTGCCGCGCTTGATCGGACTCGCGCGCGCCAAGGAAGTATCGCTGACGGGTAATTTCGTCGACGCGCAAACGGCTGAACGCTGGGGACTCGTCAATCGCGTGGTCGAGCCGGACGAACTGCTGCCGATTTGCCGGCGGATGGCCGCGGATATGTTGTCAATGGTGCCGTCATTTCTGCCATTCTACAAACGCCTCCTGGACACCGGATACGGGATGAATTTCGACGACGCCATGGCGTATGAAGCCCGCGAGGCGAAGGATCACAACGACAAGGTCAGCGCGACCGAGATCGAAGCATTACGCGCAAGCGTCATGCGTCGCGGCAAGCAGCAAACACGGGGCGATTAAGCGAAACTAGATTCCCGGGGACCCGGGCGTTTTATTTGCGCCTCTGACATACGCGCGCACGACGATGAAAAGGACCAGCGCGTTCAACGAATGCCAGATGAAATGCGTTCCCCACGGCCAATGGGCGCACAGCAGGTTGTCGACGGTACGCGCGGTGAGCGAGATGATGAAGATCAGGCCGGCTGCGATCAACCCGTGCGCGTCCGATCCCGAGGCGAAGGTTTGCTGGACGCCCATGAGCATGAGTGCGGTCGCCGCGGGCGTATAGGCAAGCGAGCCGTTCAGCGTTTGCGGATACATGGCGCAAATAGCGATTGCCGCCGCGAATACGCAGGACAGCGACGCTGCAGTAACCCGTTCGAGCATCGCGACGCGCCGCAGATGGAGCCATAAGTAGGCGAGTTGGAAGAAGAGGAGCGGGATCACGTCGAGCAGCTCCGCCCACGGCGTGGCGAACGTATGAAACAGCCCGCTGCCGATGCCGATCGCGAACATCGTTACGGCGAGCACCATCACATCGCGCCGGGTCGATGCGCGCGCCGAACGCCAGCACCACCATGCGGCGATAACAAAGAAACCATTGGTCGCCGCGTTCAAAGGTTCGGCCAGGAGACCCGGACCGATGCGTTCGCAATAGAGATCGATCATGGCGGCGGGTCCTGCGGCGCAGAGACCCGATGAACCCGAGGCGAATGACGCGCCTGGTGCAGCCTTCAGTTACGCATCATCTTCCGGCCAGACTTCATTCAGGTTGCGCAGCGCGCCGACGGCGTTTGGCCAACCGGCGTAATGCGCGGCGTGGGTGATCATATCCACCAGTTTCTCCCGCGGGATCCCCAGCCGTTTCGCCCCGGCGAAATGAAAACGCTGTTCCGGTTCGCGTGCCAGTGCCGTGAGTATCGTGCAGGTGACGAGCGAGCGTTCTTCCAAGCTCAAGCCATCGCCTTGCCACACGTCTCCGAACAGGTGCTCCAAGGTGTATCTGCGAAACTTTTCCGGAAAGGCATTGATTGCGTCCGCATCCCCGCACAGGCGCTCAAGCACCGCACGCCCTTTAGCTGCTCGTCCTTCACTCATGTCTAAAATCCCCCGGTGATTGAGTTCCGATTTGCGACGTTCGCGCACCGCTGATCTAAAGGTCCAGTATCGAGGTGCGAGCGGCGCGCGGCAAGCGCCACGCCTGTCTTCTTACAAGCGATGACTTATTCAGAGGTTCCTTAAGCGGGTGCCGGGCCTGTCAGCCAGGGCGCTGCATCAGATAGAATGGCACGGCGCGCCTTGACACGCTGGCCGCAACTGTTCAGTTAAAGGTGGTGATGCCGTGTCGGATCAGCAATTCGCAGTCGTCTTCAAAGGCAAGCTCGTCGAAGGCGCCGATCCGGCGCAGGTGCGGGTCAATCTGGCGAAACTGTTCAAGGTCGATGCGAAACGGATCGAGGCGATGTTCTCCGGCAAAACCGTCGTCGTGAAAAAAAGCGTCGACGAGGACACCGCGAAGCATTACATAGTAGTCCTGGCCAAGGCCGGCGCCGTTGCGGCGACCGTCGACACCATGGCCAAGACGCAGGCCGCTTCGAAGCCAGCGGCAACAGCGCCGGCGGCGGAAGCCGCCAAGCCGAAACAAAACGCGCCCGTAGCTGCACAACCCGTCGCGCCGGCGCGAGCGCCAGCCGTTGTGGACGAGACATCAAGAACGCCGCCCCAGGCGATCGATGCGACCATGGCCGAGCCGGGCGTCATCCTGGTCGAGCCGCAACACGTGGAGGCGCCGCATATCGATACTGCGCATCTGGACATGGCGGAAGTCGGCGCCGATCTGGCCGAGTATCAGCAGGTGGCCGAGCCGGAGTTCGATTTGAGCGCCTTCACGCTCGACCCGCCAGGCGTCATCCTGGTCGAACCGGAGAAGATCACACCGTCGGATTTCGATACCAGCGATCTCTCGCTCGACGAAAACTGAGGTCGCAGTCGGTCAGTGGCCGCGAGTACGCCGGCCTCTGTAGCCGGGACCGATCGTCAGGCCGCTTTATGCGAAGTATTTTCCTTTGTCTCGAGATCCGACAGCGTCTTCACGAGGACCGGCCGCCAGCGCTACGACCTTCTCCCTTTATCGAGATGCATGAAGGTTCAGAAGTTTTCTGATCAATTCAATGAGTATCACGGTGAGAGTGACGATTAGAAAGAACATGTTGACGAAGACCGCAAGGAGCAACAAGACGTTGAAGGTCTTGGCCAGGGTGGGTATGCCGATGTAGGTGCATCCCTACATACCGCCGAACAGCACGAAGCAGGGCAGCAAGCACAGAGCCGCGAGTTGCAGCGTAGCGGGCACGCCATGGGAATGCATGAATCTTTGTAGGCGGGGCACCATCACGCCGACCGCGCATTTCGAAAATGTAAAAGACCGTGTACGAGACTTGCGATGCCAGTGATCACGGAGTGAAAATCTTTTGGATCACGGTCGATGCCGCGAATACAGTCATGCTCGCACGACATTGACCTCCGTCGAATGCACGCTGGTGCTTCCACCCATGTCGGCCATGCGAGCCTTGTGAACGAAGTTCACGTTTTCCCGGGACCCTTCGAGCCGAGGCCAGCGTCCTTTGTACGACACAACCGTTCCCGGCAATATCCCGTCGTCGATCCGCGCCGTGAGTTCAATCGCGCCGGTTTCGTTCGATACCTTGACCGGCGCGCCTTCATCGATTCCCAGGCGTTCGGCATCGGCGGGATGCAGATGCAGGGCGGCGGGTCCCGCCTGTTCGGCAATGTGCGGTTCATTTGAATAGGAGTCGTTCATCCGCCATTTCGACGCCGGCGTCAGCAATCTCATTCCGCCATCGCCTGCCGGGGTATCCGCCCATGGCTGCGGCGTGCGCGGCAGACCCATTTCCTCGGCCTGGGCCGACGCGATTTCGATCTTGCCGCTGGGAGTGTCGAACTTCTGATCGTCGAACATCGGCATCGGTTTGTCGCCGAGCGCGAAATAACCACGGCGCTTGAGCTCCTCGAAATCGAAGCCGACGGCCATCTGCCCCATCATCGCCGTGATCAGGGCTTCGTCGGATTCAAACAAAGCCGGTTCCTCTAGGTTCATTGCCCGGGCCAGGCGGCGGAAAATTTCGGCGTTCGGAAGTGCCTCGCCCATCGGGTCGGAGATTTTGGCCTGCGCCCCCATGTGAAGATGAAAATAACTGAAGGTCACGTCATCGTATTCGAGGAAGTTGGCGGCGGGCAGAACGATATCCGCGCAAGTCGCGGTATCGGTCATGAAGATGTCGCACACCACGGTGAAGAGATCGTCGCGTTCGAGCGCCGTGCGCAGGCGCGTTTGCTCGGGCGCGGAAGCGAGCGGGTTCGTATTCCACGAGAAAAAGACACTGAACTCATCGGGATCGGCCAGGCGGCTGGCGAGTTCCATGTGGCTGACCGTCTTCCCGCCGTCCTTTGCGATGGATGCGCCGCCGAGCCAGTCGAGGTCGATGCCGGCGAAGATCGGTGTGATATTGAGATAACAGAAACCGGCGCCGGGCTTGCCGACGTTGCCGGTCACGGCGGGCAGTAGTCCGGCTGCTCGCATGACGTTACCGCCGGTCGTCTGTCGCTGTAGTGCCTGGCCGCACCAAAGCAGGGACGGACCCGCCCCATAAATGGCGGCCGCGCGCTCGATGTCGGCGGCAGCCACTCCCGTCTTCTCTGCGCCCCAGGCGGGCGTAGCGCGTTCGATGTCGTCATGGATTTCCTCGATCCCGACGGTATGCTCGGCGATGTAGGCCTCGTCGAACCGGCCGTCGCGTTTGAGGCAATGCAGGAGGCTGAAAGCCAGCGCCGCGTCGGTCCCGGGCCGGGGTTGCAGATGCAGGTCCGCGGTGGCAGCCGTTTCCGTACGAATGGGATCGATCACGATCAGCTTGCCCGGCGCTTCGGGCAGCCAGTGCTCGTGTGCGTGCGGCGCGGAATGCGACGGGTTTGCGCCCCACACAAGAATGCAGTTCGCATCCTTCGCGGTACGCGGATCGAAGCCCATGACGGAATTGCCGAACTGTAGGTGCCAGGCGACGTGTCCGGCCGCGTTGCAGATACTGTCGGGGTCGACCTCCGAGGCGCCGAGATAGGCGAACAGACGGTTGGGAAAGAGATAGCCAATGAGCGACAAGGTGCCCGAGTAGTGGGTGTGCAGGATGGAGGCCGCGCCGCGGTGGTCGATCGCGCCCTGCATCTTTTCCGCCACGATCGCCAAAGCTTCATCCCAGGAGATCGGTTCGAACGCGTTCGAACCCCTGGCTCCGACCCGACGTAAAGGTGTCTGCAGCCGGGCCTTGGAGTCTTGCCAAACGCCGTTATAGGCGACGGCGCATTTACTGCAGAGCTTGCCCCGTGAGACCGGATGATCCGGATCGCCCAGCACGCGGTGTCGGCCGTCGTCGCGGCGTTCGACGACGATGCCGCAACCGTCATAACAGTCCCTCGGGCAGTTGGTTTTGATGCGATCGATCATCTTCGTGTTCTACCTTCTACTTGTTAGGCTGCGTTCTGATTGCCCCATCGTTCGTAATGCGTCTTGGTCTCCACCGGATCGCGCGATACCGGCCCGAATTTGCCTTTCGGAAAACCGATGGGAAGGGTCGCGATCACGCCGTACTCCTGCGGTATCCCGAACTGCTCGCGCAGTTCATCTTCGAACATCTGATGCATGGTCGTCAGGCTTGCACCCAGCCCGAGAGCTCGGCAGGCCAGCAAGATATTCTGCACACAGGGATAGACCGATCCATAAGACGGCGGCGCCAGGCCTACGCGATCCTTTTCCGCCACTGCGAAAGGCCAGTCACGTTTGCCGCAGATCATCAGGAGCACGGGTGCCTCATGCATGTGCTCGGCCAGGTACATGGCCGCTTTGACGCTGCGCCCGAGTGGCGATTGATAATTCACGTTCTTCAAGGCGTCGCCGAAGCGTTCCTTCATCCAGTGATGATAACGTTCGCCGAAGAACTGCTTACCTTCGGGCTCAGTGACGACGAGAAACGCCCAGCGCTGCGTATTCTGGCCACTCGGCGCGCGGATGCCGGCGTCGAGGATCTTGTGGATCATTTCCGCCGGTACGCGGTCGGTTTTGAGCCGCCGCATCGAGCGGAGCGAATGCATGATTTCAAAGACGCCGGGGTCGTCACTCATCGGTATTGAACTCCAGATTGTCGTAACGCCAATGTATAGCTTCTCGTCCCATAACGCGACGTTCGATTTGGTTCGCGTCTTGAGCGCGGGGACTAGCGGGGCTGCGTGCATCGATAAGGGTTTTGACGCCACTGACTATCGTTTCAGTCGAGCGGAAATAACGGTTGCGGGCGCTACGGTACAGAGATTTGTCGAGCGTGCCACCCGACTTTATGAACAAGAGCGAGCGGAGTCCCGAGAGACCACGCTGCTAGGGCGGCATGAAAAGGTGACGCCTTTTTTCTTACCGTTTCCTGGCGGCCTACCCTGAATGGGGGCGCTCGGTTCCCTCTCGGCAATTTTTCAGCAAGCTATTATGCAGGTCGACTTGAGGAAGGCTGACCCAAGTCAAAAGGTAGCTCGAAATGCCGGGGCAGCCTGGCCTCGATGACGGTTACTTTGACGGTATCAGGGGAAGCAGTGGGTCGAAATTATTAGCTAATTAAAGTTGAAGATACTCACGAACGGACCCTCGCCGCATCCAGTTGTCCCGTTAGAGTGCGGTGAAAATGGGCGAGCGCCGGCTCGTTCTCTCCGAAAACGGTGTGGTCCTGAGCGCCCGAATGGAAGCCGCGCTGGATGTCTTCGCCGACGGGAAAATCCTCGTTTTCGACGACATGCACGACGAGATCCATGTTGTTGTCCCAGTGACGCCGGTCGCTGTCCGTGATGGCGGGTTCCGGCGTGTAGAGCGACAGCAGCACCTTCGATTTCTCGGGGGCACCGTCTTCGGGAAAAATCTGCCAAAGTTCAGCGTGATCCAGTTGCCATATCAACACGGTGTTTGGAAAGAAGACGTAGATGGCGACCATATACGGCAGCAGGTTCCAGCTCGATACCGGTAGCTGTCGTATGTCCTCGATAGTACGGCGCGCAGCGACCAGCCTGAAATGGGCGCCCCAGGTATCAAACGTCGTCAAGTTCTCGTAGAAGATGGAGCAGATCGAGTCCTTGTGCAGCACGCAGAAATGGTAGGACTCGAGAAACGTGTCGATCAGAAGTTTCCAATTCATGCGGCGCTTGAGGAGGCGGCTCTCGTAATGGTGGAATCCTGCCAGATCATAGGCCGCGATCTCGTCGCCCAGCCCCTTGAGGTGATCGTCGAGACTGAACATCTGGCCCGGCGCTGGCGATATCCAAATGAGGCCGTCACGTTCGATGGCGGTCAATTGCGTGAGGCCGTGGCGCGCCCGCGGAGCCGCCGCGAAAGATGCATCTTGAGGCCGCGCGACGAGCTTGCCGTCGAGACCATAAGTCCAGGCGTGATAGGGGCAGACGAAGGATCGACTCTTGCCGCCGGCTTCAGCCACGCGCGAACCGCGGTGGCGGCAGACGTTGAGCAGCGCGCGGACCTCACCGTCATCGGCGCGGGTCAACAAGATCGGCAGACCGTTCAGGTCGTGGGTGAAGTAGGTGCCCGGTTCCGGCAGCAGACCGCTCATGCCAACGCAAAGCGGTCGCTGTCGGAAGAAGACGCGTTGTTCCTGCGCTGCAATGTCGGGGCAGGTGTATTCGCGCACGGGCTGGTGATAGACCTCATCTGCCATCGCCGTCGTGCGATTATCGATGTAGTCGAACAGCTGATGTCCAATCGCGATCTGTTCGGCGCGCTGCATGCGTTGGTACCGGTATTAGCCGCCGCTGAGTATAACTGACCCGCGCCGCCCAGTTCCGCGCAGGCCCGATGGCCGGCGCCCGACGTGTGCCACGGATATGCGATAAACCACAGACTATGGGTCCCGCCTAGTGCCGTCGCGATCGGGGCTCGACGCCTGGCAGCGGAACGGAAAAAGAAAAGCCCGGCCGAGGCCGGGCTTTTGTGGCGACGATGTTGCGTTAGGTTCCGTCGCAGCGGGGGCTTATACGTTTATTCAGGCTAAACAAGCGCCGCGTGTCTATATGTTAAATCAATTCGTGGCGCGAGTCGTCCCGCAAATCGGTGAGTACCGCTGGCGATCTCGAGAACAGCTTGGGATGACTTATCGGGGAACAAGGCTAAGAAAATAAATTAACCCTTTGATAATAAAGATTAATTAATTAATAGTTAATAAATTAGATTAAGTTAAATCCGTTGGAGTTGGGGATCCATGGCATATCGCTGTAGTCGCGCCAGGTCCAACTATCGTGGCTGGCCGGGGTTGCGTCGAGGGCGTCTCCGCGATCGCCGCCCGCCCCGCGTTCGACGCTGCGGTTCAGCACCGGCCGTCAGCCGCGTGGCGGGCCCTGCTTAGACCGGCATGGAAATGTGGAAAAATGCTGTTTTTCAACAGCCTACCTAATTTATCGCTTGCGATACGCGGGCGGATGACCGCCGGCAACGGTGTCGCTGCGCGTCGAGGCGTCCGCAATGTAGGTGACGGCGCGCGTGACGGGCTGGCTGTAGATGCAGACTTCCTCGATGTCGTGTTCGGCGCAGGCAGATTGCATGCGCAACGCAACCGGGGTCCGAAGGTGTTCGGGCAGGATGATGCGCACGATGCCGCGTTCACGATTGAACCGGATCCCGCGCGCGGTTTCCCTGCTTTCCGCTTCAATGAGCCTAGCGAAACTGATATTCATGCCCGGTGCGCCGCCCTGGAGCGCTGCGTTCACAATAGCGTCGATGTGTTTGCGCCCGACGATACAGGTCAGGCTCTTCTGATCAGTAAGATAGGTGCGTTCCTTGATCTTGCCAAACAGGTTGAGGCCGGCGCTCTTTCCGGTACCGACGAGTTCGGTAATGCGCTGGTCGCGCCATGAACGGCTGCCCTTGAGCTCGTCAATCGCAGAGATGATCTGCTGTATGTTGGCCGCGTATTTACGGCCGCCAAAGCTGCTACCGACGTTGATCACGCCCTTCTGGACTGGCATGCGGTAGAGGAATCCGCGGACCGGTAAGTCGATATCGCCGGCGTCGACCATGGCCTCCGTCACGGCGTCGGCGTCGGCGTTGTCGACGATCAGCACCAGTACTTCCATGTCATTTTTCTTGGTGATGTGCAACCATCCGAGGCGATCGCGCAGGCCACGCCCTTCGCAATAAAAAACGACCGGGCCGTGCGCGCCGGCGGACATGGCAGCGCGGGAAATTCGGTCGGTCCGATCCTTCTGCACAATGCAGAAGATGGCGGTTAGGTTCTCCTTCAAATTGTGCGATGCGTCGAAGCTGTCGTTTTCCCAAGTGGATGTTGACCACACCGGAAAATCTTCGGTACAGCGCAATTCGTCACAAGGTACAGCGAACACGGCGCCCGAGCCCGGGAGGTGGAGTTCGGCGGCCGCCACCAGGCATTCCATCATGGCGTTAACCTCGGTATCCGGAACCAAAAACTGCAGGAATTCCTTCTCGGGGCTCATCATCGGCAGCAAGGCCTGGTACCAGCGATCGCGCATCAGCGTGCCGCGCGCGTTGATCAACAAGGCGTTGCGATCACCGAAGCTGAAGATTTCCTCGATGGCAGACTTGGCGATGTACTGCGGCAGGATTGCAGTGACCACCGAGACGTTGTTGTAGGTGACGAAATGCGCCAACGCTAGCCCCCCCGTTCGATGCGCTGTGGGGTAGCCTGACTGGTACGTGAAACGATGAAGCCCACACTCAATACGGTGATGATCGGGCCCACCGAGGCGAGCGCGAGGATACCGAAACCATCGATCACGCCGGGTACATTGGCGCCGATCCCGAGGCCCATTGCCAGCACCAGCGGAACGGTGATCGGGCCCGTGGCGACGCCCGCGCTATCCCATCCGAAATTGACGAATTCCTCCGACGAGAACCAGGTCAGCACCAGCAGCAATAGGTAGGGGGGTACGAGCAGATAGCTCAGTGGAATGTTATAGGCGATCTTGAGAACGCCCATTGCAATGCCGGCGCCGACTCCAATTGCGACCGATTGCATTAGCAGTCCCTTTCGAAATGCGCCGACAGTGATCTTCTCGACGGTATCGCCGAGTGCGTTCAAGGCCGGCTCCGCGAGCGTCGCACCGTAGCCGAGGAAGAAACCGAAAGAGGTTGCGACCAGTTTTCCGTAGAACGCCGTCGCGAACAATGGACCCTCGAAGCCCGACATGCCCCACGGCGTCAGGCTCGCGAAGGTCGCGGGCACGTTACTGCCGAGCTGAGTGGCGAGCGGGCTCAGTCCCAAGGTGATGCCGAGCACGAACAACGTCATTCCAAGCACGGCAAATCCGACCCCGATGGAAAGCTCGCCGCGGTTCCGTAAGGGTTCTTTCAATACGAGCTTCAAGGTGATGAACAGGAACAAGCACAGCGGGATGATTGCCTGCCCCGCGGCCGCCAGCGACTCTAGAAAACCGCGCGCAGCGTCCTGGTTCGGATCCCAGGTTACCGCGCTGACCAAGGTCGGGCGCTCTTTCGGCTTCTTTTCGAGAATGATATCGGTATCGCGCAGGATGATACGTCCGTCACCGAGCGCGCGGCGGCCTCCCTCGTAACGGATGCGGTAATCCTTTTCGATCAACCCGGTAACGAGGAACTGCTCAAATTCGTCCTGCGAAAACCGGGCCACCTCGCTGCTGGTGTCCTTGGCGCTTGGCGGTTCAGGATCGGCCGGCTGTATGTTGGCGCTTTCTCCGAGATAGGCTGGACGTCCAAAGTAATCATCGGCCTGGTAGTGGTACAGAGCGAGCAGTATGACCCCGACGATCGGGGCGAGGGAGGCGAGCGTTACGATTCCAAAGCCGGCGTGGCTGGTTTCGCCGTCGCCGACGATTCGGCACACGCCGATGCCTAACGCCAGTACCAGCGGTACCGTGACCGGGCCCGTCGTGACCGCCCCACAGTCCCAGGCAAGTCCGAGAATCGGCTGCAGCACGGGATCGCTGTGGGCGAAGATCGTGAGCGCGAGGAGGATGCAAACGGTCGGTATGATCAGGATCTTCAACGACCAACCGTAGAAAAACCGGAGGATACCGAGAAGCACCGCGATGCCGACGCCGATGCCGACGGTGCTGACGAGTTGCCCGGAAAAATCGTTGAGAAGACTGTAGAGCAAGGGCGCGTCGACCGGGCGGACCCCGCCGCCGGCTTGTTTGAGAATGGCGATTGCCGGCTCCGCGAAGGTCGCGCCGACCCCGAGCAGGAACGCGAAGCCCAGAATGAGGGGAAGCGGAGAATTCCGCGGCAATACCGCGCCGATTGTCTCGCCGAGCGGCATCAAACCCAGGCGCAGGCCCTCCATGAAAAACATAAGTCCGACGGCGACGACCACGATGCCAAAGCCGATCATTGCCGCGTACACGATGGGCAGACCGAGCACGAAAATCTGGAAAAATGCGAGATAAACCACGATGAACCAGATGGTCTTGAACTGATCGACGAGATTGTCGCGGAAATAAGGCCACAGGATAGCGAGGGTATTCCCGATCCCGAGTCGCACGGCGTGCTGCTGTTGGTTCACCTGTAATCAGTTTCGCTTGGGTGATGAAATACACATATGCCATAGCGGCTCATCGGCCGCAATGGCCGGGCGGATCAAATCTCCCCTGCGACGGACGGTCATTTGACGTCGTCGTAACCGCAAATGTGCCCTCAATGTATGATAATCGGTGTGGACGGCAGATCGGCAATTAGGTACTAGTGCGCCGTCCCGCGAATAAATTGCGTAAGTCGCGCTGGATTTTTCGTTCCTGGCAAGGCGCGAGGCCGTCGCGTAGCGGGCTTTACGCAAGGGTGAGCGCAGCTGGGGCCAAATAAAGACCAGCGAATTATGAAAATTTTTCGCGGGACGGCGCACTAGTGATAGAGGGCAAACGTATGTTCTCCATTCGACTGGCGCGGCGGGCGGAAGCACCCACCATTGCCATCATGAGCCGGGATCTGATTGAGACGGGCCTTGGCTGGAGCTGGACGCCGCCGAGGATTTTGCGCAACATCCGCGACCGTAACACCAATGTCATCGTCGCGGTTGTCGGCGGTCGCATCGTCGGCTTTGCGGTAATGCGTTACCTCGAACAAGAAGCTCATTTGCTGTTGTTTGCCGTTTCTTCCCAACAGCGACGGTCCGGTGTCGGTACCGCGCTCATCGAATGGCTGGAAAAAACGGCGTTGATCGCAGGCATCGAAACGATCCATCTCGAAGTGCGAGCCCGCAATAACGGGGCAAGGCGTTTTTACCGGCGCCTGGGATATGAAGAGGGTGATACGCTCCGCGGTTATTACCGTGGCATCGAAGCGGCGGTGCGGATACGTCGCCGTCTTTGGTCAGCTATCAACTCGAATGCGTCCTGAACCCCCATCCTCCGTATTTTTTCGAGGACGCTGTTTATCGCGACACTAGCTGGCCGCGAGTTGGAAGTTACAATATTTAATCATTAATGAGATCGTATTTCCCGCCGCGCCGGTCATTACCGGCCCAATGATATGAGCGTCTGGGCGATTGCATTCGCGGTTGATCATGATTCGAACACTCCTTGTGACGGCTTGCGCGCTCGGGCCACCGGCGGTCGGAAACGCGACCGCACAATCCGAGAT
>JAYYZW010000148.1:0-27905 GCA_036339995.1 Pseudomonadota bacterium
AATCAAGCTCTGCCCCTGTGGCAGCGGGGGGCGCTTGATCTCCGAAGGGAAATACGAAGGGAAGGATGCGTTCTTAACCATTGAGAAGGAACAGCCGTTGACTTACGGCCGCAAGAATTTCCCGGTCTACTGCGCGCACGAATACGCGATGGAAAAGGTCGATATCGAGGAGAACGGCACGCCCTTTGTCGTTGTCGAGCCGGCGGAGAAGCTCGGCAAAGAGTACTGCACGATGATCGTATACAAGGATCCAGATAAGGTCCCCGCGAAGTACTTTGAGCGCTTGGGCCTGAAGAAACCGGCATGACGAACGCGCGGAACGCGCACTCGACTATCGCTGCTGCGCAGCGGCCGACGCTTAAAAACCGGATCGGCTGTTTACCGGTTTAGACGATCCAGTTGTCCTTATCGCTCCAGTAAGGATCCCGCAGCAGGCGCTTGTAAAGCTTTCCAGTCGGAAGACGGGGCAGTTCACTTTCGAAATCGATCGTGCGCGGGCACTTCTGGTGCGACAGGTGTTCGCGGCAGAACGCGATCAATTCGTTTTCGAGTGCAGGTCCCGGTTCGCTACCCGGCATGGGCTCGACGACCGCCTTGACCTCTTCGCCGAGGTCTTCGTTGGGGATCCCGAAGACCGCGGCATCCGCCACTTTCGGATGGGTAATCAGCAGGTTCTCGCACTCCTGCGGATAGATATTCACGCCGCCGGAAATAATCATGTAGGTCTTGCGATCAGTCAGGTATAGGAACCCGTCGTCATCGACGTATCCCACGTCACCGACCGTGCTCATCGAACCGTCCTCTGAACGGGCCTCACGAGTCTTGTCTGGATCCTTGTAATACTCGAACGGCGTCGCCGTTTTGAACCACACGGCACCGGGCGTACCAACGGGACACGCGTTCATGTCGTCGTCCAGGATGTGCAGTTCTCCCAGCAGCACGCGTCCGACCGTTCCCGGATGCTGAAGCCATTCACCGGCATCACAGGCAGCGAAGCCGAGACCCTCGGTCGCGCCGTAATACTCGTGGATGATCGGGCCCCACCACTCGATCATCTCGCGCTTGACCTGTACCGGACAGGGGGCCGCGGCGTGCACGGCGAATTCCAGAGACGATACGTCGTAGCGGTTTCGCGCCGCTGGCGGCAGCTTCAACATGCGGCTGAACATGGTGGGGACGAGCTGGGTGTGCGTGATCCGATACTTTTCAATCAGGGCGAGGTATTGCTCCGGGTCGAACCGCTCCATGATGACAGCCGTGCCTCCGATCCGGATCGTGAGGCTGACTGCCGCATTCGGCGCCGAGTGGTACAAGGGCGCTGGCGACAGATAGATCATGCCCTCCCGATAGCGCCACATACGAGTGAGAAATTCGTAGAGTGGTAGCAGCTCGTCGGGCGGCGAATCAGGCAAAGGCCGCAGGATGCCTTTGGGCCGGCCGGTAGTGCCGGACGAGTACAGCATGGCCGTACCGAGCCGTTCGTCCGCGATCGGCGTCGCAGGAAACTCCGCCACCGCCTGCTCGAAATCGACGAAGGGCCCATCGTCGCCGGTGGCGCCGACTATAAGATGCAGACCTACATTCGGACACTGCCCCATGGCCGCGATTGCAACCTCGCGCATTTCACGCGAGATGATGACCACTTTTGATTCGCTATCGTTGACGATAAAGGCCAGCTCCTCTGCAGTGAGATAGGAGTTGACGCAGGTGTAGTACAGGCCGGCGCGAGTTCCCGCCCCGCAGGCTTCGAGGAAGCGCGCATTGTTCTCCATGAAGATCGCGTAGTGATCAAGCGGCTCGAGTCCGCTCGCCCGCAGGAGATGCGCGAGACGATTGGTACGCGCCTCGTACTCGCCATAGGTGACCGTCTCGCCCGAAGTGGCCATGATGAAACAAGCCTGGTCGGCCCGTTGTCTGGCGTAAATCCCCGGATACACTTCGCTGCCCCTTGTTGCTGCGGGCTTTGATTTGGTGTGCGCAAAGAATCTTATTCGCCCGCAAGCGGGCGAACATAAATTGCATGCTCAGGCGGCCTTGCCGACCGAGCGGGCCTCGATATCGTCCAAAACGGGCATCAGGTATTTTTTGAACTGCTCGGGGTCTTCACACATCGGGAAGTGGCCCATACCCTCCATAAGCGTATAGGCGGCACCGGGCACTTTGTCGGCCAGCTCTTGGGCTGCCGCCGGATAGGCGGACCAATCGTAATCCCCACTCATTACGTACAACATGCACCTGCTCGTATCAATGTTCTTTGCGGTTTCACGCAGGTCATGCTCCTTGCCGTAATAGTTCAGATCGCCCGCAAAAACGACCGGCGCGCCCTGACTATAAGTCCACACCGTTTCGCGCACGCTCTCTTCGGGGGCGCTGGGCGAGCAAAGGCTCATCATCAAGGCCGGCTTCGACGCGTTCGAGAGGCGCGGATGGTTGAACCATTCGTCGATCAGCCGGTTCAGGTCACCGCTCCAGCAGGATGCCTCCAGGCCGATGCAGGCGCGAAATTCATCCGGATAATGCAGCGCCAGATCCCCGGCCAGGTGCCCGCCCATGGAACACCCCATGTACACCGGCCGTTCGAGTTCGAGCTCGTTGACAAGCCGCACCCAGTACTTCATGAACCAATCCTGGGTGAGCTTGTAGTCCTCTTCCCAATAACGCTTTGACGCCGGGGGCAGCGATTTACCGTGATAAGGCAGGTCGGCCGAGATTACGCGGAAGCGCGAAGTGATCGCCGAGTCTTCGAGGAGATGGCGGAACTGGCGCCCGTCGGCGCCCGCCGTGTGCTGGCAGACGATGGGGATGCCCGTTCCCGCCTCTTCCAGGTAAACACGGTATTGCGTGCCGTCGACATCGAGGTAGAGGTAACGTCCGGAGATATCCGAGAAACGCGCCATGGCTTTGTCCTCCGCTACGCGGCTTGCTCAAGCTCGCGTACGCATTCGCCCATGATGAGTTTGATACGCCTGATCGCGTAGTAATACGCATAGAGGGCTTCGAGATCGCCGCCCAGTTCAAATTCATGGTGAAAGGAAGCCGCAAACCAGTCGTGATAGAAAGGCTTCGGCTCCTCGAGAACCATTTGCTCCCAAACTTCGACCGGACCGCCGATGTTGATGGTGTAGGGATCGAATCCCTGGGTGCCGCGCTGAAAACTCGCGACTCTGCCGTTGTCGACGGACATGAAATACAGATCATCGCCCACGACGAAGCGCAGATCGCAGGTCCAGTACCGGGCGCTCAGCAGAAATTCTTTATCGCCGTTCAAACGTTCGCGAATCGAGTCGACCGGCAATATCAATCCCGAACCCATAGCGGAAACCCTCAAGAAAAGGCGGGCTCCTGTCGAGGGAGCCCGCTTCATGCCTGGCCGATCTGCTTTACGCGGTTGCTGCTTCCTGGAAGGCCTTCAATGCGGCCCCGTGATCAGCGGCGACTTTCGCACCCGCTTCACGCGCGTTCGTCGTATCGACGGCGCCCTGCAATCCCGGCACTTCGCTCATGATGTCCCAGCCGTAGATAGCCTGGGCGGTCGGTACGGCGTAGCAGAACGTATACACGGCGAAGATGTCGGCAAAAGTGAAATCACTGCCCGCGAGGTAGGGGCTGAAGCTTCCGACCTGCTTCAATGCCTTGAGTCCGTTCTCCATCACGGGCTTCGCTTCGTCAAACGCCGCCTGGTTACGCTCGCCCCCGAAGAAGACTTCGTTGTAGTGCCGCCGCACCTGCAGTTCGATGTAGAGTTCCATGATCCGCATCATTTCCAGCACCTTGCCGCGCGCGTACGGATTGGATGGCAGCAGCGCAGGGCTGGGTTGCAGCGCTTCCAGATAGCCCATAATGCCCGCGGTCTCGGATAGAAAACCGTCGGGCGTTTCTATGCAGGGCACCTTACCCATCGGGCTCTTGGACGTGTAATCCGCTTCCTGACTGGGCTCGGCCATCGCTTCCTCGAAGTCCAGGCCCTTTTCCGTCAGGCTCAGTTTCACCATGTTGTAGTAATTACTCAAACCGATTCCATACAACTTAATCATCGTTCTCAACCTCCTCAGGTGTCATTTAAAGACGATCCCGAGCCGCAATGCGGCTGAATAGTGATCGCATTGCCTTGGGCCCCTCACCGAACTTGTTTCTTATCGGCGCACACGGTGGTTTATCTCAGCGGGCGTCCTGTTCAAATCGCTCCGATACGGCGTCCGATATCGGCATATCGATCAAGCCAGCGTAGCACAGTATCCCGATCTTCGGTGGGACATCGGGGGATGGCACGTTCGACGCAACCCATGTCGGCGAAACGCTTGAGATCGTCTTCCGGCGTCTCAAAAATATCGAACATCGAGATACTGACGTCCTCAGGGTCACGCCCGTTCGCTTTCAGGCGTTTGCCAAGGTCCTCGATATCGCGCTGCATGTCCTCGTGAAAAAGATCAATGGGGATCCAGCCGTCGCAGAAATCGGCAACCCGCTGGCGACCCCACTTGGAGCCGAAGGTGCCGAGGATTACGGGCGGATGCGGTTGCTGCACTGGCTTGGGGTAAGACCAAATATTGTCGAAATTGACGTATTTCCCGTGGAAGGTCGCTTCTTCCTTGGTCCAAATCTCTTTCATCGCCTTGACGTGCTCTTCCAATACTTTCCATCGCTCGCTATAGGGCGTACCGTGATTCTCCATCTCCTCGCGATTCCATCCAGCACCAACGCCGAAGAGAAATCGTCCGTCAGATAAGCGGTCGACCGTCGCAACCGCCTTCGCCAGCGCGATCGGTTCATGTTCGATGACGAGGCATATGCCAGTGCCGATCTTGAGCGTCTTCGTCACCACCGCGGCAGCGGCCGCACTCGCAAAGGGATCGGACATGTGTACGTATTCCTTCGGCAAGGGGCCGTTTCCCGGCCAGGGAGTTTCGCGGCTGGCGGGGATGTGCGTGTGTTCTGGAAACCACACTGATTCGAATCCGCGTTCTTCAGCGGCGATCGCCAGCTCGTCGGCTCTAATCGAATATTCCGTGTTAAAACTCAATACACCTAGTTTCATTAACGTATTCCCTTAATCCCGGTTCATGGACCATTTCTTAAGTCCCAGCACCCAAATTCAATCGTAATGATTCCCGCCTACATGCCAATCCGGTCGGCCATCTCCAACACCTTGCCGAAAAGGCGCATGGTGGCGGCATCGACGAGGAACCCGTCGACTTGTACGGCGCCTTTTCGATCCTTCACGGCACTGCGATACGCCGGTTTCATTTTGCGCGCTCAACGATTTCGGGTTCCGGGGTAAACGCCTGTTGCGCTCGCTCGACCGGCGACGGATGGATAGCTCATTTACCGGAGTATGGAAAGCATAAACACCGGTTCCCCAAGAATCCACCGCCTCTGAATAGCCGCCCGCCCGACTCTTCGCCCTGAGCGCTGCACAATCTGCGCTGAATTCCACCACCAGGCCCTAAACTTTCCCGAGCTTTCGCCCCTTTCCGTCCCGTGCTTGCCTTCAAGCGAACAGCATCTCTGCCCCTCCGTCAAAGTTGCAGCAACTTGATTGGAATGGTTTATATTGCCGGCGTCAGCCGCACAGCTCTACCTGAGGCGGCGCCCTGCTTTGTGGCAACAACGCCGTCGGTTCCGGAGCCGTTTTTTCTTTCAGTCGTAAGCATGGCCGACACACCGAGACGCACGCGTGACGTCAACCCTGATGCGTGGGACAGCAAGCTCAGCAGCTCAAGTATCCCGAAGTCACCGAACAGGGTTTCTTGCGTCTATGCGCTTTCGAATCCCAGTGTTTCCGCGCGCTCGAGAAAGGCACGGATGTGTTTCAGGTCAACGGCGCCGCCTCCAACGACTTGCGGGATCGCGATCCCGTAGGGCGTGTTTCCGATCATGGTCTAGTTACTCGCATAGATCCCGAGCGCCTCTTTGTGCTCGTCCATGACGGCCTGAACCTGGATCGGCGGAATACGTCCGAAACCACAGGGCGCCGCGATCTTGCATGCGGGAAGACAGCGGCGCGCATTAGCGAGCCGAACGCTGAAACTTTCCATGTTATGAATGAGGCCGAGATAGATCTCGGCGTCATTGACTTCCAGATCCTTTAGCGGCGTCGCGTATTCGGGGTCGCTGCGGTCCAGCATGGGCAGGTGCACGAAATCGACCTTGCGTTTCGAACGCGCCACCGCGTCATTCACGAATTTCACTTGTTTCGCAAGTGTTTCCGGCTCGACCAAGGGCCAACCTCCGAGTGTGCCGTAACATGCGTGATAACCGAGCGCGACCCCGTCGGGCACCGATGCGCTTAAACGGGTGAACTGCTCGACATAGGTCTCGTAGCGTTCGGGCGTGATTTCATCGCCGAGCCACGGCAGGCCGAACTCGATGTCCACCGATTCGCAGGCGGCGTCCCATTGAATAGCCAGGTCTTCGTGCGGAATATGCCGAACCATGGTTTCGACCTCGGCGAGCATGGCTGCTTCGTAGCCGCCCTGGGCCGCCGGCCAATCGGCCGGATCCTTGAAGAACAGAACCGTCGAGCTCTGCGGCGTAGGCAGGGCGACCATGAACCGTATATCGTCGGGTAGCACGCCCTCGTTGCGCAGCGTCTTAAACACGAAGTACGAGCTGATGGCATCACGAGCGTAACCGAGCCGCCAGCCTGAGTCGGCAAAACGCACCAGATCCACGCCGGGTTTGACCTTGAAGGTCCATTGATCCTCGATATCACGCGGTTTCCAACGCTCTACGCCATCGTCCGGCGCCGGCCGTTTCAAAGTCTCGATGTCAGGATGGCCGTTGAATACGTGGAACGCCTGCCCATCAATCCAGTGCAGACGGTCCCCGACTTCACCGTCGGGAAGGTATTTCAGATGCGCGCCAAAGGTAGCGCCCCAGGTCTGAAATACTTCTTCGGCCGTGTCACAGGGGATACTGCCGACCAGTAACAGATTCTTGTCCATCGGAGTTTCTCCATCTCCATTATTCGCAAAAAAAAGGACGCCAGAGCATAGAAAGCATAAACACCGATTCCACAAGAATCTACCGCCTCTGAATAGCCGCCCGCCCGACTCTTCGCCCTGAGCGCTGCACAATCTGCGCTGAATTCCACCACCAGGCCCTGAACTTTCCCCAGCTTTTCGCCCCTTTCCGTCCCATGCTTGTCTTCGTTGCAAGTGATCTGGCCCGGTAACCACGTAATGATCAATCACGCGCAAAAGATGTTGGACATGTTTCCCTAAGTCCACGAAATGGGAAAGTTGCATCCAAGCTCCGAACCCATGGCGTTCTGGATGCAGACGCTCGCTAACCCAGGATGATCCCTTCGCGATCGATGTCGGTGTCGACAAGTAACGTTGCCCGGAAGATTATTTCAACCTCTATCACTCGCGAGAGCTACCGCGGGTCCCTCCCGAAAAATCCGGCTGGGAACAGTCTGTCACGCATGGCAAGTGGTTATTCATCTCGGGTCAGACGCCGACGACCCCGGAACGCAAGACGGTCGCGACCGACATGCACGCGCAGCTACGCCAGGCTTTGGAAAACACGAAGAACATCGTGGAAGCCGCCAGCGGAACGACCGATGACATCGTTCAGATCCGCTTTTACTTCAAGGCCGGTTACACGGAAGAGAGCCTGGCCGCCCTGCGTGACTTCGGCGGCGAATACTTCAACAGCCCGTTTCCATCAACGACCTGCGTGGAGGTCGTGCGGGTCGCGTGGCCCGATCATCATCTCGAAATCGAGGGGTCGCGATCATCAACGACTAAATCGGACGATAGATTGATGGGCCCCGGACAGCGGTTTAATCTGAGGGGAAGTCGAACTGAATTCAGCGGGCGCCGCGCTGCTCCAAAGTCGCGGCCTCGTCTATCGTCATGCTTGCCGGATTGATCGCGACGCCATAAAGTTCGCGCGCATCGTCCACGGTGATGAATTCATCCAGCACGTCTTCAAGCACGGCCTGCGCCTCACGTTCCATGGGGTCGCCATAGCCGCCGCCGCCCGCCGTCCGGTGGCTGAGCACCGTACCGGCCGGAATCGAGATCCCGCTGATGCGCGTATAGATCGCTTCATCGGCGCCGGGAACGGAGACTACGAGGCCGCTGCCCTGCCCGGTGTTACCACCGAACAAACCGTAGGGAGTGTACTTGTCGCGATCGAGCGCGACTGTGAATTCACCTGGCCACAGCATGCGGTAATCGTAGGTGACGCCCCAGCCGCCGCGGCACTTGCCGGCGCCGGCCGAGCCGTCGCGCAGCTTGTAACTCTCAGCCAGCAATCCCGGAAACTTGGTCTCCATGACTTCGCACGGAATGTTGTAATTGTCGCCGCTACCGAGCGATACCATGCCGCTGTTGCCGTCGGCCTTCGCACGGGCGCCCCAGCCACCGGCATACGGTGAAAAATGGACGAACTCTGCGCCCGTCTTTTCGTCGAAACCGGATAGGGTCATGCAGGAAAAATTGCCGAAGGTGCCGGCGATGACTTCTTCCGGCAGGACATCGGCCAAGGCCTGAAACAGGAGTTCCATCAGCCGCGTCCCCATGTCTCCCATGCCGGTCGTGATGGGTGCCGGGTATTGCGGCCGGAACACGGAGCCGGCCGGCGCATCGATATGGATGGGTCGGTAAGATCCCTCATTGCCGCCGAGCGCCGTATCGGTCAGAAACATCATGAATTCGCGCGTGCAGGAGACGGTGTTGACCCAATGACAGTTGCCGGCAGCGCCCGAGCGCTGGTCGTCGCTGCCGGCGTAATCTATCCAGATGTCGCTGCCTTTCACTGTCGCCGTGACCTTGATGAAGATCGGCTCCTCGCTCACGCCGTCGCCGTCGGCGTGAGCGGATGCGGTGTATACGCCGTCTGGAATTTTCGCAATAGCGGCGCGGGTGATGCGCTCGCCGTGGTCGATGAGTTCCTCGACAGCATCGCGGAAAAGTTTTACTCCGTGCTTCTTCAGAAAATCATGAGCCCGCATCTCCGCGGTTTTGCCCGCCGCAATCTGCGCGGAGAAGTCACCGCGGGAGAGATGCGGCACGCGCATGTTGGCGAAAAGAATGTCGGTGATGGCTTCGTTGATGACGCCGTTTCGCGCCAGGCGCATGGCCGGCAGGCTCAAGCCTTCTTGGT
Organism: Pseudomonadota bacterium; assembly: GCA_036339995.1. Taxonomy (GTDB): domain Bacteria; phylum Pseudomonadota; class Gammaproteobacteria; genus JAYYZW01. Next base: position 9,115 of record JAYYZW010000148.1, read on the forward strand.
AGGTGTTGCGCGCATCCGCCGACCAGCTCCCCGGATCCTTCCCACCGATGTCGAGATGGTGGGCCTTGCTCGCGCCGAACATCACCAGTTCACCGTCCCGGAAAATGGGCATGACGACGTTGATGTCGTTCTTGTGGGTGCCGCCACCGGTGTAGGGGTCGTTGGAGATGAACATATCGCCCGGTTGCATCTCGCTCGCCGGATAGCGGTCGAGTACCGCCTCGATCACGAAGTTCATGCTGCCGTTGAAGATCGGAATGCCCTCGGCCTGCGCAATGAGGCGACCGTCGCTGTCGAACAGCACGCAGCTGTAGTCGTGGACCTCGCGAATGATGGTGGAGTAAGACGTGCGGTCCATGGTGATCGACATCTCGTGCACGATCGACATCAGCCCCGCGCGAATGACTTCCAGTGTGATGGGATCGACCCGGAGCTGTGCTCGGCTGACCTCCGCCTGTAGGACTTCTCTCGCCTCATTCATTGGAAATCCCTCTGTGCACGTGCCGCCGCCCTCAATCCTCGAGCCGTTCAAGATGAATGTTGCGCAGACGATCGACGCTCACCCGCTGACCGGGCTGAATGACGACGGTCGATCGCGGGTCTTCGATCACCGCGGGTCCGTCGATGCAGTCCCCGGACCGCAACGTGTCTATCTTGTAGATGCCGGTATCGACGAATTCACCGTCGAAGTAAACAGAGCGCCGCATTGAAGGCTCCAGGGGACCGTCGCCTGCCTGGCGATCAGGATACTCTGGAAAGGTCGGCCTTTCGACAAGGCCCAGCGCCGTGACGCGGAGGTTCACCATCTCACAGGGGAATTCTCGCGTCGCGTAGCCGTAGTTGCGCTCGTGCTCGTCGTTGAAATCGGTTCCCAGTTTGGTGATGTCGAGCGTTCCGTCGCCGACTGGTATGCGCAGATAGTATTCCTGTCCGATGTAACGCACGTCGATGTGGCGCTCGATCGCAACGTCGTCCGAAACGACACCTTCGCTCAACAATTGTTCGACGGCTTTGTCTACGAGAACCTTGAACAGCGGCATCACTTCTCCCGCATCCGCTTGATCAAGACCGCGAACCAGGGTCGCCGACGCATCGTGGCGAAAGTCGGTAACCAGCATGCCGATAGCACAGAGCGCCCCTGGATTATTGGGGATGACGGCGCGCTTGACTTCGCTCACCCGCAGAAGATCGCCCGCCACCATGCCGCCGGCCCCGCCGAAAGCCATCAGGGTGAAGTCGCGCGGGTCGAGCCCACGCGCGACCAGGATCTGGCGCATCGCCTTGGCCATGTTGGCTGTTACCACCGTCAGGATACCCGCCGCCGCGTCGAACTTGTTCATGTTGAGCGTAGCAGCGATTTTGGTCTCGATGACCTCGTGCGCGCCCCGGACGTCGAGATCCATCTCACCGCCGAGGAAATAATCCGGGTCGAGCCGTCCCAGTACAACGCAGGCGTCCGATACCGTGGGTTCCGTTCCGCCGCGCCTGTAGCATACGGGGCCGGGCAAGGCGCCGGCGCTTTGCGGACCGACCCTCAAGCCGCCGCCGGCATCGAGCCAGCCGATACTGCCGCCACCGGCTCCGATGGCGAGGATCTCGATCATGGGTGCGAGGATCGGCCAGCGATCGACCTCGCTTTCATCCACGGTCATCGCCCGGCCGTCGGCGATGACGCCGATGTCCGTACTGGTACCGCCCATGTCGACCGTCAGGACCTTGTCCAGACCAATTTGACTGGCGAGGTGTGTCCCCCCCACGACGCCGCCGCTCGGTCCGGACATGACGGTGCGGACCGGTAGTTTGCGGGCGACCTTGGAGGTGATGATGCCGCCGTTCGACTGCATGACGCAGAGATCGCGTTTTAATCCCATGCCTTCCAGATCGCTGCTTAGGCGATCGAGGTAGGAGGTGATGATCGGTACGGTCGCGGCATTGATGCAGGTCGTGGAGCTTCTTTCGAATTCCCCCAGCTCACCCGCGACCTCCGAAGAGAGGCAGACAATCCATTCGGAACAGGCTTCGAGCAGGATGTCCCGCACGCGCAGTTCGTGCTCCGCATTCGCATAAGCATGCAACAGGCACACGGCAACGGACTTCGCGCCCGACGCCGCTAGCCGTTCGGTGACGGCGCGCACGCTGTCCTCGTCGAGCGGTCGGAGGATTTCACCAGTGTGTCGGATACGTTCCTTGACCTCGAAGCGCAGGCGTCTGGGGATCAACGCCTTGGGCTTCACGTACTGCATGTCGTACATGTACGGATTGTTGGTCCGCATGATCTCGAGTACGTCTCGAAAGCCTTCCGTCGTCACCAGCGCCGTAACCGGCAGTTTACGTTGAATGAGCGCGTTCAGAACGACTGTCGCGCCGTGCACGAAGTAGTCCGTATCGGAGAGAGGTTTTCCGTTTGCGCCGCCGTTGCCCACGATGCTCTTGACGCCTTTCAATACACCTGTTTTGAAATCATCAGGTGTCGAAGGCGTCTTATGGACATGCAGATCTCCCGACTCGTCCAACAATACGAGATCGGTGAACGTGCCGCCAATATCGGCCGCGAGACGATTACCCATCCGAGCGTTCTCTCAGGCGGCCATGTGTCTTTGCTTTTTCACCTTGTCCATCACGAACTCAAACGATTCAACGTCAACGTAGCGTTTGCCGATATCGTCAAGGTTCTGCCGGTGGGCGACCGAACCCTGGTCGAAAACACATTCTTCGGGAACGATCGTCCGATAGCCGAGCGCAAAGCTGTCAATCGACGTTGCACGGATGCAACCACTGGTATTGGCGCCTGTTACGACGATGGTGTCGACCCCGTGCATGTTCATCACGGAACCGCAATGCGTCCCGAAGAAGATCGATGGCGTCTTCTTGCGCACCAGCACATCACCGTCCCGCCACAAACGCGGATCGATTTCGACTTCCCAGGAACCGATGATCCATTGCTTCATACACGATATTTTCCAGCGCGGCATGTCGCTGAGATCCGACTGAAAAGCGGTCTGGCAGTGAACGATTGGAATACCGTTTTCACGCGCCATTTCGAACAAAATCGCGCATTTGTCGATTGCGGCCTGGCCCATCGGGCTGCGCCCCATGGGGGCCTTGGGATCGGTCACGCAGTTCATCATGTCGACCGAGACGATGCCGATCATATTGCCGAAACCGATTTTGCCGCTGTTGTAGCCCCCTACCTCGTACAGGTCGAATTCTTCCGTCATGTTTCTCGCCCCTTAGCGTGGTTCAGGATTGGGCGACGCCGGACGCCAGCCCAAAGTAAGTATAGAGAGTCTTGGGACCTGGCATGGATCCGACCCCGTCTCCCTATTCAGTCGTCGCGGGCAATAGCCGATTTGGAGAACGCGTTAAGTCATGTATTTCTCTGTGACCTCTGTGGTTTTATTTTATTATCCCGCTCCGTAGTAAGTCTGCGTATCCATTCATCCCTTAAGAGCCGACCGACGATTCCCGACTAAATGCCAATCCGGTCGGCCATTTCCAACACCTTGCCGTAAAGGCGCATCGTGGCAGCGTCGACGAGAAATCCGTCGACTTGCGCTGCGCCCTTTCCATTCTCCACGGCCTCGAGATAGGCCGCGTTCATCTTGCGCGCGCGCTCGACGATTTCCGGATCCGGGGTAAATGCCTTTTGCGCCAGCTCGACCTGCGACGGATGGATAGCCCATTTACCGACTGCGCCCAAGAACAGTCCCCGCTCACACTCACGCAGGTATCCGTCCTGGTCCTTAATGTTGGGATAAGGACCGTCGATGAAATCGATGCCGTGCATGCGCGCGGCGATACTGATCTTGTTACGCCCGTAATGCCAGACATCGCCCGGATAACTATGGGATTCCTTGAAGACCTCGGGATTGATCCCCTGCGACGCTGAATAATCACCAACCCCGTAAATGAGCGCTTCCAGGCGATCCGAAGCGCCGGCGATCGCCTCGACGTTCACCATGGCCTCAACTTCCTCGATGAGTACTTCGAGCCCAATCCGTTTGGCCATGCCGAGCTTGCCCTCGATCTGATCCAGCAGCAATGCGACCCACTGCACGTCGAAAGCGGATTTGACCTTCGGGACGATGATGATATCGAGATTTTCTTGCGCACCTTCCACGACTTCGATGACGTCTTCATAGGCCAGATTCGTTTCGAGGTCGTTGATGCGCACGCAGCGCACGGTCCGGCCCCAGTCGAGTTCGTTCAACGCTGTAACAATCTTTTGGCGCGTCGCCACCTTCTCCGCAGGCGCCACCGCATCCTCGAGATCGAGAAAGACGTGATCGACGTCCATTTGAGAAGCTTTCTGCATCATGTGCTCGTTGCTGCCGGGAACCGCCAACTCGGCACGGCGTAAACGCAGGGGTCGCTTCGCGGGTTCGGTCATTTTTTTGTCCAGTGGCTACGCCTTTTGATCAACACACGGCGACCGCCTTCGAAGACGATTTTGTCGTCCTGGTTCACGCCCCAGTGGTGGAACTCGACGATGCCCGCATCTTCACGATCCGCTTCTTCTTTGCCGAGCACCTTCGTGTAGGCATACAAGGTATCGCCGTGAAATACCGGCTGGGTGAGGCGAATCTTGTCCAAGGAAAGTTCGGCAAGGGCATTTTCGGCCGTGTCTTGCGCTGCCAGGCCAATGACCAGCGCGATCGTGACGCCTCCGAACGCGACGCGTTGCCCGAACATGTGATCCTTCATTAATTCTTCGTCGAAATGACCGGCCGCGGTATTCATGACCAGATTCGTGATCAAAACCTGGTCCATTTCCGTGAGCGTCTTACCGCGATGGTGGCGCAGCGTTTCACCCGGTTCGAAATCCTCGTAGTACATGGTTGAGGTATCGTTCACCGAAGCTTCCGTAGGAGCCAGCTTGCTGGCGAATAATGCCTGATGCTACGAAAAACGTAATGCGATTGGTTTGGGGCCATTCGTCTACCGCCCGCCCTTGCCGAGCAGTTGATCGGAGATGATCCTTAACTGAATCTCCGAGGTGCCCTCGAAGATCTTGGTGAGCCGCGCATCGCGCCAGTGCCGTTCGACGGCGTAGAGTTTTGTATAGCCCGCACCGCCCAGGATCTGAAGCGCGTCGCTCGTCACGCGTTCCGACATTTCACTGGCGAAATACTTGACCATCGACGCTTCGGTGTCGCATCGCTCACCGCTGTCGATTTTGTCACAGACGAAATAAAGCAATTGGCGCGCCGCTTCGATGTCGGTCGCCATGCGCGCGAGCTTGAAACGCAGATCCTGAAATTCGGCGATCGGCCGGCCGAACTGCCGGCGCTCCTGCGCATAGGACAGCGCATCCTCCAGCGCGCCCTGCGCCAGCCCGATGGATCGCGCGGCGGTATGTGCACGCGCTTCATCCAGGCCTTTGGCCAGGGCATAGAAAGCCCGGCCTTCCTCGCCGATCAAGGCGTCCGCCGGTACGCGGAAGCCATCAAACGCCAGTTCCCAGGTTTTCCAACCGAAATAGCCGATCTTGGGAATTTCACTGCCGTGGATCCCCTCCGGGAGCGTGCCCCGCTGCTTGTCGATGATGAAAGCGCTGATGCCGAGGTGCCGCTTGTTTTCGTCCGGCCACGGTGAGGTACGCGCAAACAGGAGGATGTAGTCGGCACCGTCGGCGAACGTACACCAGTATTTGCTGCCCGTGATGACCCAGGAAGCGTCACCGTCGCGTTCGGCGCGGCAGGAAATCGATGCGAGATCGGACCCCGTATCGGGTTCCGACAGGGATATCGCGGCGAGATACTCACCCTCGGCGACGCGCGGCAGGATGTTCGCCTTTTGCTCGTCGGACAGGAGGTCGATGGTCAAGGTGCCGTTGCCGCGCGCAATGATACTCGCCACGCTCATCCAGCCGCGCGCAAGCTGCTCTGCGACGAGACAATACTCGAAGCAACCGAGTCCGCTGCCGCCATAACACTCCGGGATCCGAATGCCGAAATAGCCCATGTCGGCGAGTTTGCGCCGGAGCGAATCCGGTATTTCTCCCTTCACCGGGTCGAGTTCGTTCGCGAGCGGCAGCACTTCGGCAAGCGTGAACTCGCGCGCGGTGTCGCGGATCATGCGACGCTCTTCGGTGAAATATCCGCTCATCGTCGTTGCCTGGTCCATCGAATTCAAGCCTTTTGCCGCCGCCCAACGAGATTCGCACGTTTAAAATCGATCACGCGCTCGCCATCCTGATTAAACCCCTCGGTATGCCAGGTCACGATACCGAATTCAGGCCGTTTGCTTGAATCGCGTTTGTCGACCACCGCGCTTCTTGCGCTGAGCGTATCGCCCGCATAGGCGGGCATGTGAAAAGTCAATTCGTCGACCCCCAGAAAGGGGCCCATGCCGGCCTCGCTCAGGTCTTCGACGCTCAAACCGAACACCGTATTGAAGATCAACAGCGGATTCAGGACAGTGCCCGGATGCCCGTGCCCAGCGGCATACACCGCGTTGAAATAATGGGGGTTGAAATGCAAAGTCAAGGTTGAAAATAAAGCGTTTTCAGCCTGGGATAGCGTGCGCCCCCAATGATGTTCAAACACCTGACCGATCGAGAAATTTTCGAACAAGTGGCCCTTGGCCAGATGCCGAGCGGATGCTTTCAGCTCTGCGACGGTCGTCACTGCTCGATTCGGCATAGGTGTCGCGTCGGTGCCCGCGGGTCAGCGGACTATCAAACGTCTCCGGCGTGGAGCACGCCCGCCTTGGTCAAGGCTTCGATATCTACGTCGCTTTTACCGAGGATCCCCTTCAGAATTTCCCCGTTATGCTCACCCAGGCAGGGTGCGACGTAGTCATTATCCGCCGGATACCCCGAAGTTTTTACCGGCATTCCGGGGATCTGAAACTCCCCGGCGATCGGGTCCTTGATCGTTCGTACCGTGCCGCGCGCGAGGAAATGCGGGTGCGTCACTGTTTCTTCAACACTCAAAATCGGCGCGCATGGAATACCGTGCGATTCGAGCAGTTCGATTGCCGAGTCCACGTCAACAAAAGTCGACAGCCATTTTTCGATCAAGGCCACGACCTCGCTCACCCGCTCGAGTCTTGCTGCGTCGGTTGCAAATGCCTCGTCCTCGACGAGTTCCGGACGCCCCATAGCCGCACACAGGTCCGCCCAATGATGGAGAAAGGCGATCAGAATGATGTGTCCCTTGCTGGCCTTGAACACGCCGGCGGGACAGACGTAGGTGAGATGCCGGCCGCAACGCATTGGTTTTATCTCGCCGTTGCTGCCGCTGTATTGGTGCACGTTGACTTCATGGTAATGGTAATAGCAGTCAAGCAATGCAATATCGAGATGTTGCCCCTCACCCGTACGGGCTCGATTCAATAATGCCGCCGCAATACCGAAAGCGGCAGTAACTCCGGAACTGATATCACCCACTGCTATTAAAGGGATGTAAGGTGCATCGTCTTTCTCTCCAATCATGGAGGTCACGCCCGAATAAGCCTGGGCGATATAGTCATAACCCGGCTTCCCCGATAACGGTCCGGTCTGGCCGAGCGCCGAAATCGAGCAGAGGATAATGTCGTCCCGCAATTGACGGAGGTCGTCGTAGGCCAAGCCGATCTTCTTCATTACGCCCGGCCTGTAATTCTCGACGACGACGTCACAGTGGGGCACCAGCTCTCTAATGAGCGCCATTCCCTCGGGAGTACGAAAATCGACGCACAAGCTTTTCTTGTTCAGGTTCTGCTGGATGAGATAGAGACTGCGTTCGTTGCGAATCTTCGACATTGTCCGCACCATGTCCCCGCCCGGTGCCGCTTCGATCTTGATCACTTCCGCGCCCAACTCGGCGAACATGCGGGTGCAGGTGGGGCCGGCGAGTGCCCGCGTCAGGTCGAGAACTCGAAATCCGGTAAGAAGATGTTCATTCGTCATTGGCGAGAGTATATGCCGAAGGCTCTATCGCTAAAACTCCGTTCAATCCCTAAGATCCTGTCGACGAGAGTCCGCAATGCTTCTCCGCCGATTCCACCGTCTGTGATATCAAGGTATTGATGGTCATAGGGCCGACACCGCCAGGAACCGGTGTGTAGGCGAAACTGCGTTCGGTAATGGCGCTGATCTCAACGTCGCCGACACCGCCTGGATGATAACCAGCGTCGACTACCACGGCGCCGTCCTTGATCCAGGCGCCTCGAATGAATTCCGGTTTGCCGACGGCGCCGACCACGACGTCGGCCTGCTGGACGAGTCCCGGCAGTCCCTGCGTTCGCGAATGACACACGAGCACTGTTGCGTTGGCATTCAAGAGCATCATCGCCAGCGGTTTGCCCAGGATCGGGCTGCGTCCAACGACGATCGCGAAGCGTCCTTCTAGCTCGATTTCGTAATGCTGTAGCAGCCGCATAATGCCGGCCGCCGTCGCCGATCCATAGACCGCTTCGCCCATTGCCATGCGACCGAAACCCGGCGCCGTTACGCCATCGACGTCTTTTTCAAGCGCAATGCGATCGAAGCACGCCCGCTCGTCTATCTGTGCCGGAGCCGGATGCTGCAACAGGATGCCGTGCACGTCGCCATTAGCGTTTAAGCGGTCGATCTCATCCAGCAGCTGCGCCGTTGTCGTGTCCTTACCGAGTTCGATCTTTAGAAAATCCATGCCGATGCGCTTGCAGGCGTTACCTTTCATCTTGACGTAGGTCGCTGACGCCGGATCGCTGCCCACGAGTATCGTCGCCAGGATTGGAACGCGGCCACGCAGCCGCTTTTTCACGGCTTGAACGCGCACGGCCAGTGCCGCTTCGCTGACGGCCGCAAGCGCTTTGCCGTCCAGCACCACTGCTGCCATGAAAACCTCCTTTGCATATGCCTAAGTGCGGGCCGCATTATAGGTGCACCGCGGTATTCCGCGGCGATAATATCCCAGTCGGGTATCACGATTCCGAACCGGAGGACGAGAACATGACCGTTGAATTGTACGCGTTCGATTGCGGCCAGCTAAGCATGCCGGCCGGGACTTTCCTTGAAGGCGAGGAAGGCACGATGAAAGTTCCGGTCCCCGCGTTCCTGATCAAACACCCCAAAGGCAACGTCCTTTTCGATTCGGGCTTGCACGATAAGCTGCGAACGGATCCGCTCGACTATTTCGGCGAGGACCTGAACGCCATGGTCGAAGTGCATTACCGCGGAGACGAAGCGATCGAAGCCTGTCTGGAATCGATCGACGTGGGCGTCTCCAATGTCTCCCACCTAGTCAACTCCCACCTGCATTTCGATCATTGTGGCGGCAATTGCAAGATCACCGACGCACCGGTGGTAATTCAGAAGAAGGAATGGGAGTGGGCGACGAAATCTGAACCCGACCTCGGTTATTACGCGAGCGATTACCAGACTGGGCAGGACATCAAAACGGTCCAGGGTGAATTCGACATCTTCGGCGATAACAGCGTGGTTTGTCTGCCCACATACGGTCATACACCCGGCCATCAGTCGCTACGGGTGCGAACCGAACGCGGCGAGTTCGTCCTGACCGGGGACGCCTGCTACCTGCGGCGTACTTTGGAGGAATTGCACATGCCTGGCGTCCTGTTCGATCGCGAGGACGCTATCGCCTCACTGCACAGAATCCGCGCACTCCAAAGCCGCGGTGCGCAGATCGTCTACGGCCACGACCCCGAATTGTGGCCTGGAATCGTGAAAGCCCCGGAACGTATGGGCTGATTTGGCTAGCGGCCGAAAATGAATACAACGCGAGTTCACCCGCAAACGGGCTGAAACTGCCTATCGGACTAGGGCGTCTAGCCTACTCGTCGCAAGAATCCACCTTCCGCAGAATGAATTTTCCGGTTACTTCGCAAGACCCGCCGCAAAATCTGCAACCTTGAATTCGCCGCAGACTTCACCTTTCTCGTCGTAGAACTCAACGAGCTTCTCGCTGTCACCGCGATAGCTACCGTAGAGGATAGTTTCTTCCGGAACTTCCTCGACATGCTCGTCGTTGTACGCCTGGTAGAAGTAGTCGCCTGGGCCAAAAGTGCACCCGGTCGTCTGATTGACGAGCTTGCCCTGGATCACCATCACATGTGTCTCGCAGGTATGCTTGTGCCGTAGCGGCGGGGAACCGGCCGCGATCTTGAACAGGAATTCAACGGAGTGCCGCGCTTCGTCGACCGACAGAACCTTCATCGAGATTTCATCGGTGCACCTGAGCCATTCCTGTTCGCTGGCCATGCCCTTGGCGACTTGGACATCGTGCTCTTTCAATACTGCTGCATTCATGTTGCTGACCTCTATCGTTTTCTGTGCTGTCCAAACTGAATTCTTTCCGCCGCTGCACGCGACACGGCGCCCACCGCAAATTCGGCTGGGACGAATCTAGCACATAGGCGCAACGGCGAGTAGGATTGGCCTTCACCGCGCTTTTTTTAGCGTTGGATTAATGGGAGCAGGCTGGCCTGCCGACGAACAAGCCTTTGCGAACCATGCTTCTTTCCTCAGCATCATGAGCGGATTCAAGGAATACGACGACTACGATGCGCTCGGCCTCGCCGAACTCGTGAGCACCGGCGCGGTGTCGCCGGCCGAATTACTGGAGGAGGCTATCGCACGATGCGAGACCATCAATCCCGCAATCAACGCGGTCATCCACGATATGTACGACCTCGCCAGGGACGCCGTGGCGGCCGGCTTGCCCGCCGGCGCTTTTACCGGCGTGCCGTTTTTATTGAAGGATCTGGGTCAGGCGTGGGCCGGGGTTCCCATGCGGAACGGTTCGCGCTACTTCAAGGATTGCGTGCCCGATTATGACGCGGAGATCGTCACCCGCTTTCGCCGTGCGGGACTCGTCGCGTTCGGCAAGACCAATACGCCCGAACTGGGCCTCGTCGGCACGACCGAGCCTGAACTGTTCGGCCCGACCCTGAACCCTTGGGATCTGACTCGCACGTCCGGAGGATCCAGCGGTGGCGCCGGCGCAGCAATTGCTGCCCGCGTCGTGCCGATGGCGGGTGCGAGTGACGGCGGCGGATCGATTCGCATACCGGCGTCCTGCAACGGGCTCGTTGGCTTAAAGCCCTCGCGCGGGCGAAATCCCGCGGGTCCGATTCTGGGAGAGGGCTGGTACGGCCAGGTTCAGGAAGGCGTGATCACGCGCACCGTGCGCGATACCGCGGCAATGCTCGACGCGACCACGGGCAGTGACCCGGGCAATCTGTACTCGGCGCCGCCTCCATCCGGTCCCTTTCTCGACGAAACGAAGCGTGAAACCGGGCAGCTGCGCATTGCGGTGTGCCGCGAAGCGCAGCTGTGTGAGGCGCCGATCCACGCGGAATGCCTCACCGGGATCAATGCGACCTGTGCCACCCTGGAAAAGCTCGGCCATGAGGTCACCGAAGCGGTCCCTCCGATCGATAAGATGGCCTTGGCGACCGCTTTCCTCCTGCGAGTTGCAGCCTGTACCGGCGCCGAGATCGCCAGCGCACGAGCCGAACTCGGACATAAACCAACAGCCCGTGATTTCGAATTGGAAACGCGCGGTCTCGCGAATCTCGGGCGCAGCTTCAACGCCGTCGATCTGACCTTGGCCAACCGTATCATCGAGACGCAGGTACGCACGATCGGCCGCTTCATGGACGATTTCGACGTAATACTAACCCCGACCCTGGCTACGCCGCCGGCGCGGCTCGGGGTGTTCAAGGCGACCGGAGCGGATTACATACTCGCAAAAATATCGAGCGTCGTGCCACTCGGACCGATTGCCAAGTTCGGCAAAGCGCTGGAAAAGCTCGCGGAATCCAATTTTCGCTTCGTCGTTTCGACGCCTCTGGCGAATCTTACGGGTGAACCCGCAATCTCACTGCCGCTGCACTGGAGCGCAGACGGCCTGCCCGTGGGCATGATGTTTACCGCGAAAATATACGAGGAAGCGGTGTTGATCCGCCTCGCCGCCCAACTCGAACAAGCGATGCCGTGGCGAGAACGGCGCGCCCCACACCAAGCAGGGAACCCGCATGCCTGAAATAAGCTATGGCAGCGCGGTCGCTCTGTCGCCCAGGTTGCGCCGAATCACCGCCCCGAATGGCGGCAAGATGACCGGCCCCGGTACCAACAGCTACATTGTCGGTCACGAAGAACTCGCGCTGCTCGATCCCGGGCCTGCTATCGACGTGCACATCGACGCCATCCTCAAGCTGTTCGGAGACCGGCTCAAGTGGATACTCGTGACCCATACCCACCGCGATCATTCACCCGCCGCCCGCGCGATCGCCGATCGCACCGGTGCGGAACTCATCGGCAATGTCATCGAGAACGATGGCTATCAGGATACGAGCTTCGCAGGAGCGCGTGCGGTCGCGCAGGACGAGCGGTTGCAGACGTCGGAATTTACTCTACGGGCGCTGCTCACCCCCGGCCATGTCAGCAACCACGTATGCTACCTGTTGGAGGAGGATCGGATCGTGATGACCGGTGACCATATCATGGGCGGATCGACTGTCGTCATCGTCCCTCCGGCCGGTAACATGACGCACTACATGGCGTCGCTAGAGCGCATGCTTGAATACGATATCGAATTCATCGCCCCGGGTCACGGCGACTTGATCAATGACCCCCCGGGCGAAATCCGCTACCTCATTGCGCACCGCTTAAAACGGGAGCAGAAAGTCGTCGATGCGCTTGAACGCCTGGCCGAGGCCGATATCGGAGTATTAACACCCGTGGTCTATGACGACGTCGATAAAAGCCTGCATCCGTGGGCGGCGAAGTCCCTGCACGCGCACTTATTGAAACTCGAGGCCGAAGAGCGGGCGTCGGTGAACGGCGAGCGCTGGTCCCTAGTCGGCAAAGACACTACTTGAACGTGCCACGCGTGCGGAGTAATAGAGTCAGGCTTGCCGCGGCGTTTCAATGGAGTCGGCGCAGCCAGTCGGTCAGTTGGCGCGCCTTCAGGTGGGGCTGCTGCTCAAGCAACACCGCGGCGACGCCGCTGGCATGCGCGGTCGCGAAAGAGGAACCGGAAACGAAATCGTAACGACCGTCGGACACCGTCGTAAGCAGTTGCTGCCCGGGCACCGTCAGGCGCGGCCCCGGAATTTCAATGTCGCTCGCACGGCCCTGATCGACCGCTATCACCGCAGGGATCGAAGCCGGAAAGCTTTGTGTCTTTTCTTCGCCGACGGCACCGAAGACGATGGCACCCAGCTCGATCGCGCGGGTGACTAATTCGGTCAGCAGGGGATCGTCGGGGCCGGCGAGGCTGAGGTTGATGATGCGCGCTCGGATCTCAATGGCGTAATCGAGTGCCTGGGCCAAGGTGTAGGTGTTGCAAAGGCCGAAACCGTAACGCGGTTCCCAGCATGCGCGCAGCGCATACAGCTCCGCATGCGGCGCAAGACCGTGAATGCCGACGCCGTTGCCCGCATTCGCCACGATTAAGCCAGTCACCGCGGTACCGTGGAATTCGCCGGGAATGGCCAGGTTGTCGCCGCCGACGAAATTACGGCTTTCCTCGATTTGGCCGACGAGGTCGGGATGATTCGAGTCGACGCCTGTGTCGATAACGGCGATGCGGACGTTGCGGCCCGTACCGCGCTGTAAGACCGCGATGACTCCGCTTGAACGGGTGCGTATCTGCAGATCGAAATAGGGATCTTTGGGCGGCATACCGACCACTCGGTGCACCAACATCGGCTGGGCCCGCCAGATTCTGGGATCGGCATTCAATTGAGTGATGACCGCGTCCCGATCCTGTCCGCCCGCCAGTGAGTAAACGACAAAATGCGCACCGAGCGATTCAAGGGGTCGGCTGTCGACGAGCGTGATGCCGTAGGACTCTTCCAGTTCCGCGGACAACCGAACTGACCGCTCGACCGTTTCATCGAGCACGACGAGAACTTGCCGTAGTTCATCCGCTTCCGAGCGAAGCTGGATGCTCGGTCCGGTAGGCGAGGAATTGGGTTCGGCGCCGTGGCTTGTTATCGCAGCAGATGCGAACGCGAGCGCCGCGCAGATCAGCCCGATGCTTTTCGTCACCGTCGCCGGTCCGGGCGCGCCCCTACGATGTCCACGGGTTCGACGAAAATTGTTTCACCGTCTGCTCTTATCTTGTCAAGCACGGTTTCGAAACTGCGCCTTCCCATCGCGATTTTCACCGTCAATACGCCAATTGCCGATGGACCATTGATCAATTCCGCCTCGTGTCGTGTCAGCCAGTCGTCGAGTCCTACACCATTTGGCTCGCCCGCAAGAACGACGCGAAACATCGGGTGGGTCAATGGTGCTGACAATTTCTCCTGGTGGCCAAGGGTCTGAAATGGTTGCTCGACACCGACCAGCTTGGTATCACCGGCAACCACGATCACCGCAACCAGAATAGAGGAGACCACGAGCACCGACGCCCCGGCGATGAACGGCGCCGGTTCAAAAATGGTTCTGAGTCCGGCCAACAGCTTACCGGTCCAGATCTGGGGTGCCCGATTACCGGCCTGGATCCGATCGGTCAAGCGTAAATACGCCTGCGCGCAGGCATGTTTCTCGGCCGGCGCCGCGACCGCGGCGAACAGGCGTTCGAGGCGGCGGATCTCACGCCCGCACACAAGGCACTCGCTAAGATGCGTTTCGACTTCGCCGCGACTGGAGGGATCGAGGGTATCGTTGTAGTACCAGGGCAGCATTTCCCAAACGCGATCGTGCGCCGGATGCATTATGTCTTGATTACCGATTTTCACCGGAGATCTCCTTATTCTTCGCCTGATCGAGTACCGGACGGAGACGTTCCCGCGCGTAGAACATCCGCGTTTTTACCGTGTTGACCGGACAATCCACGATCTGGGCGATTTCCGAATAACTGTAACCATAGAAAAAGGCCAGATGTACGACACTGCGCTGCGCCAGCGGCAGGCCTCCAACCGCGGAGCGGATCCTTTCCAAGGATTTTCTGTGTCCGACGATGTCCGCCGGATCACGTGTGTCCACCATATCTACATCCCGCTGTAATTCTCTTTCGGTCACGCGTTTGTTCGCCTTGAGCCGCTTGAGCGCCTTTCTGTAGGCGATACCGAAAATCCACGTCGAAACCTTGGATTGCCCGCGAAATTCATCGGCCTTGTTCCAGACTACCAACATGGTGTCGTTGATCGTTTCCTCAACACCGTCCGGTTGGCCGAGTATGCGCACGATGAACTCGAACAAGCGCGGATAAAACTCGCGATACAGGGATTCGAACTGGCCGTCTACGCTGTAAAGCGAGCGCAATCTCAGGAGATCGTGGTCAGATCCCGATTCCGGTTTTTCTGTTTTTAGCTTTTTCATCAGTCGTGGAGCTGGAGCCCCCGGTCACGCCTCAGGCTCGCCACACACACTACCCTCTTTCGGGTTTGTAACGCGATAAGGGCCATTGGTTCAATCAGCACGCCGTTTCTGGCGAAAATTAACCGCTCCCATACCGTGCACCGCCTCCTCTTTCTCCTCCGGACCACATAGAAATCTGTCGTATTTCGCCTATGTGATTCATTTTAAAGCCATTTAACGACGATTATCATTTCATTTTTCCGGTTATTTACGCCCGCGTTTGGAATCTCTCAGAAAATCCTTGGTTAAGGTCGCGAACCGGTAGATCAGATAGCGCAAATCCGTCGGCGGACCCAATCCATTGTCCCGGGCGCAACGCGTTGCGGAGGTTTTCTTCGCTCATGGCGGTTACCGCAAAGCGGAGCGCTCCCGGCGCAGTCGTTCTGTCTTCATTTTCATCGAGCGTCGAAGTCCAAAACTGCGAGGAAGTTTTTCTGGCATCGACGAGGACGGCCGCTCACCGCCCATTGACTTTAATGACGTGCAAACGGTTCAACGGCCTTCATACAGCGGTGCTTTCGCTTTGACGAAGGTTTGTTTGCGAACGATTTTGTCACCGTCGAACTGTAGAAGGTCGAGGCCCTTTAGAATGGATGGCACACCATCCATGTCGAGATGCAGGTCCCAACTGCTCATGATCTTGCCGGCATCGGCATCGATAAAGGTATCGTCTTCAATGAACTCCATCTTACCGAACGCACCCTCGAACTGTGGTGTGAACGCTTCTCGAATAGCGTTTTTGCCCCTGTTTACCTTGCCGTGAAGTTCTTCGTAGACTGCATCGTCGGTGAAAAACGACATGACACCGTCGAGGTCGTTGCGATTGAACGCATCGAGAAATTTAATTGCGATATCGTAAAGTTCGCCCTGGCGGTTCTGCATAAGCCTTTCCTCCACTGGTTCAGCGGCGCCGATCTTACCTCCGATACCGGCGCCGGGGGGGATAGTCTAGTGCGCACGCCGGGCGAAATGCCGGCATTACCAGGACCGTCGCGCCGGTCTCACCCCAGCTTGCCCTGGAATCGCAGGTAATCAGCAGCCGTTTCCGCCGGCCGTTCGACCATTGGCACATGCCCCATCAGCGACATAACGCGACACTCGCTGCTGGACAGCAGGCGGTGTAGGACCTCCGCGCCGCTCGGATGCAGAAGCCGATCCTGATCGCCCCAAACGATCATCGAACGCACGTCGCAAGCTTCGAGTTCGCGCTCAAGGCCGACTGGATCGGTAAACATCTCCGAAAAGATCTTGGCGTTGAAGGAGGCTTCTGACACCGCGCGTTTGACCAGTGGGCGTTTAAACTGTGCCGGCATGGGTGGTTGGACTGTGAACGCGAGATCCGCGAGTTCGTCGAAAGCCCGGGCGTTATCGACCAGCAGCGGATTCTTCCCCCGTTCGAACATTTCCTGCATTTCACTGGGCTCGGCCGACAACACGCCGGCGGGTGCCAGCAACCACAGGCTTTTGACTCTGCCGGGATACCGCGCGGCGAATATGGCCGCAAGATACCCCCCCATGGACTTGCCGCCGAGATGAAATTCGTCGAGGCGGAGCGCATCGGCGAACCCGGCGATCCTCGCGAGCTGTTCGTCGAGACCGTAACGCGCGTCCTGGTGGCGGCTACTGTCTCCGAAGCCGGGTATGTCGGGGGCAATCATGTGAAAGTGCCGCGTCAGCAGGGGCGCGATCAGGGTCCAGTGATCCTTGTTTGCCGCAAAGCCGTGAAGCACCAACAGTGGATCCCCGGATCCTCCCTCCAGGTACGGAATGCGGTGTCCGTCGACCGTGACTTGCTTACACCTGAGCCCGCCGTTACGGCGCGCCAGCACCGTCGCGAGATTGAACAAAACACCGGGCGCGATGAAATAGGTCGCGGCGGCGACGATAAACAGCGTGAATACGATGCCGAGAATCCAAATAATCATCATTACCCCGCTGAAGTTCCGCCCGAACGAGGCAGCAAGCTCGACTAACCATCGCACATTTTCGCCGGACCGTCAGGTGCCAACATCCGGCTATTTACTCGTGATCTTCCACCCGCGATCGAGAAAACCCACCGGCGACGCAATGGGGGATCGCGGCGCCGGCGGGTAAAGGCAGTACTAGCGCTCGGGGGGAACGAGGACGCTAGCATGGGAGGCGGAACAGCTTTGAGAATGTGCCGCCGTCCTGTCGATGCCTCGACATCCCGTTAATATACCTACTGTTATCTGCCGTTCGCGGCCGGTTCACGCACCTGCATCGGCGCAGGTATGGCCATGCTCGAAGTACAATTGGTCCTCGCACAGCTGGTCCAGCGCTTCCGCTTTCGGGTACTGCCAGGCCCACCCTATTGAGACACTCGCGAAAGTCACATTGAAACCGCGATTCGGCATGCCTGGTACCCTGAGCATTCGCTAGCCCACAACGATTATCAACAATAAGAGAGGCCACGGAGAATGGCGAAAAAACGTAGAAGTCGGACAGCGTCGAAAAGCTACAGCATGCCCGAGATGTCGGGTCTCTACGGTCGACCGCCATTCGAGTACCGCGATGCACGGCAGATGCTGGTCGTTTTTCAAACCGACCCGCGGGTGCTGCGCAAGCTCGTTCCGAGACCACTCACGCCCGACAAAGACGGCACCATGTTCATCGCAATGTCAGAATTCTTCACCAGCGGGATGGGCGGCTACAAGGAGATGATCATTGCCGGGATCGCCAGCTTCAAACGGCGACCGGTCAACTTTGCAATCTACCTGGTGCTCGACAACGACATCGCGATCTGCGGCGGCCGCGAGATCTGGGGCTTTCCGAAGAAATTCGGCCGCGTCGAATTGAATGAACGCGACGGCGTGCTTACCGGTACTGCTGAACGCGGCGGTATAAAACTCGTCGAAGCGGCCGTTAATCTGGCCGAGTTCGGTACACCCGAAGACATCACCGGTGGCAGCTACGAATACGTCTGCCGAAAATTCATTCCCTCGGTATCCTTAGATGCGCCTCCGGAAGTCGATCAACTGACCTCGACGACCTTGACCAATGCCGAAGTAAGAAATGTCCACAAAGGACCCGCGACTTTACGCTTCGGACTGTCGCCGGCCGACAGCATGCAGGACATCCCGGTCAAGAACGTCGTCGGCGGCTACTTTTACAGTACCGACTTCACGCTGGGCGATGGTGAAGTGATTCACGACTATCTAAAATAAGCGAATCCGTTGGTCCCAGTGTCAACGATCCATTCGAATATCGACGACCACTATGGCGGGGTGGACGTTTGCGCGCGAATATTCGAAGCGCTCGAAAACGCAGGTAGAGATCTTGAAGCATTGACGGCCGAAGATCTCACGCCCTTCGATCAGTTCCATGGCGGCGGTATTGCGTCGACGCGGGATCTCGCCGCTTTTTCTGGAATTCGCGACGGCTTGACGGTGGTGGACGTCGGCTGCGGCATTGGTGGACCGGCACGGACGCTTGCGGCGGAATTCGGCTGCAGAGTCATCGGCGTCGA
>JAYYZW010000149.1:0-13550 GCA_036339995.1 Pseudomonadota bacterium
GATATCGCGTCGCATGGTGTTTCTCCCCCTCGGAGTCGTTATTTGTATAGCAACAAGATAACCGCGCGGCGCAGAATTCGCCAGACCCGGGTCATATCTAGAAACCAACCCGAAAGAATAACAATCGCAAAGACGCAAAGATCGCGAAGTGATGATTGATTGTTATTAAAATTATACTCGCTGCTTTCTTGGGGTCTTTGTGCCTTTGCGAGAGAACTATTGATGCTTATGGATGGACACTATCCAGGTCATTTCCGATTGGTGTGACTTCATTGTTGGTGGACGGAGCGGGGCAGGTAGTGCGCCTCGATCGCGGTATGTTCCTCCTCGGTCAATTCCAGGTCCAGCGCGCCGATGGCGTCGTCGAGATGCGCCATCTTCGTGGCACCGATGATCGGCGCGGCGACGCCCTGCTGGTGCAGAACCCAAGCCAGCGCAACCTGGGCGTTGGATACGCCGCGCGACTTGGCGATCGCGGTGATCGCGTCGACGATCGCGAAATCTTCGTCACGGTAATACATGCGCTGGGCGAGTTCGTCGCTGCGGGCGCGCACCGTCGCGCCGCCGCGATCGTCGCCGTCACGCGACCGGTTGCCCATGATGAAGCCGCGGGCCAGCGGACTCCAGGGAATAAGCCCCACACCTTCGGCCCGGCACAAGGGGATCATCTCGCGTTCTTCCTCGCGATAGATCAGGTTGTACTGGTTCTGCATGCTGACGAAGCGATGCAAGCCGTGCCGCTCGGCGAGGTAAAGCAGCTTCGCAAATTCCCAGGCATACATACTGGACGCGCCGATATAAAGTGCCCGACCCGATTCGACGACCTCGTTCATGCCCTCGAGGATCTCCTCCATCGGCGTCGACCGGTCGAGCCGGTGGATCTGATAGAGATCGACGTAGTCCAGATCGAGCCGCTCCAGCGAGGCGTTGATGGCGTGGCGTATGTGCTTGCGCGACAGTCCGCCGGCGTTGACGCCGTCGCTCAGGGGAAAGAACACCTTCGTCGCGATCACCAAATCCGCGCGCGGAAGTCCGGAGGCTTTGATCGCGTTGCCGAGAATGCGCTCACTCTCGCCTTCGGAGTACATATCCGCGGTGTCGAAGAAATTGATACCCAGATCGATGGCGCGCTCGAAAAAGGGCATCGACGCGGCTTCGTCGAGCACCCAGTCGCGCCAGGACGGCGTGCCGTAGCTCATGCACCCGAGACAGATGCGCGAGACCTGCAGGCCGGTCGAACCGAGATGTGCGTATCGCATGTATGTGGGCTCCTTGGCGGCGAAAACTGGATTGTTCATTGTAGTCGTTTCGAATATTGGCAGGTTTTAGTGCGCCAGTAAGCAGGCGGATCATGAAAGCGCGTTTGTTCACCAGCGATGCAATCACTATGCTTAGGGACATCGACTTAGGAGAGTTCCGGTATACCGATGGGCCGTTGGAAGCCACCCGCCGAAGCCGCTACGCCCTATATCACGCGGGCCGGCTACCGTGCGCTCGAAGCCGAGGCGAAATCCTTGTGGGACAAACGCCACGTCGTCGTCAAGCACCTCGCCGCGGCTGCTGCGGAAGGCGATCGCTCCGAGAACGCCGAATACATTTACCGCAAGAAGGAGATGCGCGAAATCGATCGCCGGATCGCTTACCTGCAGCGCCGCATGCCGAAACTCAAGGTGGTCGACGAAGCGCCGGCGGACCAGGACCGCGTTTTTTTCGGCGCCGCGGTGGAACTCGAGGACGCGGACGGCGTCACCCGCGTTTATCGCATCGTCGGTGGTGACGAATCGCGTCCCGAGCAGGGCGAAATCAGTGTCGACTCACCCGTAGCGCAAGCGCTGATGGGTCGCGGACTGGATGATGCGGTCGAAGTCGACGTTGCCGGCCGGCGTGATCGTTTCGTCATCATCGATATCAGGTACTCTAGATCATGATTCGAATTCCGACGGGACGCGCTCGTTCCTTAGTTACAGCACTATCAGCGTTGCTAATGCTTGTGTTGTCTGTTGCAAGCCCGGCGGACGTCTTTCGTTTCGCCTGGCCGGTGCCGGTGAGCGTGGCGGTCAAGGCCAAGATGCAGAAGAAGAGCAACGAGAGCACGGCGACCTACGCCGTGCCTGCTTCCAGTATCGGGTCGAGCACGGCCAGCAATCTGCGCGATAGTTTCGGCCGCGAAAATCAAAATCGTCCGCTGCGCAGATCGTCGATCGCCTGCGCGATTTCATCTCGCGTGTTCATCACGAATGGTCCGTAGCGTGCCACCGGTTCGCCAAAGGGCTTGCCCGCGACGAGCAGTAGCCGCGCGCCATCGGAGCCGCTCGTCAGGTGCAGTTCGTCACCCAATGACAGCACTCCAAGCCGCCGTTTGCCCACGGTCGTGGCGGGTTCGCCGCCGACTCCAACCGCACCGTCGTAGCAATACAGAAAGGCGTTGTGTTCACGCGGTAGGGGCAGGTCCATCGTTTGTCCGGCAGAGAGCGTGACGTCAAGGTAGAGCGGCTCGGCATCGATGCCGTTGATCGGCCCGGATACACCATCGAACTCCCCCGCGATCACGCGTACGTGGATCCCGTCGGCGGTCTCGACCTCGGGGACCTGCGCGGGCGGGATGTCCTGGTAGCGGGGCGCAGTCATCTTCGAACGGGCCGGTAGGTTGACCCAGAGTTGGAAGCCCCACATGAGCCCGTCTTCCTGTTCCGGCATTTCGGAATGCACGATGCCGCGTCCGGCCGTCATCCATTGCACGCTGCCGGCCGTAAGTAAGCCGCTGTTGCCCTGGTTGTCGCCGTGGCGCATCCTGCCCGCCAGCATGTAGG
Source organism: Pseudomonadota bacterium (assembly GCA_036339995.1). GTDB lineage: Bacteria > Pseudomonadota > Gammaproteobacteria > JAYYZW01. The sequence goes on from JAYYZW010000149.1 coordinate 2,811, forward strand.
TCACGGTTTCGAACCCGCGGTGCGGGTGATCCGGAAATCCTGCGATGTAATCATTCGGATCGTCGGAGAGAAACTCGTCCAGCAGCAGGAAGGGATCGAGTTCGGGCAGCGTTGGGCCACCGATGACCCGGAACAGGCGCACACCCGCACCGTCGCTGGTGGCTTGTCCGGTAACGATTAGCGTGACCGTGCGGGATTCCGGGGATCTTTCGTTTTTCATTCCGTCTACCAGTTGCGTCCGGCACTGGCACTGACCGCGACGATCATCCCGAGGCACAGGTTGACGCCCACGATCGTTCGGATCTGGGTGATGGCCCGGCGCACCGATTCGGCATCACTCTCGGCGAGGCCGGTACCTAGCCGCCGAAAAGGTACGAAGTACACGTGAGCAAACAGCAACATCATGACGATCCCCAGCCCCATCATGGTATACAGCCACAGCGGCCAGATGCCGACGCCGTAGCGGATGATCGCCATGTAGAAGCCCGTCAGCAGCAGGATGATCACGGCCGCCCAGACCCAGCGGAAGAAGCGACCGAAGCTTGCGTGTACCAGCCGGGCCGCCTGCGGCGGTTCCAGCGTTTCCGGCAGGCTCGGGCGCAGGCAAATGTAAGCGAAGAACATGCCGCCGATCCAGACGACGGCCGACAGCAGGTGCAGAGTAATGGCGATGGGGAATAGCACGTCGCATCCTCGGTTTGGCTGTCCACAACATACGAATCCCTGCTCCGATTGTCGAATCCCGCGGGGATATCGTGCCCGCAGTGGTTCTTGGCGGGTTCCCGATAGGTGCCATGCCTTATCGTCAAAACCCGCGTTCTCGGCAACTGTCGCAACCGAGCATCGAGTGATGGCATCATGGCGCCACCCTTAGTACACGAGCAAAGGATCCCACATGCGTTTGTCCAAGCCCCGCATTCGCCCACTTGAAGCCGACGAATGGAGCGACGCCGCCGAAGTGTCGATGAAGCCCTTCGTCGAGGCAGGCGCCGATCACAATATTTTCAAGACCCTGACCAACCACCCCGATCTCATGCGCCGCTGGCTGGTGTTCGCCAACCACGTTTTGTTCAAGCAATCCCTTGAGGTGCGTGAGCGCGAACTGGTCATCCTGCGGATCGGATACCTGTGCCAGGCCGGGTACGAATGGGGCCAGCACGTCATGGTTGCGCGACGGGCGGGCATGACGGACGACGAAATTCGCAGCGCGAAAACCGGCCCTTCGACGCCAGGACTTTCCGAATTGGACCGTTTGCTGTTGCAGGCGACCGACGAGCTGCACGCGGATGCGTTCATCACCAACGCGACCTGGAACGCGCTTGCCGTCCACCTAGATCAGCTGCAGCTCATGGACCTCGTGTTTACCGTAGGCCAGTACAACCTGGTGTCGATGGCCCTGAATTCCTTCGGCGTACAGTTGGATGAGGGATTACCGGGCTGGGACATTTAAGGAACCTCTGAATAAGTTATGGCACACTTGCCTGGCGCCTGAAATCGCGGAGCCTTACGTTACGAATCTTGCCGATAGTCCCCGCTATTGCCTGCGATTCGTGCCTTGATCTGCACGATTTCATGCACAATTCACTCGCACCATAACTTATTCAGAAGTTCCTTAACGCGGCGCCGTCCGCAGGCGTGGTGCAAACCTCGCCAACCTACGCTTGCAGCTCATCGTTTGAACATAGACACTTTCAGCTCGCGCGGTTCACCGAGCCAGTAGGCGGAGTCAGTGTGATCGGCGTAGTCGTCGCCGGTTCGTCCGTGTACGAAAACGGTGAGTCCCTTGCGGCGTTTGTCGAGCCAGCCGATGACAGAGTCAAATGCCACGGCGTCGAACGCCAATTGAAAACTCCAGCACGGATGCGGTCCCACGGGCTTTTCGTGAAAGCGGCCGACCTTTACGTCGAGATCCTCGGCGGCCGTAGTGCGCAAACTGCGCGCAAGGACGACCGTCGCGGCATCGAAATAGACATGCGCGTGATAGTGTTCGTGCACATTTTGTGGGCGCGGTGCCACAGTCATCATCGTATCAACCATCAAAACGTCCAATCATTATCAACATCTAATAAGTCGTCGTATTCATTATTCAAGCCGTCAGGACTTTGTCCATCACCACGAACTGTTCGCGGTACGACTGCCGGCGATAAAAGGCGATCGCATCGATATTGCGGGACAGCGCTTTCAAGGTAACCCGACTCGCGCCCGCTTCGCGCGCGATCTCTTCGGCACGGTGGGTCAGCGCAGTGGCAATACCGTTCCTGCGCCGGTTTGGTGTAACGTAAATATCGGAGATCATCACATAGGTTTCTGCAGGCGAGTCGTCAGCCTCGGCGGCGAGCGGCGCCGACATCGCGACGAAGCCGCCCAGCACACCGGAGTCTTCCGCGAGGACGATTTTAGCGCCGTTGCCCACCTCCTCCAGGAGGTGGGCTAAGTAGCGCTCAATCGCGGTTTTGTCGTTCGCCGGGTCAACCAACTGCGTGCGGGCGAGGGCTAGCAGATCGCTGCGGTCCGCGTCCCCGTAGTTCCGGATCGTGAACATCGACGCCGCTCGGGCGCGCCGCGCCTTCTAAGCGTTTTTGTGGCTGCCGTCGCACATGGGCTGATTGCCCGTGGTCTTACAGCCGCAGAGAAAGACCTGCTTCGACTCATCGGCGTCGAACTTTACCGGCGTGAATTCGCCGCCCTGATGCGAGCCGTCGCAAAAAGGCTGGTTTGCGCTTTTGCCGCAAGCGCACCAGAAATAACTCTTGCCGGCTTCGACATCGACTGCGAAAGGGGTATCGGCTGCTCGAACGGGGTCACTCATTTATTTTTTCCTCGTAGTGTCTCAACGGATGGCCGACTTTACTCGGACCTATGATCGATGAAAAGCAGGCCGAGGTACAGTGCGGATCCGCACACCGCACACCGCACACCGAACACCGAACACTAGGGAACCATACCCGTCAAGCCAGGATCCCGCCGATCAGTGCCGACCAGCAGGGGACTAACGTGCAGGAGCGACAGCACGAGCCCACCGGCGCCCGCGATCACGCCCAACAGGGGTAGCCCGGTCAAGGCCGCCGCGTTCGCCGAACAAAGTGACGAAACTGTCCCAGCGTTTTGTCGTCAGCGGATGCGTAGTGATCTTGATCTCGATATTCCCACTTGCAGGCGCATGGTAGATAAACTCGTGCCGTCGACGAGGTCGCCTCGCAATCAACTCCGCGCGCCGTGATTTAAACTTCGATACCAGAGCACCGTATAGATCGTGAGGTTCACCGCGACGACGAGCATACCAATAACGATCTGTACCGTGTCGGTGAGCGCCGCAGGATAAATCACCGGGAGCAGGTGGCGCTCAATAAAGCTGCCTGTGTAACTCTCTTCACCGGCGGCGCGGAGCAGGTGTTGCTCGAGCGGCGTCAGTGGACAGAGCCAGCCCTGAAACTCGATGAGCGCGCCCCAAACCACGGTGGGAAGATGCAAGTAAATTATCGGCGGCCAGCGAAAGGCGATGATTCCGCCCAGAACGACGAACAGGATAAAACCGAAATGCACCAACAGCACGGCATCGGCGGCTAATCGGTAGAACACGGATGTTATCGACGCGCTACGATAAAGCCCGCCACACGCGCTGGCGGCCGTGTTCAGCCAAACAGGCTAGGACCATGGTTCATCGCCTTCACCGTATGCTCATGTTGAATGAAATCGACACCCGGTCTTCGTCGCTCTGGTTGGGCGACACCCAATGTTTCAACCAGCCGGGAAAGAACAGGATATCGCCTTCTTTGGGTACAACGGAATAAACGTCGTTGGTGAGCAGGTTCTTCTCTTCGAACTGCGTATAACATTGCCAATGCGCGGTCGGACTGCCTTCGCGGGCGTCGAAAAACTCGATGATCCCCTGTTCCTCGCCGTCGAACTTCAAATACACAGTTCCGGAAAGGATCGATTCGGGATGGGTGTGCATAGCGTTGAAATTGCCCTTGCCGTTGACGTTAGCCCACAGATGGCCGTCGTTGAATTGCTTGTTAGTACAGAATTCGGGTGCGAGCGTGTTGCCGAGCGTGATGATGTTCTCCAGCAGCCACTCGAATTCGTCGAACTTGAACAGGTCGTCGTCGCTTTGCCACCCGCCGAAATTCGTCTTTCGCACCCCCTCTTCGGCTTTCATCAAGGCATAGATTTTCTCGAGCATCGCATTCCTGCGCGACACCCAGTCGCTGCCGTTCGCGCGCCTGTTGTGCCGCCACAAGGGGGTGAAGAAAAATTGCGTTTCTTCCATCGGGGTCCGAGGCGTCGTGCGTGGCTATCAATCACGCTTGCAGCCGGGGGTATAACCTTAAATCCACTGGCACGACGCTAATCTATCTGGGTTGCTCGGTCGATGACAACCGCGCCCCCGTCTTCGGTGTGGAGCCGATATGTTACAAAAATATGGACAAACGACAATAATTTGTAATATTTTATGCCATCCGTCCACGGCAGCCGTGGCCCGGGATCCTCTGCACTACGAGGCCACCGATATGTCCGAAATTCCGTCGAGCGCCGAAGAATTACGGTTTCAACAGACCATCGATGCCGAGGAGAAGATCGAGCCGCGGGATTGGATGCCGGAAAAATACCGCCGCAACCTGATCCGCCAGATCTCGCAGCACGCGCATTCCGAGGTGGTCGGGCAATTGCCCGAGGGTAACTGGATCACGCGCGCGCCGACGCTACGCCGCAAAGCGATTCTGCTGGCCAAGGTGCAAGACGAGGCCGGGCACGGACTTTATCTCTACAGTGCCGCCGAAACCCTCGGGATCGCCCGTGAAGAGATGATCGACGACCTGCTGTCAGGCAAGGCGAAGTACGCGAGCATCTTCAACTACCCCGCTTTGACCTGGGCCGATGTCGGCGCCATCGGTTGGCTGGTTGACGGCGCGGCGATCGTCAATCAGATTTCGCTTTGCCGCACGTCCTACGGACCGTACGCACGCGCAATGGTGCGGATCTGCAAAGAAGAGAGTTTTCATCAACGCCAGGGCTTCGAAATCATGCAGACGCTCTGCCAGGGCTCACCCGCACAGAAAGCGATGGCGCAGGATGCACTGGATCGCTGGTGGTGGCCGACGCTCATGATGTTCGGGCCACACGACGCGGAATCAGCGCATTCGCAGCAGTCGATGCGGTGGAAGATCAAGCGCCAGGGCAACGACGAACTGCGACACAAATTCGTCGATCAAACGGTCGAGCAGGCCCGCCATCTGGGTCTTACGATCCCGGACCCCGACCTCGAGTGGAACGCCGACAGCGGCCATTGCGATTTCGGCGAGATCGACTGGGAAGCATTCCAGCGCGTGCTCGCCGGCAACGGTCCCTGCAACCGTGCACGCATGGCGGCGCGCCGCAAAGCGCAAGACGACGGGCAGTGGGTGCGCGAGGCGATGATGGCCTACGCGGAAAAGCAGCGCATGCGCGAGGCCGGCGCAGCCGCCTGAGCGCCGGAGATCAAAGACATGACGAGCAAGCATCTGCCCCTTTGGGAAGTGTTCGTGCGCAGTCGCCGCGGACTCGATCACAAACACGTGGGGAGCCTGCATGCCGCCGATCCCGAGCAGGCACTGCAGGCGGCACGCGACACCTACACGCGCCGTCAGGAAGGCGTCAGTCTCTGGGTCGTGCGCTCTAGTGACATCCATGCAAGCCAGGCCAACGACGAGGAAGCCTTTTTCGATCCAGCCGAGGATAAAATTTACCGGCATCCGACCTTCTACGACATACCGGACGAGCTGAAACTGTGAGCGGGGCACATTTCGAAACGGTTCTGCGCCTCGGCGACAACGCACTCATTCTCGGCCAGCGGCTGTCGGAATGGTGCGGCCACAGCCCGTTCCTCGAGGAGGACATCGCGATCGCCAATACCGCGCTGGACCATATTGGGCGAGCGCGCATGCTGCTCAGCCATGCGGGCGAGATCGAAGGCCGTGGACGCAGTGAAGATGACCTCGCCTACCTCCGCGATGAACGCGAGTTCAGAAATTTTCTGATGGTCGAACTGCCGGTCGGCGATTTCGCGTTTACGCTCGTGCGGCAATTTCTGCTCGACGTTTACCACCGCGAACTCTTCGCGATGCTGAAGGGTTCCGCGGACGAGACGCTCGCGGCCATCGCATCTAAAGCGGTCAAGGAATGCGCCTACCACGTCCGCCGTAGCGGTGAGTGGATCCTGCGCCTCGGCGATGGCACCTCCGAGAGCCATGACCGTGCCCAATCCGCGCTCGACGAACTGTGGGGCTATAGCCACGAACTGTTTGCCGGCGACGCAGTCGATCGAGCGAGGGCGGATGCCAAGGTCGTTCCTGATCTCGTCGACGTTTACGCGCCTTGGCGCCGCGAAGTGGAAGCGACCCTGACCGAGGCGACGCTCCAGATCCCGCATGACGACTGGCAGGCCACCGGTGGGCGCGAGGGTGTGCATACCGAGCATATGGGTCATTTACTCGCCGAATTGCAGGTATTGCAGCGGACTTACCCGGAACTCGAATGGTGACCTGCACCCGGCGCCGGGAGGAGCGGATGGATTCCCGCCCAATCGATGAGGACGGCGTTCGCACGCTTCTCGCAAACGTCCGCGATCCGGAGATTCCGGTCCTCACGATCGAAGACTTAGGCATCCTGCGCGATGTTCGCGTGTCGGGTAGCGAGGTGACGGTGGTCATCACGCCCACCTACAGCGGCTGCCCGGCGATGCGTGCCATCGAGCAGGACATCGAACGGGTCCTCATGGAAGCAGGATGCCGAACGGTGACGGTCGAAACTCAAATCGCGCCGGCGTGGACCACCGACTGGATGAGTGAAGCCGGGCGCGGCAAGCTGCGCGCGATCGGTATTGCACCGCCGGTCGGGGCTACCGGCGACAAAGAAATGCTGCGGGGTGGTGCCGTTCACGTCATCTGCCCGCGGTGCGGGGCGTTCGATACCGAACGCCTCAGTGAATTCGGATCGACCGCTTGCAAAGCCTTGTATCGCTGCTGCGCATGCCTCGAGCCGTTCGATTATTTCAAGTGCCTGTGAAGAGATGCATCGAATGAAACGACATGTCGACCTCCCGCAAGCGGGCTCCTACATGGCGAACAGTCGTCCGGTAGCCGTCCGATCATGACCACTGCCGGTTTTCACAAACTCAGTTTGGCCGACGTGCGCCCCGAAACTGAAGGGGCTGTGTGCTTGAGATTCGAGGTGCCGGACGCGCTCAGCGATCGATATCGGTTTAAACAAGGGCAATATCTAACTTTGCTGTCGACCATCGACGGAGAAGACCTCAGGCGTTCCTACTCCATCTGCAGCGGCGTCGACGAAGATAAGCTCGAGGTCGCGATAAAGGCCGTCGAGGGCGGCCGGTTTTCAACTTTTGCCAACGCCTCGCTCAAGACAGGAGACACTCTTGAAGTGATGCCGCCCGAGGGCAGCTTCTACACCGAGCTCTCATCCGACAATGACAAGACCTACCTCTGCATCGCCGCCGGCAGCGGCATCACACCCGTGCTGTCGATCATCAGGTCGATCCTCTCAAGGGAGCCACAAAGCCACGTCACGCTCTTATACGGCAACCAACGGGTGGCGAGCATCATGTTCCGCGAAGCACTCGATCGCCTGAAAAACCGTTACGTGTCGCGCTTCCAGCTTATCCATGTACTCAGCCGTGAAAATCGCGGTATCGACATCTTGAACGGGCGCATCGATAACCGTAAAGGCGCGGACCTGTGTCGGCACCTGCTCGATCTCGAGGCCGTGGACGAATTTTTCCTGTGCGGACCCGAGGCGATGATCTCCGAGGTATCGCGCGGCTTGCGGGACGGCGGCATTGATGAAGCGAAGATTCACTATGAACTGTTTGGGGCGTCTGCGGCCGACGCGGCCGCGGCGGTCGCCAAGCATCATGAACGGGCGCGCAAGTTCGGCGGCCGCTTGTGTGGGGTTACGGTCAAGGCCGACGGCCGGGAGATCCGTCTAGAATTGTCGCCCGATGGTGAAAACGTGCTCGATGCAGCGCTCGATGCGGGCGTCGATCTACCGTTTGCCTGCAAGGGCGGCGCGTGCGCGACGTGCAAGGCGAAGCTCGTGGCGGGCGAGGTTGAGATGGACGTACGCCATGCCCTAGAAGACGCCGAGATCACAGCAGGCTACATACTTACCTGCCAGGCTCACCCCATCAGCGACGAAGTGATCATCGATTTCGATCAGGCGGTTTGAGGTGGTCGCGACGGGGAAAACGGCGCTGGCAACGGCCATTCGCGAACTGCTGCAGGCGCATCCGCCGCGCGCCGGATCGCTGGCCATCACCGTGTTCGGCGACACCGTTTCACAGCAGGGCAACAGCGTCTGGCTCGGCAGCCTGGTCGACGTGATGGAGGAGTTCGGCCTGAACGCGCGTCAGATCCGAACCGCGGTCTTTCGGCTCGGACAGGAAGGCTGGGTGTTATCGACACAATCAGGCCGCAAGAGTTATTACAGTTATACCGAGTTCGGGCGGCGGCAGTACGAACGCGCCGCCGAACGCATCTACGCCGCCGGCACGCGTGACTGGGACGGCACTTGGACTCTGGTCACGCCGGCCGGACTCGAAGCGCCTCAGCGCGAAGAACTCAGAAAGCAATTGGGCTGGCAGGGTTTCGGCCTTCTTACTAGCGGTGTGCTCGCGCACCCGCGCGCCAACCGTGCCGCCCTGGAAGAAACCCTGGCGGCGCTCGGTTTCGAGCGGGATGTGGTCGTGTGGCAGGCGGCGAGGGCCGACGGCGGCCCCGGAACGACGCTCGCCGGCCGCGTCCATGAATGCTGGCAGCTCGATGACCTGGCCGCGCGTTTCGCTGCATTCATCGACGACTTCTCACCGCTGCTCGACATGGTATCTCATGCCCGGACACTGTCAGCGCGCGACGCCTTTGTGCTGCGCACGCTCCTGATCCACGAATACCGGCGCATTCTGCTCAAGACCACCGACCTGCCCGAAGATCTGCTGCCACCTGGCTGGCCGGGACAGGACGCCCGGCGGATCGCTGCCGAGATCTACCGTCGGGTCCATCTAGACGCGGTGGCCTATACACCAACGGCGATGCGGAATGCGGAAGGGCGCCTGCCGGCTCCGGCCGCAGGATACTTTAAGCGATTCGGTGGCCTCGGGCCGTTGTCCACGACGGCGAGCGCGGCTTGAGGCCGCTCGCGCACGAAGTAGAGGACGGAATTTTTCAGAAGCAGGTCGGTCCCCAAGGTTTGCGGCGTTCAACCGGCGCCACGCCTCAGCCGGGAGTCAAGCCGGGACAATCAAAATATTTAGGCTCGAGCACGAAGAACGATCTATTGGGATGAAGGGAGCGAACGACACGTAAATTTATAATGGATTGAGAACGCCCTTCGGCCGACACGGCGGCGCCCTAGCCGGCGTCAGACCCGATGAATTATTGGGCACATGCATACGCGCCGTGCTGAACAGGCGCGGCATCGACGGAGCGGCCGTCGAGGACGTCGTCATCGGTGACGCCAATCAGGCCGGCGAGGATTGCCGCAACGTCGCACGCAACGCCGCCTTGATCGCGGGCCTCCCGGTTGAGGTCGCGGCGGTCGCCGCCAATCGTTTGTGTGGTAGCAGCGCGGCCGCGGTGCTCGACGCGGCGCGTGCGCTCAAGCTCGGCGAGGGCGAATTCATGATCGCCGGTGGCATCGAAAGCATGAGCCGCCCCCCTACGTGTTCGCGAAAGCCGATACCGCGTATGCGCGCAACCAGCCTATTCACGATACGGTGATGGGGTGGAGGTCTCCGAACAAGAAACTGCTGGGCGAGATTGGAGAGCATTCCATGGGCGAGACCGCGGACAACATCGTCGCGGACATCGACGTGTCACGCGAAGACAGTGATGCCTTTGCACTCGGGTCGCAGAAAAAATATGCGGCGGCAAAAGCGGTGGCATTCTTCGACGACGAGATCACGCCTGTTGAGACCCTCGCGGCGCGGCGCAAGGACCCGCCGGTTATGGTGACGGCCGACGAGCATCCGCGGCCGGATACGACCCTCGAAAAACTCGCGTCACTCAAACCCCTATTCACCAACGGCGTGGTAACAGCGGGGAATGCTTCAGGCATCAATGACGGCGCCGCCGCCCTGCTGCTCGGACCGGTGCCCGCTTCGCGCAAGGCCCTGGAACGCGCGGGCCTGACCCTGGAGGACATCGATGTCATCGAGATCAATGAGGTGTTTGCGCCGCAGGTACTCGGCTGCCTCAAGGAACTAGGACTGGCGTTCGACGACCCGCGCGTCAATCCAAACGGCGGGGCGATCGCGATTGGCCATCCGCTCGGCGCTTCGGGTGCCCATCTCGTGCTGACCGCCATGCGCCAGCTCGAACGCAGCGGCGGCCGCTACGCGCTCGTCACTTTGTGTATCGGTATCGGTCAGGGGATCGCAATCGTGCTCGAGCGGCCGTCAGGTTGCTAGGACGAGCGACTTTCCGGGAAAGGTCCTGAAGGCGGTTGTCGTCAGGCGGCAATCCGCTCGACTTAGCCGGGCGACGCCCTGGATTTGCAGGTCAAGAGCTCATATTTACTCGGCTCGAAGTGGCGCGTTTTGAACCAGTAGGACATCGTAAAACCAGGCCAGATGCTGAAGTTTCTGCCGTCGGGGGCTAGGTACCAGCTTTGACAGCCGGACGCCCATGAAGTCGAATCGAGCTCCCCCTGGATTTTTTCGCTAAAAGCCCGCTGTACGTCCGCGCGGAC